>CBFDDT010000254.1:0-4365 GCA_965603635.1 uncultured bacterium | reverse complement strand
GAGAGAGCCTAGCCGGGGCCGCGGCCGAATACCTGGCCGAGCCTTTGCATGACCCGGGCGGCCGAGTTGCCGTCCAGCGTATCGTCGAACAGCAGCTTTCTATAGGTTTCCCGGATTTCCGCCTTGTGGTCGGTGCCACGCAGTATTCGCCGCACCGCACGTCTGGCCGCCCAGAGATGGCGAACCTCTACCGCCATGTCGCGCCATTTCCACTCGATCCCGTCCGGGTCGCGCCAGCCATGATTCTCCGCTGCGCCGGCCGGTGTTAGCAGGACGATCGGGCGACCGGTCGTCAGGAAAAGGAAGGCGGAGCTTGAGAAATCGGATAGCAGGAGGTCGGTCTCAGGGAAAAAGGAAAGGAGATCGGCGTTGCTGTCTTCGACGAACCGCGTTCGTTCGCTCCGGAGGCAGGCCCGCCCCCACTGATCCCAGATATCCCGGTCGAATTCACGCGTCTGCGGGTGCAGCTTGACGATCAATCTGAGGCTTGAATCGGCCTTGAGTATCTGGCCCGCCAGGCCGGGACCCCAGATATTCGCGGATGACAGATCCCGGGTGAAGGTTGGGGCGTAAAGCACCGTAAAAGAGCCGTTTCCAGACTTCTCCTGCCGCCTTGCCAAGCCGTCCAGAGGCGGATAGCCCGTGACCCAGACATCCTCTTTCGGAAAGAAACCGGCGTCGGTATAAGAATCGGCGATATACCGGCTGGAAACGCAGACGGCGTCGAAAGCGCCGGCGATCCCGAAACTGGCCCGCTTGTTAGCGACGCCATGGCGAAGGTAGAGCCAGAAACTGTCGGGAAGCCGGGCGCGCATCCGGGCTACCGCGTCCGGCGGAATATAGGAGGATATGACTGCATCGGGCCGGGCCGCAACCAGTTCGTCTTCGTCGCCGGTCTGCAGGACAAGCTCATCCCCGGCCAATTTCGCGACGCCTTCGCACAGCCGGGCATGCCAGTCTCTGGCGTGGAATAGCGCGATGCGGACAGGACCGGCGGCTCGTTCCGCCCATTCTTTCCGCCTGGCCTCGTCCCGGGCAATCGCGGTGTCCAGTTCCTGCTGGTCGAATAATTCCGTATTACCCGCTGCCTGCAATCGGCGGTGAACAAGAATCAGGTCTCGGGGTTTCCGTCTTTTCCGCGCCAGGTCCAGGAGTATCATCGCGTCTTCGGCCGTAACGTTGCCTTGCGCCAGGGCGCGCCGCGCCCGATCCTCCGCATGGAAGATATTTATCTGCTCCCGCCGGCGTTTCTTTTGGAACAAGCGCAATAGCCAATGTCCTCTTAATGGCCTGTCAACGTGTTTCGCTCGCGTTCGGCCAGCCAAGATATTTCTCAAGGTCATCTGGAAAGGTCAGTTTGACGTTATGGGGCGACCCCTCGATCACCCGAACCGGAAAGCCGGCGTTACGCACTATTGCATGGACGGAAACGGTTTCCGAACTTGCCGCGCTCGCCTTTTCGAGGCTTTCACGAAGTATCCCGGTCCGGTACGCTTGCGGGGTCTGCGACAGGAAAAGCCCATCGCGCGGGAAACTGGCCAAGAGCCAGCCGTCCTTTTCGACGCCCAGACTTTCCCGGGTCCTGAAGCGCAGAACTGGCATCGCGGCGCCATGCTCTGCGGCGGCCTCCAGCAATTCGCGAACCATGTCCGGCGGTACGCGGGGTCTAGCAACATCCCAGATCAGCAATATCTCCCCATTCGCGGCCTCCATGGCGTTGCACAGGGTTTCCAGGCGGGTGCTTCCGCCCTTTGTCCATGCGATACCGGGGGTGCCCACCAGATTCCGGGGAATCGCCGCACCGGGGCCGATCCCGACAATGAATTCGTTCGCTATGCCGCGCAGTCCTTCTATGTCGCTTTCCAGTAAAGTGCGACCATCGCGGCGCTTCAGGAACGCTTTGCCAATCCCGCCAAGGCGCTCACCCTTGCCGGCTGCAAGTATGATCGCCGAAACGCAGGCCGCGCGACCCTGTCGATCTTCCGTTACCATTGCAATGCCGGTAATTCGAATGTCGGCGTTGCAATCGCGGCAAGGCGGTTGGCAGCCGAGAATTCCGGGTCATCTTCATAAGGGTCGGGATAGATGAGCCTGTCCACCATTCCGCCGCGGATCAAAACGCTGTCGATGCCGTAGGCGGCGGCGCCCGCGATATCGGTTTCCAAGTGGTCGCCGATCGCGAGCGCGCGTTCCGGCGATGTACCGGCCAGGTCCAGGCAATGCCGGTAATAGGCCTCGCCCGGTTTGCCCACGACCAGGACCGTCCCGCCTTGCCTCGCATAGCGCGACAGCAGGGGGCCGGGCCCGATCCAGGGCCTGCCGTTGCCCCGCACGGTGAGCCAATCGGCCTTGCAGGCAAATAACGGTAGATCCGCTGCAAGCGCCTCGGCGAGGATACTCTCCGTAGCTTGCCATGAGGCATCGCCGATCCGGCAGGATTCGTCGCCGCCGCCAAGACCCGCGACCACAATAAATGCCGCGTCGTGGAGAGCCGATACTTCTTCATAGCCGTCGCCGGTCAGCAACCCCGCATTGCGCTCGTGGCCCAGCATGAAATACCGGTGCGCCCCGCCCGGAATGCCTGCCTGGCCGTTTCGAAGCAGCCGGCGCAGTACCTCTCCGGCGGTAATGACCGCATCGTAACGATCGCGCGGCAGGCTGGCGCCAAGCTGGCGCTCGACTTCAAGTTCCGCTGGCCTTGCTGCATTAGAGGTCAGGAAGACTTTCCGGCCTGACTGCCGGGCGTGGTATAGCGCATCGGCGGCTTCTGGATAAAGCCCGACGTCCCGGTCGTAGATGGTGCCCCACATATCGACAAGAATCAGATCATAGCCCCGGGCTATCGCCTCAAGCCCACCGGCCAACCCGCCAACAGGTCGGCATGCGGATACGTTTTTCCCCAACATTGCACCCCCCTTATGGAGGCTCCATGATAGCCCCCAGAGCCCCGCTATTACTAGTCTTTGTGGAACGAACAGAGTTATCCGGCGTGACCTCCTCGGTTAACCGGGTTATATATCGGCCATGAGCATCTCGCCCGCCGATTCCGCCCTTTATGGCGCGCTGTTTTCCGATCCGGAGATCGCGGATGCGTTTTCCGACGCCGCCACCTTGCGCGCCATGCTGGATGTCGAGGTGGCGCTGGCGCGGGTTCAGGCACGGCTGGGTATTATCCCGGCGGAGGCGGCGGCGCGGATTGCTGACGTCGCGGCGTCCTTCGAGCCGGATATCGCAGGCATCGCGGCGGGCACGGAGAAATCCGGCGTGCCGATCATTCCGCTGGTCGAACAGCTTCGCGCCGCTGTCGGTGGCGAGGCGGCTGGGTATGTCCATTGGGGCGCGACCAGTCAGGATATCGTGGATACGGGGCTGGTGCTGCGGCTGCGCGGCGTGGCCGACATGCTTGAAGAAAAGGTTGGGCGGCTGTCCGGCCTGCTGGCGAAGCTGGCCGATGAACATCGCGGCACGGTCATGGCGGGGCGCACCCGTTCGCAACAGGCGCTGCCGACCAGCTTCGGGTTGAAGGCGGCGGGCTGGCTGTCGCCGCTGATCGATCATGCAACCCGGCTGGAGGAAATGCGCCCGCGCCTGGTCGTCGTGCAGTTCGGCGGGGCGGTCGGCACGCTGGCGGCGCTGGGCGATCGCGGGGTCGAGGCGATGGAGGCGCTGGGCAAGGAGTTGAACCTGGCCGCCCCCGCCGCCCCCTGGCATGTGCAGCGCGACGGCCTGGCCGAATTCGCCGGCTGGCTGTCGATGGTAACGGGTGGCCTGGGCAAGATGGCGGGGGATCTGATCCTGCTGGCCCAGTCGGAGGTGGCCGAGGTTCGCCCCGGCGCGGGCGGCGGCTCCAGCACCATGCCGCAGAAATCCAATCCGGTGACCTGCGAGGTCATGGTGACCCTGGCGCGCCAGAACGCGACGCTCGTTTCGTCGATGCATCAGGCGGCGATCCAGGAACATGAACGCGGCGCGCCCGGCTGGCAGCTTGAATGGCTGACCCTGCCGCAAATGGCCGTTGCCACGGGCGCGGCCCTGAACCATGCCATTGTTGTCATCGAGACACTGGAAGTCGACACGGCGCGCATGCGCGCCAATCTGGATGATTCCAACGGGCTGATTCTGGCCGAGGCGGCGGCGTTCGCGCTGGCGGAACATATGCCGCGCAGTGAGGCCCAGGCGCTTGTCAAGGCGGCCTGTGGCGAGGTTGCGCGGACGGGCCGGCCGTTGATGGAGATACTCGGCGGCAAGACCGACGCGCCGGTCGATTGGGCCGCGGTGGCGGACCCGGCCAACTATCTGGGCGCGGCGAACGAATTGATCGACCGGATTTTGGCCCGGCGGGGGTGAGGTTTTCTCTTCATGGAC
>CBFDDT010000253.1:0-4398 GCA_965603635.1 uncultured bacterium | reverse complement strand
CCGGCTTTACCGGCCTGGCTGGCCCTGATGCTGGCGCTCGGCATGGCCGTCATCGCCTGGCGGCGCGAGGGGCAATAAAGCAACCTTTCCGCGCGGGCCCTGGGCGGTTATGTTGCGCCCATGCTGCTGACAATCACCACCACCCACCAACCCGCCACCGATCTTGGCTATCTGCTGGTCAAGAAGCCGGACCGCGTGCACAGCCGCACGGTTTCGTTCGGCGAGGCGCATGTGTTTTATCCCGAGGCGTCGGACGAGCGCTGTACCGCGGCGCTGTTGCTGGAAGTGGATTCGCTCAAGCTGGTGCGCGGAGCCAAAACCAAGGGCGAGCGCACGCTGGCCCATTACGTCAACGACCGGCCCTACGTGGCGTCGTCATTCCTGAGTGTCGCCATCGCCCGGGTCTTCGCCTCGGCGCTGGGCGGGCGCAATAAGGACCGCGAGAAACTGGCCGACACACCGATCCCGCTGGAGGCCGGCTTGCCAGCCCTGCCATGCCGCGGCGGCGAGGTCTTCCTGAAAAGCCTGTTCGAACCGCTGGGCTATGAAGTCGAGGCCGAGCGCCTGCCGCTGGACGAGAAATTCCCCGAATGGGGCGAGTCGCCCTATTACCGGGTACGGCTGAGCGCGACATGCCGGTTGAGCGAACTTTTGAACCACCTCTATGTGTTGCTGCCGGTGCTGGACCGCGACAAACATTACTGGATCGGCAAGGACGAGATCGAAAAATTGCTGTCCAGGGGCGAAGGCTGGCTGAAGGACCATCCCGAGCGCGAGCAGATCGCGCATCGTTATCTGGGCCGCCGCCACTCGCTGGCGCGCGAGGCGCTGGCCCGGCTGATGATCGACGAGGACCCGGAGCCCGACGAGACGGCGGAAACCCAAGAGGCCGAGGAAGAAGCGCTGGAGGAAAAGATCAGCCTCAACGAACAGCGTTATCGCACGGTGCTGGAAGCATTGAACGAGGCCGGCGCGCGCAGCGCCATCGATCTGGGCTGCGGCGAGGGCAAGCTGCTGAAACGGCTTTACAAGGATCGCGGCTTCGACAAGGTGGCGGGCATGGATGCCTCGACCCGGTCGCTGGAAATAGCGGCGCGCCGGCTGTATCTGGATCGCATGACAGAACGCCAGCGCGAGCGCATTGAGCTGTTCCAGGGCGCACTGACCTATCGCGACAAGCGCATCGCCGGCTTCGACGCCGCCTGCCTGGTGGAGGTGATCGAGCATCTGGACCCGCCCCGCATCCCGGCGCTGGAACGCGCGATCTTCGCCTGGGCGAACCCGAAAACGGTGATCGTCACCACCCCGAACCGCGAATATAACGCGAAGTTCGAGGGCATGAAGGAAGGCGCGCTGCGCCATCGCGACCACCGCTTCGAATGGACCCGCGCCGAATTCCGTGAATGGGCGGAAGGCGTGGCGGAACGCAGCCGCTATGAGGTGAAGTTCACCCCGATTGGCGAGGAGGACGAAACATTCGGCCCGCCTACTCAAATGGCGGTGTTCACGCGATGAATATCAAAATCCCCGAGCTCTGCCTGGTGACGCTGGTCGGCCCGTCGGGCAGCGGCAAGTCCAGCTTCGCGGCCAAACATTTCCTGCCGACTGAGGTTCTGTCGTCGGACTGGTGCCGCGGCCTGGTCGCCGACGACGAGAATGACCAGGGCGCCACGAAGGAAGCCTTCGACGTGCTGCATTACATCGCCCGCACGCGGCTGCTGGGCGGACGGTTGACCGTGGTGGACGCTACCAACGTGCAGATGGAGGCGCGCAAACCTCTGGTGCGGTTGGCAAAGGATTGCCATGTGCTGCCGGTGGCCATCGTTCTGAACATGCCAGAAGAGCTCTGCCTTGAGCGCAACAAGAACCGGCCGGACCGCGATTTCGGCCCCCATGTGGTGCGCCGCCAGCGCCAGCAGTTGCGCCGTTCGCTGCGGGCGCTGAAGAAGGAAGGCTTCCGCCATATCCATGTTTTCGACACGCCGGAAGAGGTGGAAGCGGCAATCATCGAGCGCCAGCCATTGTGGAACAATCTGCGTCACGAGACCGGCCCCTTCGACATCATCGGCGACATACATGGCTGCCGCGACGAACTGGCGGATTTGCTGGGAACGCTGGGCTGGCGGGTTGGCGGCACGCGCGAGGAACCCGAGATTACCCACCCGGAGGGCCGCCGCGCCATCTTCCTCGGCGATCTGGTGGACCGCGGACCGGATTCGCCGGGCGTGCTGCGCGTCGCCATGTCGATGGTGGCGGCCGGCACGGCGCTGTGCATTCCCGGCAACCACGAAAACAAGCTGATGCGCGCCTTGAAGGGCCGCAACGTCACGCGCACCCACGGGCTGGCGGAAACGCTGGAGCAGATGGAGCGCGAGCCGGAGGGGTTCAGCGACGAGGTTGCCCGCTTCATCGACGGGCTGGTCAGCCATTACGTGCTGGACCATGGCGAACTGGTGGTCGCCCATGCCGGGCTGACGGAAGCCTATCAGGGCCGCGCATCGGGCGCCGTCCGCAATTTCGCGCTCTATGGCGAGTCCACGGGCGAGACCGACGAATACGGCCTGCCGGTGCGCTACAACTGGGCCGGCGATTATCGCGGCAAGGCAATGGTGGTCTATGGCCACACGCCGGTGCCCGAGGCAGAGTGGCTGAACCGCACAATCTGCATCGACACGGGCTGCGTCTTCGGCGGCAAATTGACCGCGCTGCGCTATCCCGAGCGCGATCTGGTCGGCGTGCCGGCGCGCCAGGAATATTACGAATCGGTAAAACCGCTACGCCCTGCCGGCCCCGGCGGCGAGGACCGCCCCGGCGACCTGCTGGATATCGAGGATGTCGCCGGCAAGCGCATTATCCGCACCCGCCTGCACGGCAATACCACGGTGCGCGCCGAGAACGCCGCCGCCGCGCTGGAGGTGATGAGCCGTTTCGCCGCCGACCCGCGCTGGCTGATCTATCTGCCGCCGACCATGTCGCCGACTGCGACCGCCAGCGAGGGCCCCTGGCTGGAATATCCGCGCGAGGCTTTCAGCTATTTCCGCAATGCCGGCGTGAGCCAGGTGATCTGCGAAGAAAAACATATGGGCTCGCGGGCAGTAATCACGCTCTGCCGCGACGGTGAGGTTGCCCGCAAGCGCTTCGGCGAGACCGGCGACCGCCGGGGCCTCATCCATACCCGCACCGGACGTCACTTCTTCCCCGATCCCGCCACCGAAACCGCCGTGCTGGACCGCATCGCCGCCGCCATGGACGGCGCCGGCCTGTGGGACCGGTTCCAGACCGGCTGGATCGCGCTGGACGCCGAGATCATGCCCTGGTCGGCCAAGGCGGAGGATTTGCTGCGCCTGCAGTACGCCGCCGTCGGGGCGGCCGGACAGGCCAGCATGGGGACGGCGGTCGATGCGCTGAAAAGCGCGGCGGCGCTGGGCATGGACGGCACGGTTGATATGCTGAACCGGTACGAGGGCCGGAAAGATATGCTGGACGATTATGTCGAGGCCTATCGCCGCTATTGCTGGCCGGTCGCCGGCATCGACGATTTGAAAATCGCGCCGTTCCACCTGCTGGCCACCGAGGGGACTGTGCATAGCGACAAGGACCACCGCTGGCACATGGAGACGCTGGCCGAACTGGCGGCGCAAGACCCGAAACTCATCATGGCCACCGCCCACCGCATCGTCGATTTGGCGGACGAGGCCAGCGAGGCCGAGGCTACCCGCTGGTGGGAGGAAATGACGGCGGCCGGCGGCGAGGGCGTGGTGGTCAAGCCGCTGGACTGGATCCAGCGCGACTCTCGCGGCCTGGTGCAGCCGGCGGTGAAATGCCGGGGCCGCGAATATCTGCGCATCATCTATGGCCCGGAATATACCGCGCCCGCCGATCTGGAACGACTGCGCCGGCGCGGGTTGTCGCACAAGCGCTCGATGGCGCTGCGCGAATTCGCGCTGGGCATGGAAGCCCTGCAACGCTTCGCCGAGGGCGAGCCGCTATACCGCGTCCACGAATGCGTCTTCGCGGTTCTAGCCCTGGAAAGCGAACCGGTGGATCCGCGGCTGTAGGCCGCCCGGCGCGAAATCTGATCGCCTGGCATGGACGGCCCACGCGGAGCCGTCCATATTCTTCCCATGACCTCGACACTCCCCGCAATATTCGTCGGCCATGGCTCGCCGATGATGGCGATTCAGCCGGATGCGACCAGCGCCTTCCTGCAACGCCTGGGCAAGGAACTGCCGCGCCCGCGGGCGATATTGTGCATTTCCGCGCACTGGGAGACCGGTGAGCCGATGGCGGGCGCGGCGGTGACACCCAGGACCATCCGCGATTTCCATAACTTCCCAGAAGCTCTGTACCAGATCGAATACCCCGCCCCCGGCGCGCCCGAACTGGCCGCCTTCGCCG
>CBFDDT010000252.1:0-4414 GCA_965603635.1 uncultured bacterium | reverse complement strand
TCGGTCTGGCGCTTGATGTCGTCGAGCAGCAGGACGCCTTCGCGTCGTACCAGGGGGGCGTAATCGCCATCGACGGTCAGATATTGCAGATCGCGATAGAAGCCGCCGGCCTCGGCCGCGCGCTTCAGCAGTGGCGGAACCTCCCTGCCCTCCTCCTCCAGCCGGCCGACCAGCCAGTCCACGCCGATCCGGTCGGCGATCTGGAACGGGCCTTCCTTCCAGGCATAACCCAGCCGCATGGCCTCGTCGGCCGCCGCCACGTCGTCGGCGATCTCGGGGATCAGGGATGCCGCATAACACAGAACCTGCGACAGCACGCGCCAGCCATAGGCGCCGGTCTTGTCCGGGTATTCCAGCAGTTTGCGCAAATCCTTGCCCGCCGCGCCGATGCTTTCCAGCCGGGGGCGCAGGGCCGGGGCGAATTCGCCGGTTTGCAAGTCGATGGCCTGTTTTTCGCGGCCGCCGCCCTCGCGGTTCAGGCGATAGAATCCGCCCTTGCCCTTGCGGCCGGTATAGCCGTCGGCGATCAGCTTTTCGAACAGCGGCACGTCGCGCTTGATGGCATGATAGGCGTCCGTTTTTGGCAGCGAGGCCGCCATCTCGCGCGCCACATGGCGGCTGAGGTCAAGGCCCACCAGATCCAGCAGGCCGAACACGCCGGTCTTGGGGATGCCCATGGGGCGGCCCATGACGGCGTCGGCCTCCTCGACGGTCAGCCCGCCGTCCAGCGCCTCGACCACCGCGCATTCGATCCAGAACACGCCCAGCCGGTTGGCGATGAATCCCGGCGTGTCCTTGGCGTCCACCACGCCCTTGCCGAGCCGGTGGTCGCAGAAATGACGGATGATCCCCACCGCCTCGGGCCGGGTCTTCTGGCCCCGCACGATCTCCAGCAGCCGCATGTAACGCGGCGGGTTGAAGAAATGCGTGACCATGAAATCGGCGGCGAAAGCGTCGGGCATGCCCTCGGTCAGCACCGCCAGCGGCAGGGTCGAGGTGTTCGACGACACCACCGAGCCCTTCTTGCGGTGCTTGTCGATTTTGCCGTAAAGGTCGCGCTTGATCTTCGGGTCTTCCAGAACCGCCTCGACGATCCAGTCGCAGTCGGCCAGCTTGTCGAGATCGTCCTCGATATTGCCGGTGCTCACCAGGCGCGCGTTGCGCTTGTGCATGAAGGGCGCGGGGTCGGTCTTCAACAGCCTGGCCAGCGCGCCCTCGGCGATGGCGCTGCGTTTGTCGGGCGCCGCGTCCCTGGGCACGATATCCAGCAGCAGGACGGGAACGCCCGCATTGGCGATGTGGGCGGCGATGCCGCTGCCCATCACGCCGGCGCCGATGACGGCCGCGCGTTTGATTTCCATTACACACTCTCCAGGATGGTCGCGATGCCCTGTCCGCCGCCGATGCATTGGGTGGCCAGCGCGTATTTGCCCTTCTCGCGCTTCATCACGCTGGCCGCCTTGCCGGTGATGCGCGCGCCCGTGGCGCCCAGCGGATGGCCCAGCGCCAGCGCGCCGCCGTCCAGATTGGTTTTGGCGAAATCGAACGGCATCTCGCGGTGGCAGGCCATGACCTGGCTGGCGAATGCCTCGTTCATCTCGATGATGTCGATATCGTCCAGTTTCAGCCCCGCGCGGGCCAGCGCCTTGTTGGTCGCGGCCACCGGGCCGATGCCCATGATGTCGGGGGCGCAGCCGGCCACCGCGATGCTTTTGACGCGGGCCAGCGGGTCCAGCCCGTTCTTGCTCGCATACTCTTCCGAACAGACCAGCACGGCGCTGGCCCCGTCGGTCAGCGGCGAGGAGGTGCCGGCGGTGACCGATCCACCCTCGCGGAAGGCGGGTTTCAGCCCGGCGAGGGCTTCCTTGTCCGTGCCGGCGCGGATGCAGCCATCCTTGTCGACAACGCCAGCCTTGGTTTCCACCGGCACGATCTCGGCCGCCATGCGCCCGTCGGCCTGCGCGGCCGCCGCCTTGGCGTGGCTGCTGATCGCCAGTTCTTCCTGTTCGTCACGGGTGACCTGATATTTCTCGACCAGATTTTCCGCCGTCTCGCCCATCGACATGTAGGCGCCGGGCATTGCCTCGGCGAGGCCCGGGTTGGGCATCGGGTTGTAGCCGCCGACCGGCACCCGGGTCATGGATTCGACCCCGGCGCAGATGAACAGATCCCCCGCCCCCATGGCGATATTGCCCGCCGCCATATGGATCGCGTTCATCGACGAGCCGCAGAAACGGTTGATCGTCGCCCCGCCCACCGTGACCGGCAGTTCCGACAGCAACCCGATCAGCCGGGCCACGTTCAGCCCCTGCTCGCCCTCGGGCATGGCGCAGCCGCAGATCAGATCCTCGATATCCTCCGGTTTCACGCCGGTGCGCTCCAGCAAACCACGCACGGCGGCGGCGGCCAGATCGTCGGGCCGGGTGCGCGCAAGCTCGCCCTTGTGGGCGAAGGTGAAGGGGGTCCGGGCGTAGCCCGCGATAACGACGTTGCTGTTCATGGTCACGCCTTTCCAGCCTGTTTTGTCTTGCCGGCCGACGCCAGATGGCGGTCGGCCGCGCCGATGATGTCCGTCAGTTCATTTATGGTCGCGTCGATGTCCTCGCGCTGTTGTTTCAACGCCGCCAGCCGCGCGCCGGCCTTGTCGACAAGCTTGTGCATCTGGCCGATCTGGGCGGGGTCGGATTCATAGAGGTCCAGCCATTCGCGAATTTCGCTCAAGGAGAAACCCAGCCGCTTGCCGCGCAGGATCAGGATCATCCGGCCACGGTCGCGGTGGCTATAGACCCGCGTATTGCCGGCCCGCCGCGGGTTCAGAAGCTTCTTGTCCTCGTAAAAGCGCAGCGTGCGGGGCGTGATGCCCAGATCCTCGGCAAGCTCGGTTACCGAATAGAGTTCGCTGTGACTCGATGCGTCCATGGGTGGGACCATACGCCCAACATAACGTATACGTCAACCACTTCACGCAAACGTTATTGCAAGGCATTCGCGACGAATGCCGTCAATCGCGCAAGCTCGAAAGACCCTCATTTACCGCCTCGAAAAACCGCATCGCCGGAGGCGACATGCGGCGCGCCCGCAAGCAGCCATGGACCAGCCCCTCGCCCAGATAATAGCGAGACGGAACGCCCGCCTGTTCCAGCCGCTCATGCCAGGCCGCGGCCTCGTCGCGCAGGGGGTCCAGTTCGCAGGCCGCGATCATCGCCGGCGGCATGCCGGCAAGGTCGGCCGCCAGCAACGGCGCGACGTGAGGGTCGGTAATCTCGTGCGGCTCCTTCCCGGTATAGAGCCGCAGATATTTGACCATGTCGCTGGTGGTGAGCGCCGGCGCGTCGGCATTCTCGGCGTATGACGGCAGGGAAAAATCGCAGCCCAGCGCTGGATAGATCAGAAGCTGCAGGGCGATGGCGGGGCCGCCCGCGTCGCGCGCCTTCAGCGCCACGGCGGCCGCGATGTTCGCCCCCGCGCTATCGCCGCCGATGCCGAGCCGGCCCGGATCGATGCCGTACCCCCCCGCGTTCGCCGCGATATGGCGGAAGGCGGCGTCGCTGGTCTCGACGGGGACCGGATGGATATTTTCGGGCGACAAGGGGTAGTCGACCGAAACGATGACGACACCGCTTGTAGCGGCCATCCAGGCGCAATGATCGTCATGGCTGTCCAGATCGCCGACCACCCAACCGCCGCCATGGTAATAGACCAGGCCGGGCAAGACCCCCTCGCCCGCCGGGCGATAGACGCGGATCGCGATGTCGCCATGGGGGCCTGGGATGGTCTCGTCATGCACCGACAGCCCCTCGGGATGCGGCCCGGCAAAGGCCTTGCAAAGCGCCGTGAAGGCCCGCCGCTGATCCTCCGCGCTCAAATCGACGTCATCATGGGAAAACAGCTCTTCGGCGCGGGTCAGGTATTCCGCGATGCCCGGCGCGAGGCGGCCGGCATATTTCTCCATGACGCCGGTCATGCGCGCTCCCCCGGCAGGGCGATGGAGCGCCCCGCCTGCTTGGGCATGGAGAGGTCCGCATGGGCCTGGCCGATCGCCTCCAGCCTCTCCACAAGGTCCGGCGGGAAGGGCGCTGATTTCGGGCCGCTCATATCCACATGCACCAGCATATGCTCTCCCGTCGCCAGCAGATCGCCGCTTTCCTCGTGATACATGTGATGGAACAGGCGGTAACGCTTCGCATCGAACCCCAGCAACTGCGTCTCGACCCGCACCGCCTCGCCCTCGGACACCTCCTGGAGATACATCACATGGGTTTCCAGGGTGTAGATCGAGGTATTGGTGCGCTCGCGATAATCCGCGTCCTGACCGGCGAAATCCATGAATTCGTCGGTCGATTTGCTGAATATCAGCACATAATAGGCCTCGTTCATATGCCCGTTATAATCCAGCCATTCCGGCTTGACGGCG
>CBFDDT010000251.1:0-4422 GCA_965603635.1 uncultured bacterium | reverse complement strand
CGTCCTTTTCGAAGACCCCGGCGATTGCCGCTCCCAGAGAGTGGGCCATGCCGACCAGGCCGTTGCTGAAGCTCTCTCCGCCGCCGCCGGCGTACCAGTCGTAATCCATGGGATCGGGAATCGCGCGTTTCAGCAGGAACGAGAATTGATCCGACCAGACCAGTTCAAGGTCCATCGCCAGGGCGTAGGGCAGATTGGTCGCGTAAAGATGATCGGACATTTCGGGCGCATCGGCCATTTTCATGCGCTCATGCTCGGCGGTGACCAGGAACATCCGGAATCCGGCGATTTCGTCCAGCAGTTCGCGGCCCAGCGCCGTCGGCGCCTTCATCAGCGTAAAGAACAGGGCATTCATCGCGACAATCGACAGCCCGGCGACGCCCGCCATCGCCAGTTCGACATTCCCCAGCGCGACATCCCTGTAGGCCATGGAGGCGCCCATGAAGGCGGCGCCACTGATCACGACGCCGGTCAGTGTCGCCCCGACATTGGTGGCGTAAACGGGGCCCTCCAGATCGTCCTCCAGATGTTTCTGGAAGGCCTCCATCGCGACCCGCAGCCTGACCCCCTGCTTGTCGCCGATGACGATCTCGGTCGTGCCGCGAAAAAGGGCGGCCATCAAATGACGTTCGGCGCCGGTCAACTGGCTGGGCCCCTTGTCTGTCCGCCGCATTCCGTAGAGGCCGCGCTTGGTTCGAATGACCCGGACATACCCACGAACCGCCAGACTGAGCAATTCGGCCGCCATCGCCTTCTCGTCGAACCCCATGCCGACAATCTGGCGCACCGTGGCCGGCGACAACTCCTCGGGCGGATAGAAACGGGGGAAAGTCACGCCGGCCAGCGGATCGCGCCCATACAGGCTCCAGATCAGCATATACCAGGCGAAGGGCGCGGCGACCGCCAACACCCAGATCCAGACGCCGTCCCGGAAGGCCTGGGCGGGCGGAACGGGCGGCGGGGCCGGCTCACCGGTTTGCGGGGCTTCGACCACCGCCTCCACGACACTGTCCCCGATCGACCAGTCCGGGCTCCAGTTCTCGTAAAAAAATCCGCCAACCAGCACCGCCACCGTCACAAGCAGCGTCACACCGACTATTGCGGCGAGGGACAGGAGCATAAGTCTCGGTATATGACGTTTCATTGCCATGAATATGGGGGGACCGGCGCGCGTCTACCAGCCGCCGCCACCGCCCCCTCCGCCGCCGCCGCCCGACGAACCGCCGCCGCTGGAACCCGATCCCGACGAGCCCGATGGGCGGGTCGCCGACGCGAAGGAGCCGGCCAGACCACCACCGAGTCCCCTGGCGAAGGCCGCGGTCGCGAAATTGGTGGCGAGACCGCTCCGGTTATCGTACCAGCCAGGCCGATAGGGCGATCCGCCGGCCGCCGTCGCCGCCGACAGCACGTCCTGGAACTTCCCGGCCCATTCGTTTTCCACGTCCAGCGCCATGGCGTAGGGCAGGTATCGCTCAAACAGTTCGGGCGTGCGGCCGGGCGGATTAGCGAGATTCAGGCGCGCCTCCTCGGCGGTTTTCAGATACATTCGGAAACCCGCGATCTCGTCCATCAGATCGCGCCCCAGTCGGGTCGGCGCATACAGCAGCTTCCTGAACAGAACGTTCAGCAGGATCAGGAAAACCACGACACCGATCGCCACGAAGACGCCCTCGACGACATTCGCCATCATCGCGGCAACGGCGAAGGCGAAGAACACGACGATGCTTTGCGCCACCCCGGCCATCGCATGGGCCCAGTTCCTTGAAAAATGCGTACCGTCGAACACGTCGCCCAACCTGTGTTCCAGCGCGTCGATCGCCCGGATCAGGCGATTGCTTTCGGCCCGGTCGAGGCCGACACTTTTACCCCCCAGGAACAGCTCACGCAGAAAGGCCGCCTCCTCGCCCGCCAGGCTCGCGCCGGAATCGGCCGACGCGGCTTCGACCAGACGATATTCCCTCTCGCCGTCCTCCCTGATCTTCAAGCGGCCGCTCACGGCTAGGCTGACCGTCGCGGCGCCGGCCGATTTCTTGTCGAAGCCCATGCGGGCGAGGTAACGGGCGGCGGATGGCGAGATGCCGTCAGGCGGCAGATAACGAGGGATCACCGTGCCGCCGCGCGGGTCGCGCCCGACACGCCACCAGACCAGCAGGTAATAACAAAGCACGGCCAGCAATATCCCGGCCGCGATCACCCAGTGGAGATTATCCTTAAATAACCAGATCAGTTTCTGCCGCTCGGTGGGATAGGCAACATGTCCCTTGGGGAACGACACGACGATCGTCAGCCCCATGCGGGCCGGAAAAGCCATCGTGCTCTCGAAGACCGGGTTGCCCTCTTCATCCTCTCCGGCGCGCCAGTCCTCGCGTGTTTCGCCGATATAGCCGCTATAGGCGGTGCGGTCGAGCATGTGCGCGCCGGACGGCAGGACCACGGTGGCGCTGACCTTGTCGGCACTGAACCGCCAGCCATTGCCGTTGACGTTCCAGTACAGTTCGTCGTGATCGGCGAAAAAACGAAGCTGCCGGGTCGTGCGGTATGTCAGCCTGTAGACGTGGCGCCCGGGTTCGAGGAACACATCCTCCTGGCCGAAATAGACCCGGACCCCGTCCAGGTTTCCCTCTGTGAACCAGGGTTCCGGCTCACCGTTTCGCAATACCCCGACAACCTCGAACCCGGATACGGGCCGGCTGCCGTCCGGCTGCGGATAAACAGTCGGGAAATCGCGGTAGATGCCGCGTTTTATCTCCTGGCCCAACGCCTCCACCGCAATGGTTTCGGTAACGGTCAGGCTGGCGTCGACATTCACGCGGATCATACTGTCAAAAGAGAGTATTCGCTCCTGCGCCCGCGCCGGCGCGGACGACATGGCTGCAAGAAGAAGGAGGGCGGCAAATCCGAACAGACCACGCATGGGAACCCTCCTTATCCTGTCCCTTGCGATTCCTACCACCCGCCGCCGCCGCCTCCCCCGCCGCCACCGCCCGAGAAACCGCCGCCGCCGGAGCCCGAGGAGGACTGGGAGGGCGGCGTTGCGGCCGACGAAATCGAGCTGCCGATGGACGAGCCGAGCTCGTCGGCGAAGCGCCCGGGGGACGACCAGCGGGCGTGCCCGTGCCCGTGATACCAGTAAGGATGATAGCCGCCCCCGCCCTCGTCCCCGCCGGCGATCGCGGCGGCGAAGACGTCCGTGAACTGGTCGCCCCATTCGTTCTCCACATCCAGGGCCATGGCGTAGGGCAAATAGCGTTCGAACAAATCGGGCGTGCGTTCCGGCGGATGCAGCAGGTTAAGGCGGCTCTGCTCGGCGGTCGCCAGATACATCTTGAATCCCTCGACCTCGTCCATGATCGCGCGGCCCTCAAGTGTCGGCGCCTTGAGCAGAACGAAGAACAGCCAGTTGAGCAGCCCCATTCCGCCGATGGCGGCAAATATTGGCCACGGCTCCTGGGGCCCTGGACTCATGGCCATCGCGGGCACGATGGGAAACAACGAAAGTACACTGACCCCGACCCCCAACGCGAACCAGCCCCTGTTGCGCCTGAAATTGGCGCCCTCGAAATTGACCGACAGGGCTGTCTTCAGCGCATCGACCGCGGGCTTCAGCTTGCTGTGATTACCGTCTTTGATTGATGCCTCGCCGCTGCGGCGGAACAGTTGGTTTTCCAGTGCCTTTTCGCCCGGCGACAGCTTGGCCTTGGCGCCCTTGCTGATCTTCTTCAGCGTATACTCGCCGTCACCGTCATCTTGGATAATGAGCCTGCCCTTGATGGCGAGGTTGATCACCGCCGCGCCGATCGCCTTGCTGTCGAAACCCATCTGCGTGACGTAACGGGCCGCGGCCGGGGAAATACCCTCCGGCGGCAGCCAGCGCGGCACGACGGTCCCCATTTGAGGATCACGCCCGACGCGACGCCAGATGAGGTAATAGATGACCAGAACAAACAGCAAGGCCAGGCCCGCCACCACGTAGCCCGTATAAGCCCGCAGTTTCCATAACAGTTCGTCGGCTTCGGAAGGCGGCGTTACAAATCCTTTCGGGAAGGCGACGGCGACGGTCAGCCCCTCATAGGCGCGCAGCGGGGACGTGGTTGCGAACATCGGATTGCCGTTGCCGCCGGTCCCATATGTCCAAGCCGTTCCCTTGGCGCCCTGGGTCCCGGTATAGGCGGCCTTGCGGACCACCGTCGCATCCTCCGGCAGGTGGATCGTCACGCTGGCGTAATCGATCGGGAATATCCAGCCATTGCCGGTGACGTTCCAGTAAAGCTCGTCGAAATCCTCATGGAACGCAATCTGGCGGTCGGTCTTGTAGGTCAGGCGGTAGGTATAGGTGCCCCTGGGCAGGAAATAGTCCTTCTTGCCGGCATAGACCCGCACGCCGTTCGACTGGTTTTCGGTGAACCAGTTCTCCCGCTTGCC
>CBFDDT010000250.1:0-4439 GCA_965603635.1 uncultured bacterium | reverse complement strand
ACAAGATGGCCGCGGCCTACATCCTGCAGGGCGCGCTGGATATCATGGCGCGGTAAGTCACTTCAAGATTGACCGGCGTCGACGCTCGCGCCGGCGAGGCTACTCCCCGGCGCATCCTTCGACAGGCTCAGGATGAGGAGTATGTATTTAAATCTAAAGAAAAAATCCTCATCCTGAGCCTGTCGAAGGACGAAGGATGAAGCCACTCGGCCGCACTGCAAGGGAGCGGGCCAGACTCTTAAATAACGAAAAACACGATAACCCCGAAATGCGACGTGCTGCCGGTCAGGACGAACAAATGCCAGATCGAGTGATTGAACGGCAGCCTGTCCCAGGCATAAAACGCGAGGCCGCCGGTATAGGCGATGCCACCGATCAGCAGCAGGATCGACCCACTCCACCCGATACTTGAGATCACGGGCTCGGCCCAGGCGATGATCAGCCAGCCCATGGCGACATAGAGCGCTATTCTCAGCCATTCGAAACGCCCGGCCGCGGCGACCTGCAGAACGATGCCGACCAGGGCGAGCCCCCAGATCGTCATTAGCAGAAACCAGTCCGGCCCGCCCGACAGCGCCAGCAGCGCGAACGGCGTATAGGTGCCGGCGATCAAAATAAAAATCGTGCTGTGATCGAGAAATTTCAGAATCCGCTTGGCCCTGCCATGCGCGATGCCGTGATACAGCGCCGAGACAATATACAACAGGACCAGTGACAAGCCGAATACGGTAACGGCCGCGACCGACCACGGGTTGGGGCTGGCCATCGCCATCGCGACCATGGCAACCAGCCCGGCAATGCTAAGAACAGCACCGACACCATGCGTCACGGTGTTGGCGAGTTCCTCGGCGATGGATTGCGCCGTTGCCTCGGTCGGGTCGCGATCGGTCATTTTTATTGCTCTTTCCTCTCCACGAACCAAGTAGTCGATTTGCCGGCGCTTGTAAATAAATGACCCCGCGCGCCGCCTATTACAAGTCGCGCCTGATTGACGGGACCGCATGCCCGGTGCAGGGTGAAACATCGTTTCACACCGTTAGTCAACCCATGCCGAACATCCTCGCCGCCCTCGCCCCAGTTTTCCTGCTGATCCTGTTCGGCTGGGGCCTGCGTCGCGGCGGCTGGTTCGGCGAGGCGTTCTGGGCCGATGTGGACCGGCTGGTGTTCTATGTGCTGTTCCCGGCCTATCTGGTGGTCCGCATCGCCGGGGCCGACCTGTCCGGCATGCCGCTGGGGCCGATGGGGCTGGGGATCGCCGCCGGGCTGTTCGCCATGGCGGCGCTGGCCTTCCTGCTGAAGCCGCTGTTCGGACTGGACGGGCCGGGTTTCGGCGCCGCCTTCCAGGGCTGCATGCGGCCCAATATCTATGTGGGATTCGCCGCCGCCGAGGCGCTGTTCGGGGTTGAGGGCGGCGTGCTGGCGGCAATCGTGGTAGCGGTGGGCACGCCGCTGGTAAATGTCTTCGCGGCGGTGGTGCTGACCGTCTACGGGCCGGACGGCAATGGCGGCTGGGGCAAGGTCGTCTCCGCCCTGGCCCGCAACCCGGTGATCCTGGCCATCGCGGCCGGGCTGGCGATCAATCTGGCGGGGCTGGGCCTGCCGCCGGTGGTCGACGATATGCTGGCAATCATGGCGCGCGGGACGCTGGCCATGGCGCTGCTGTCGGTCGGGGCGGGGCTGATGTTCGAGGCGGTGCGCCGGGCCGGGCGAACGGTGCTGGCAGTAACCGCCCTGAAGCTCGCCGTCCTGCCGGCGCTGACGCTGGCCGCCTGCCTCGCCTTCGGGGCGCATGGCCTGGCGCTGACCATAGCCGTGATGTTCGCCAGCCTGCCCAACAGCCCGACCTCATACTCGATGACCCGCCAGCTCGGCGGCGACCACCGCATGATGGCCGCCATCATCACAATCCAGACGCTCGCCGCCATGGCAACAATGCCGGCGGTGCTGATGCTGTTGACAGCATTGAAGGTATGAAGCCAATCTGCCGCGCAGTGAGAAACTAACGAAAGTCGCGCCATGACCTACAGCCTCGAACAATTTGCCGCCGATATCCGCGCCGCGTTGCAGGCCGACGATGGCGCCGAGGGCCACGAGGCCGTGCGCAAGCTGGTGGGGCGCGCGCTCGCCGACGCGGATTTCATCGCCAGATATGCGCCGGAAAATGCGGAAGAAGAACGCACTGTGCTGTACGAGGATCCCGACCTGGGCTTCTGCATCTGCGCCCATGTTTACAGGGGCGAAAAGATGGGCCTGCCGCACGACCACGGGCCGACCTGGGCGATCTATGGCCAGGCCGCCGGCGAGACCGAGATGACCGACTGGTGCATGGTGACGCCGCCGACCGGGGATCAGCCCGGCAAGGTAGAACAAACGCGCAGCTACATCATGCGTCCCGGCGATGCCCACGCCTACGCCCCGGGCGACATCCACGCGCCGCTGCGCCGCGGCCCCACGCGCCTGATCCGAATCGAGGGCAGGAATACCGACAGAATTGAGAGGACGCCGCTGGAGGCGGTATGAGGGCCTCGTCGGCCCCGCTACTATTTCCAGACGACTCTGGCGTGGATATTGTGCTCGTCGGTCAGCTGGGTCTGGGCAACGATTTTTCCGGCCCTGTCGACGATGACCAGCCAGGCTGAGAAATACCCGTCCTGCAGGCTCTCGGCAAAAAGGTTCCGGTCCCGCCAGTCATAACGGATGAAGGCGACATAATCCCCGTCGGGGGACCAGCCCAGCGATGCGACACCCCATTTGCCGCCGCCGTCGATAGCCGCCGCGACGGCCCGCTTTTTGATATCCACGATCACCAGGCTGCTGTAAGGCTGACCGGATCCTTCCGGCGCCGCGGCGACCGCCATGAATTTCTTGTCGCGGCTGATTTCCCAGACATTGCTTTGGCTTGTCAGATAACCCGATATAGTTTTGGGAAAGTCTTTGGGACCGCGGAAAAAATCGCCCGCCCGGCGCACGCGCGGACCGAAGACCAGTCTTTTCCACTCGATTCGCTGTCTGTGGAAGGAAACCTCCCGAAGCCCCTTCCAGTCGCCGGGAAGATTGTAAAAAAACACATTGACCCAGCCAGGCAGCCGGGCGAAGCCTTCCTGCGCCACGCCCTTCTCGACGATCAGGCGCTTCTTCGGACCGCTGTCGCAACCCGCCAGGAGAAGCGCCAGCAGGACCGTAAAAAGAATGGCCCGCGCGATCCGCCACGGCGCCGCCTGGTGAAAATACGATATCATCGCCGCAGCATGGCATCCAAAGCCCTTACGAACGGTTAATTCGGGCGCCTTCCAGATGAGGGCGGGACACCGAAACATTCATTCTGGCATGGAAAACCAGACCGTTTTCCCGGTCTCCAGATCGACCTTGCCGATCCGGCCGTCGCGCCAGATCCAGTCATAATCCATGGCGAGGTGCAGCCCGAATCTGCTGTTCGAGGATACGACGAAGCGTATCGTCCCGTCCGGCGACATCTCGTAGGGATATTCCCGGCTGCCGATTATATCGGGTTTCTGCCTGTCGACATTTACGTGAAAGTAAATCATCGACGGAACCACCACGATTTTCTCATCGCCGGATTCAGGGAAGTAGGTTCCCGCCGGAATGGGCCTGTTGGGCTGGCTGCAAGCGGCCGCAAACAACGCCATGACAACGACCAGCGCCTTCAGCTTTTGCATTTTCGCCTCCTGCCCGACCCTCGGCACACCCGCCAGCCTCACCCCCCCTGCCGCGCCAAAAACCCCACCACCTCGTCGCCGACCTCGGCCAACGCATCCGCCAGCGCCTTCAACTCCGCGCGGGCCATGGTTTCGCGGAAATTGGTGTCTTCCTTGTTTTCCTTGGTCATGAAGTCGCGGCTGGCGGTTACGGTGAAGGGGACGATGCCGGTTCGGATGTCCAGGATCACCGCCTCTACATTGCAAAAGGACTTGGCCTCGTCGGGCGAGAAGAAACGGTATTTGTCGTAGGTGCGGCAGGCGGCCTGATAGACCAGCAGCAGGTCGGCCTGATAGCGCGCGGCGGCCTCGCGGTAATGGCCGACGGTGCGTTTCTCGGGGATCAATAATGTCGGCAGGTAGGATGCGTCATAGACCCGGGGCGAGGCGCGCAGCTTGGCCACCATGCCGGTCTGGATGTCGGTGCCGGTGCGGGCCAGCTCCTCGGAATAGCCGAACCAGAAGGGTCGGCCCAGCGCGACGATGCCGATGCGGTTATGGGGCGGGGCGGTGTAGCGGTGGGCGAGGATTTTCGCGATATCCTCGGCCGATAGAATCGCCTCGTCGGAGGTGAACAGCGATTGCGTCTCGCCGCCCTGGCCCCGCGCGGTGCTCTCGTAATAAACGTCGGACCGGTCGACGGTGCTTACCGACTCCATCGCGCAGCCGGCCAACGCGAGGACGGACAGCAGCGGAAATATCAGCTTTTTCATAACAAACCCC
>CBFDDT010000249.1:0-4481 GCA_965603635.1 uncultured bacterium | reverse complement strand
GTAACGGTTTGGCGGCGTGAATTGCTGAACGAATTGACCCCGATCAATGCATTGATCGGCGACTGGGGAGTTTATGTTGTCACCTTCGACAACCGGCATTCGGGTGGAATTCACATCGACCCCGCCACCGGCGACGTCGTTTTGCGCAGTTGAGACTGAAATAGCAGAACCCCAAGGTTTCCATTGGGGCCTCGAGTTTGGGCGCGGGTGGGGTTGAACCAGCGGCCGTTGCCGCCGAATGGAGGCCCGAGGAAAAATGAATAACACAAAGGCAAAAGGGGCGGGCAGATGTGCGACGGTGGCGCGCGTCTTCGCAGAGATTAAGGCCGATCTGCGGGCCTTTGAGGCGCGGGAGCGCCGGCGTCTGGGCCTGAATGATTGCCCGGAACCGTGGCGCGACCCCGATATCATACCCTTCACCGAGGAACAGCGCGCCACCACGACGTTACTCTTCGGCGGCCTGACCCCCATGCATGAAACACTATTGGAAGCGACATTCCACCGCTTCGGATACAAGGCTATGGCGCTGGATTGCCCGGATACGGCCTCTCTGCAATGGGGCAAGGAGTTCGGCAATCGCGGGCAATGCAACCCGACCTACTTCACCGGCGGGAATCTGTTGAAATATCTCGACCACCTGCGCAACGTCGAGGGAATGGACCCTGCCGATATCGTCAACAAGTATGTTTTGGTTGCCACCGGCGCCTGCGGTCCATGCCGGTTTGGCAGCTACATCACCGAATACCGTAAGATGTTGCGCGATGCCGGGTATAGCGGTTTCCGCATTCTCGACGTGCGGAAATTTGGCGAACACAAACGCGACCCGAACGTCGCCGGTCTGAAGCTGGACCGGGCCATCACTATAGCCGGATACAAATGCATCATCGCCGGGGATGTTCTCAACTCGATCGTTTGTCGAATTCGGCCCTACGAGGTCGTTTCCGGCACCTCCGACGCGGCAATCGAGCAGTGCGGGAATATACTCCGCGATGCGTTTCATAACGGAAAGAGCGTACTGCGCGCGCTTCGTCGTTGCCGTAAAGTACTCGGCCGGATCGAGATCGATCGCCTCAGGCCAAAGCCCAAAGTCGCGATTATCGGCGAGTTCTGGGCCATGACCACCGAAGGCGACGGCAACTACCATCTCCAGCGCTTTCTGGAAAGCGAGGGCGCCGAATGTGAAATTCAGCCTATAACCACCCATCTCCGATATGAGTTATGGGAAGTCATCAACGACACCCGAATACGTATGATGCTGCGACGGGAAAGCGGCCGGAAGCACAATTTGGGGAACGATTCGCTACTGCTCACCATGGCAGCATACCGGCTGGTTGATTTTGTGGGTCGGATGACTTTCGCGGCCTTTGCCCGCGCGGTCGGCCTGAAGCATTACCGGCTGCCCGACCTGGACCATCTGGCGCGGATCGCCCGGAAAATGTATCCGGTCGAGTTGCGCGGCGGCGAGGGGCATCTGGAGGTCGCCAAGGTCATCGAGGTGGTCTCGAAGAACAAGGCGCATATGGTGATCAGCGTGAAGCCCTTCGGCTGCATGCCCTCGTCGGGCGTGTCCGACGGCGTTCAGTCGCTGGTGACCGAGAAATATCCCGAGGCTAATTTTTGCGCCATAGAGACCTCCGGCGACGGCGCCGTCGGTGTTTACAGCCGGGTGCAGATGGCCCTGTTCAAGGCGCGCGCCCGCGCCGCCGCGGAATATGAAAAGGCGCTGGCGGACAATGGCATCGACGATCCCGATCAACTCCGCCATGGCAAACGGCGCGGCAAGCTGAGTAGCGCAATCTACTACCCGCGCCACAAGGTAGCCGGCACCGCCGCCAACGCGCTTTACGAACTTGGCGGAAGGTGAGGGGGGGGGTGGTCGAAATGGCGAAACCCCAAGGTTTCCCTTGGGGTTTCGGTGGTGGGCGCGACAGGGATTGAACCTGTGACCCCTGCCGTGTGAAGGCAGTGCTCTCCCGCTGAGCTACGCGCCCGGATGACCGTAATGCGCGGCAGACTTAAGGCGCGCCCGGCGGCCTGTCAAGCGGCGCAAGGCCGATTCATCTTTGGTTAATCCATCGATACCAACTGAAACAGAATGTTACTGGCCTGTACGGCCGCGCCGACTTATCTTTACAGGTGGAATTTCAGCGTTTGAAAAACAGAACGAATTTTCCTGGAGATAGATTGCAATGAGTTTACGGCGAAGGCGGAAGAGCGGAACGGCACTGGCGGTGGATCATCCCGCCAGGAAGCTGTGGCAGGTCATGATTACCGGCCTGGTGATGGCGTTGTTCGTGATCCTTCTGGCGGTTGCTGGGCCACGTTCGGCGGCGTCGGCGGAAGGCGTGGCGCTCGGCTATGAGGGCTACCTCGGCGGGCTTCACCTGATGTCGGCCGAGGTCGAAATGGCCCGCAACGATAAAAATTACCGGATGGAAACCACTGCCGAGGGGCGCGGCCTCGTCGGCTGGATCCTGGACTGGCAGAGCAAGGCCGTGACCGAGGGGGTGGTCGCTGACAATGGCGACCTGCTGCCGCTGCGCCATCGTCGCGACATGGTCCGCGGCGGCAAACCCGCCAAGATCATGCAGATCGAATATCGCGACGACGGCGTGCCGCTGGTGGCTCGCCTGCGCGAGGGCGACGAGGCGAAATTCGCCGAAGCCGAGGATCGCAAGGGTACTGTTGACCCCATGAGCGCGGTAAGCGCGATCGTCGATCAGATGGCGGCGGGGCAGGCCTGCGCCGGAAATTTCCAGGTGTTCGACGGCAAGCTGCGCTATGACGCGACCGCGAAGATGGGCGAGCCGAGCAGTCTGGAGGGTAACAAATATATGATGTACAAGGGTGCGGCCGAACGCTGCGCCCTTACCCTCAAGGCGATCGACGGTTTCGACGAGGATGAGTTGAAGGGCAACCCGCGCGAACGCGCGGCGCCCGACGACGAGACGATGGTCCTGAACCTGTGGTTCGCCAGCCCGGCCGAAGGGTTGCCGTCGGTGCCGGTGATGGCGTCGGCTGAGAGCGATTACGGGGGCCTGCGCATCTATCTGGCGCGCGCGGAAGCCGCGGACATCCCTACTGAGGGTCAACGCGCCGAGGCGCGCTGACCTTTTTATTTTCCCACTTGCGTGGGCGGCACCGGCCCGCACCCGATTGCCACTCTAAACGCCGCCTTCCAGAGACCGGGCGCAGTGGGTGATCCATTGCGCCTTCAGTTTTTCCTGCACCGAGTTCTGCCGCAGGCGCGCGTTCAGGCCCGCCCAGTCCACTTGGTCTAGCGGCTGGTCCTGGTTGAAACAGGAAAAGACGTAAGAGCGCTTGCCGGTTTCCGGGTCGATATGGGGCTGCAGGCACTGGGCGCAGATTTCCTTCATCATGCATTGCATCGGCGAATTGATCGAGCCGATGGCGAAGTGATGCTCCTTCAGGAACGGTTTCAGCACGCCGTGGCGCGCCGCCGCGACGGCCGCCATCATGCGGTCGGAACCGATGGCGACGATGCGGTCCACGTCCGCGAAGGGGATCGCCTGATCGCCCAATTCGCCCGAGGCATAGGCGCGCATGGCCTCGACGATGTTGCCCGTCAGGGCGTGGTCCTGGGCGCGGGTGGGCTGGAAACCCGGCGCTTCGTCGCAGCACCAGATGATGGCGTCGGCGGCGCGTTCGATTTCCTCGATCTTGTAGCGGTCGCTGATCTGTTTGTAGCCGGCGAAATAGAGCACCCTGTTACCCGCCGCGCGCATCGCCTGGCCGATCGAAAACAGCACCGCATTGCCCAGCCCGCCGCCGGCCAGCAATATCGTTTCGCCCGAGGGAATGTCCGTCGGCGTGCCGGTCGGGCCCATCAGGATGACCGGCTCGCCGGGTTTCAGGTAACGGCAGAGGCTGCTGGACCCGCCCATTTCCAGCACGATCAGCGAGATTAGCCCGGCCTCCGCATCAACCCAGGCCCCGGTCAGCGCCAGGCCCTCCATCGCCAGGGTCGTATTCTCGGCTTTCGGGGCGATGGTTTCGAAATTCTGCAGGCGATAGAATTGGCCGGGTTGGAATTTGCGGGTCGCCTGGGGGGCGCGCAGCACGATCTCGATGATGGTCGGGGTCAGGCGTTCGACCCGCTCGACCACCGGGCGCAGTTCGCTGTTCAGGTTGGCGAGGAATGAGTCCGCATCCTCGCGGCTCGCCGGCTCGATTGCTTCCAGCACGCGGCTGACCACCGGATAGCCCTGCTTGGCGCTGCCCATGGCCTTGACCACATTGCCGAACCAGCTTGGATGCAGGTCGCCGAAGAAGCTGGTGAAGCGGCCGTCCGGCGCCTTCGACATCAGAACCCGGATATCGTTGGGCTTGGCGGCGGACTTCTCGGGCGTCACCGGCTCGCCATTCTCGTCTACCGCCTGGAAATAGCGGCCGTCGAGGTGGAAATGAGTAGAATCCTCGCGGGCCAGGACGGTGTTGGGCTGGGTGCCGGCGGCCATGAA
>CBFDDT010000248.1:0-4617 GCA_965603635.1 uncultured bacterium | reverse complement strand
TGGGCGGCGAAACGAAAATGCTGAAAGTTCTTTCGCAATATAGTGCAGATCCCAAAGCATTTCGTAAACAGATCGGACTTTTCACACACACGGCAAACACAGTTCACGACCTTCGGCATCATAGAAGTGCCGAAACCCTACCGAATGACCCTATGTCGATAGAAGAAGCTGAAAAAACCATCAGAGATCTAATAAAAAAATTCCTGCAACATTTGACTCCCAGTCCATAGACGACGAGTGCAGGGGACAGTATGAGCTAACCCGGCTTATCCCAACGCTCGCTAACAACGAGTCATTGTCACCGGGCCTTGCCATAAGCGATACTGAGTATCCCACGGCCAAGGGAAGGACGCATGACCAGCCACGATCCCCTCTTACAGCCCTATCAACTAAAACATCTGACGCTGCGTAATCGCATCATGTCGAGCGCGCATGAGCCCGCCTATTCCGTGGACGGCATGCCGGGCGACCGCTACCGCCTGTACCACGTGGAAAAGGCCAAGGGCGGTATCGCGCTGAACATGACCGCGGGGTCGGCGCTGGTGGCCGAGGATTCGCCCGCCGCCTTCGGCAATCTGCATGCCTACAAGGACGAGATCGTGCCCTGGCTGAAGCGCCTGGCCGACGAGTGCCGCGAGCATGGCGCGGCGACGATGATCCAGCTTACCCATCTCGGCCGGCGCACCAACTGGAACAAGGCGGACTGGCTGCCCGTCCTGGCGCCCTCGCCGGTGCGCGAGCCGGCCCACCGCGCCTTCCCGAAGGAGGCCGAGGACTGGGATATCGAGCGCATTATCGCGGCCTACGCCAGCGCCGCCCAGCGCATGCAGGCGGCGGGCCTCGACGGGATCGAGCTGGAGGCCTATGGCCATTTCATGGACGGCTTCTGGTCGCCCGCCACCAACCGGCGCGACGACGATTACAACGGATCGCTGGACAACCGCCTGCGCTTCACCCACCGCGTGCTGGGCGCCATTCGCGCCGCCGTCGGGGCGGAGTTCATCGTCGGCATCCGCATGGTCGCCGACGAGGATTGGGACAAGGGATTGAGCCGCGCCGAGGGCGTCGAGATCGCGCGCCGCCTGGTCGCCGCCGGGCAGATCGATTTCCTCAACATCATCCGCGGCCATATCGAAACCGATGCCGCCCTGTCCAACGTCATCCCGGTGCAGGGCATGGCCTCGGCGCCGCATCTGGATTTCGCCGGCGAGGTGCGGGCCGAGACCAAGTTCCCCGTCTTCCATGCCGCGCGCATCGCCGACGTCGCCACCGCCCGCCACGCCATCGCCGAGGGCAAGCTGGACATGGTCGGCATGACCCGCGCCCATATCGCCGACCCGCATATCGGGTTGAAGGTCGCCGAGGGCCGCGAAAACGAAATCCGCCCCTGCGTCGGCGCGACCTATTGCCTGGACCGCATTTATGAAGGCCACGAGGCGCTGTGCATCCATAACCCCGCGACGGGCCGAGAGGCGACCATGCCCCAGGTGGTGCGCCCCGGCGACGGGCCGCGCCGCAAGATTGTCGTGGTGGGCGCCGGCCCGGCGGGCCTTGAGGCCGCCCGGGTTTCCGCCGAGCGCGGCCATGCGGTCACCCTGTTCGAGGCCGCGCCGCATCCCGGCGGGCAGGTGCGCCTGCTGTCGCGCATGAAGCGCCGGGCGGAACTGATCGCCATCGCTGACTGGCGCGCGGAACGCTGCGAGGCGCTGGGCGTGGACATGCGCTTCAACGTCTATGCCGAGGCCGCGGACGTGTTGTCCGAGCGGCCGGACGTGGTGATTATCGCCACCGGCGGGCTGCCCAATACCGACATCCTGGAGGAGGGCGGGGAACTGGTAGCCAGCGGCTGGGATATCCTGGCCGGCGACGTGAAGCCCGGCGGCGACGTCTTGCTCTACGACGACAACGGCGCCCATCCCGGCCTGCAGGCCGCCGAATTCATCGCCGGGGCCGGGGCGCGGCTGGAGCTGGTGACGCCGGAACGCTTCTTCGCCGCTGACGTGGGCGGACTGAACCATGTGCCCTATGCGCGCTGTTTCAAGGAACATGGCGTGACCATCACCATCAACACAAGGCTGCTCTCGGTGCGGCGCGAGGGCAACAAGCTGGCCGCGACCCTGGGCAGCGATTACAGCGCCCGCACCGAGGAACGGCTGGTCGATCAGGTGATCGTCGAGCATGGCACCCTGCCGCTGGACGAACTCTATTTCGATTTGAAGCCGCGATCCACCAATCTGGGCGAGGTCGATTACCCGGCGCTGATCGCCGTGCAGCCGCAGGAACTGGTGAAAAACCCGGACGGCAGATTCCGCCTGTTCCGCATCGGCGACGCCGTCGCCAGCCGAAACATCCACGCCGCCATCTACGACGCGCTGAGGCTCTGCGTGGCGATTTAAGGTGCTGCTCTCGGCAGCCCGGCCGCCCACCAGCACATCCTTCGACAGGCTCAGGATGAGGTAAGCGTGGATAGAATAAAGAAAAAATTCTCATCCTGAGCCTCCTCATCCTGAGCCTCCTCATCCTGAGCCTCCTCATCCTGAGCCTGTCGAAGGACGAAGGATGCGCCACTCGGCCAGTCTTCAGGGAGCGGGCCGGCTCCGATCAAACCTGAAAAGCCCTCGGGAAATCCTATTCGAGCCCGGCCTTTCGCATGCCCTCGACGAAAAGGGGCATTGCTCGCGCCGTATAGGGAACATGTTGCTCGATCCATGCGATCGAGAGGTTGGGTTGCATTGTTCGCAGCGTCGCCATCTCTTCATCCACCTCATCCATCCGCCCGGCCTGGGCGAGGGCCGCGCATAACAAGCGCCGGCTTGCCGTGAACCCGGGGCGCTCCCTTATGGCATTCCGGGTCCATTCGACAGCCTCGTCAAATCGATATGCGTAGTAGTGGGCAACGCCCGTGCCGGAATAAAAAAATGCTTTCAGAGGGTCGTGTGGGCTCATGCGAAGCGCCAGTTCGAAATAGCGGATCGCCTCATCCGATTGTCCGTCGAAAGCAAGCGCCCAGCCCAGATAACCGTGCGCCGTGGCGAAATTGGGGTTCAGTTCCAGTGCCCTTTTGTATTCCTTGATGGTCTCGTCAGTTCGTCGCCGGGTGAAGGCGACATAACCCAGCGCAAGGTGCGCCCAGGGGTCTTCATTATCCAACTGTGCGGCGCGCCGCGCCAATTCCGCCGCGTAAGCGGAGTCGTCACTTTCCGGTATCCAGCCCACGTGACCCGATACCAATAGGGCAAATGCCAACATGCTGTGCGCGGGACCGTAATCGGGATATCTTTCAACGGCCGACCGAAGTGTCTTGATCGCGATCTCGCTCTCGCTTGTGGTCATCCGTCCGTAATGGGCCATGGCGCGCGACACCAGATCCCACGCACTCATATCCCGCGACGAGCGACCCTGCGAACGCGCACCTTCCGCCGCTACCAGTTTGGGCTCAATTGCAGAGGCAACGCTCTGGGTTATGTCGTCTTGTAATTCAAAGATATCGGCGAGCTCGCGGTCGAAATTCTGGGCCCAATGGTGTGCTCCACTCACTGTATCCACCAACTGAGCCGTAATCCGCACGCGATTCCCGGCTTTTCGGACACTGCCCTCCAGTACGTATCGCACGCCAAGTTCGCGACCGACCTGCTTCACGTCAACGGATCGCCCTTTGTAAACGAATGTTGAATTGCGTGCGATCACAAGAAACCAGTGTAACCTGGAGAGAGCCGTTATAATGTCTTCGGTGATGCCGTCGCTAAGGTATTCCTGCTCCGGATCCCCGGACAGATTGTCGAACGGCAGAACCGCGATCGACGGTTTGTGTGGCATTGCTGGCGGCGCGTCGGCCACGGTAGGTTGCGGCAACAGCACTCGATAGGCGCCAACCGGCTCGGCGATGTTCTTGACCCTTTGCTCGCCCATGTCCTGGAAACCCAGGTCAACCTTGTTCTTGACCTGGTTGAAGACGTTCCGCGACACGCAGATACTGCCGGGATCGGCAAGCCCTTCGAGACGGGCCGCGACATTTACCCCATCGCCGTAGATATCTTCACCCTCGACGATAATATCGCCGATGTTGATGCCGATACGCAATTCGATCCGTTCGCATTCCGGCAACTTGACGTTCCGCTCGATCATGCCCTGCTGTATCCCGACCGCGCACTCGGTCGCGTCGACCACACTGGCGAATTCGCCCAATGCGCCGTCGCCCATGAGCTTGACGATACGGCCGCGATGTTCGGCAAACTCGGGCGCGATCAGGTTCTTGCGGAGGGATTTGAGAGCAGCAAGCGTGCCCGCCTCATCGGCCTCCATGAGGCGGCTGTAGCCGACGACGTCGACGGCGAATATGGCGGCGAGGCGGCGATCCAATTCAGTATCCCCTTGGACGGGAGATTAGCAAACCGCCACTCAAAAATCTATGCTCGTGTGGTTTCCCCGGCCTTTCGCATGCCCTCGACGAAAAGGAGCTATCGGGGACATGAGACGCCAGGGGCAACATGGCCGGCTTCGCCGATATCGCGCGGGCGGTTCCCGCATATCCTTGTCATGCCTTTCCGCTACTCCTCGCATGATCTTTTCATGCATCCTCCCTGCATCGCCCATGCATGCAACCTGTATCTTTCGTGG
>CBFDDT010000247.1:0-4620 GCA_965603635.1 uncultured bacterium | reverse complement strand
TCTCGATCTGGCAGTCGATGATGGCGGGGTCTTCCTCAACACTGGCGATTTTCAGCGTCCAGGTGTCACCATTATCCTCGCGCAATCGGAAATTCTGGTCCCGCTCGCTGTACAGCAGGTCGATTTCTCCACGCAGCTCAAAATGCCGCGCTGCCAGTTCCGTAACTTCTTCGTGGGTAAAACGGGGGGCAATAATTTTCAGAAATTTCATTGTTGCGGGTAACCTAATGCTGCGTTGTTCATTCAATTTTCGATCGGCGGGGAGAAGGCCATTCTTCGCTGGAAATTGCAAGCTTCGAGTTGGGCTGGGAATCAATACGCGGCTGGCGTCACCGAGCGACCTCGTCCTTCGAGACGGGCCCATGGCCCTCCTCAGGATGAGGCATAAATATATGTATTATTGGAGAAAATGGGTGTTTTCGCCCTCATCCTGAGGAGGCTGCGACAGCAGCCGTCTCGAAGGACGAGGTCGCTCGGTGGTGATTACTCCCCGAACGCCTTCGCCGCCCTGACATCCCCCACATGTATCCCATTACTGTTTTCCAGCGGCTTTACGATCCGACGGGCCAGTTTCGCTTCCATCTCTTCGGTCAGCACGCCGATATGGCGCAGCACCGCCGACATCATGATTTCGGCGGCGCGGGTGGCGCCGTCGTCGCATTTCAGGGCGACGCCCAGGCCGTATTCGGGGATCGCGGCGCAGAACACGCCCTCGGCGCCGGTTTTCAGCAGCACCGAGCGTCCGGTTACCGTCATAATTTCGGTACAATACCGGCCGCTGCCAGCGACCATGAAGGGCTCGGCCGCCACCGCCCCGGCGATGCGGCGGCAGGCGGCGGCACGGGCCGGGGGCAGGTCGTCCGGCGCGCCGAATCGGGCCATGCCGTATGCCATATTTTCCAGCGGGATGGCGATGGTCGGGATGGAGCAGCCGTCAATGCCGCGCGGAGCGTTGCCAAGATCGATGCCGCACATGGCCTCCAGCACGCCGAGGATGCGCTGCTGAACGGGATGCTCGAAACGCACATAGCCCTTGGTCTTCTCGCCCATATGAACGGCTGTCGTCAGGAAACCGCAATGCTTGCCGGAACAATTGTTATGGATCGGACAGGGCGTCTCGCCGGCCGCCGCCATGGCGCGGGTGGTTTCTTTATGTTTCGGCCAGTGCGAGCCGCATTCCAGATCGTCCAGGCCGAGCCCGAGGCCGTCCAGCCAGGCCGTCGCCGTTTCGGTATGGCGCGTCTCCCCGCCGTGCGACGCGCAGGCCAGCGCGATCTCCGAATCGCCCAGGCTGAAGGCTTCCGCCGCGCCGGTTTCGACCAACGGGATCGCCTGCAGCGGCTTGATGGCGGAACGCGGATAGACGGTGGCGGTATGGTCGCCCCAGCTTCGGGTGACCTTGCCGGTTATATCGACGACTGCCGCGCTACCGCGATGGCGGCTCTCCACAATGGGTCCGCGGGTGATTTCTACAAGAATCGGGTTGGCGGGGTTGGCGGATGCGTCGAGTGGCATGATGGCGGAAATCCCAATGGTGATCCTGATACAACTTGCCTCGGGTAAGCGGCTTGTGCAAGATTCCGCGCATGAGTTCAGTACGCGGCTATTTCGGGATCGGCGTGGAGGGGATTTCCAAGCCGATGAATATGGGCAGTCTGTACCGGTCGGCGCATGCCTTCGGGGCGGAGTTCGTGTTCGCCATCGCGCCGGCGGTGGACCTGCGCGCGGTCAATGCGTCCGACACCTCGCAAACCGCCAAACATCTGCCGATGTATGAATATCCGAGCGTCGAGGAAATGCAGCTTCCCAAGGGTTGCCGGCTGGTTGGCGTGGAACTGCTGGACGAGGCGATCGACCTTCCAAGCTTTACCCACCCCGAGCGCGCGGCCTATGTTCTTGGGCCGGAGCGCGGCTCGCTGTCGCCGGCGCTGCTTGAACGTTGCGACATGACGGTGAAGATTCCGACGAAGTTCTGCGTTAATGTCGGGATCGCGGGCGCGATCCTGATGTATGACAGGCTGATCACGAAGGGTCGTTTCGCGCCGCGCGCGCCGCGCCCGGGTGGGCCGGTGGAGGCATTGCCGGAGCATATCCATGGCGGACAGGTGTTTCGCCGCGGCCAAAATTAAATACGGAAATCGCCATTTTACGGCCATCATTATCGGTATAACGGGAAGCCATGAAAAAGATACGCATGAAGACGATTACGGTAATCGCACTGGCCACGGGGCTGATAGCCGGGGCTCAGGCCATGGCGCAGGATTCCGCGAAGGTTCTGGGAACGTTCAAGGACTGGGAGGTGCACAGCTATCAGGAAGGCGGCGGCAAGGTCTGTAACATGTTTTCCAAGCCGACCGAGTCCGAGGGCGATTACAGCCAGCGTGGCGACGTCTATATATTCGTGACCAACCGGCCTTCGGAAGGCATCAAGGACGAGTTCAGCGTCCAGATCGGATATGCCTTCAAAACCGGCGCCCCGGCATTCGCGGTCGTCGGCAGCGCGAAATTAGAGCTCTTCACCCAGGAGGATTTTGCCTGGCTGCATGAGGACAAGAAGCAGAAGTCGCTGATCCGCGCCATGCGCGGCGGAGCGTCAATCACCGTCGAGGGGATTTCCAGCCGTGGCACGAAGACGAAAGACGTCTTTTCGCTATCGGGCTTCACGGCGGCGCACAACATGCTCGGCTCCGCCTGCAAACCCTGATTTGAACTATTTTGACCCGGCTTCGAGGTTGAATTCCTCGTCCAATGCCTGTTCCATGCGCAATAAGTCGTCGGGCACCGGCATGCCGGTCGCGCGGATCTGCTGCAGGATGGTTTGCAGACGCAGCCAGATTTCGTGACGGTCGCCCAGTTCGCCCTCCATCTCGTCGATCAAAAGGGATGCGGCGGCTGTGAGTTCGCTATGTTCGTTTGCCATGGGAGCTCCGGGTTCGGGTTGACCGGACGATAGTTTGACCCACCCCGCGGCCTTTCGCAAGCGGTCAACAAGCCGCAGTCACCCAGAAATCCCTTTGCCAGAGAGCACGATCGGCCCTATATCACCGGTTATGAGCGATCTTTCGCCAAAACTGGATGATTTCATGCCTGGTGGCCCGCTGGCCGGCGGAAATACTGATTCGCGCAAGGATCTGATGGGGCTGACCCGCGCCGAACTGGCCACCGAGATGGAAGCAATCGGCGAAAAGCGCTTCCGCGCCGACCAGATTTTCCACTGGATCTATTTCCGCGGCGTCACCGGTTTCGAGGAAATGACCGACATTTCCAAGGGCCTGCGCGCCCGCCTGGAGGAGATTTACCGCATCGGCCGGCCGGAAATCGTGACGGCGCAAGTCTCGACCGACGGCACGCGTAAATGGCTGTTGCGGCTGGCCGATGGCAACGAGGTCGAGACCGTTTTCATCCCCGAACCCGGCCGCGGCACGCTGTGTATTTCCAGCCAGGTCGGCTGTACGCTGACCTGTTCCTTCTGCCATACCGGCACCCAGGCTTGGGTGCGTAACCTGACCGCCGGCGAGATCGCGGGCCAGGTATTGATGGCGCGCGACGAACTGGGCGAATGGCCAACCCCCAGCGACGACCGCCAGGTCACCAATATCGTGCTTATGGGCATGGGCGAACCGCTGTTCAACTACGACAACGTCAAGGCCGCGGTGGGTCTGTGCAAGGACGAGAAGGGCCTGAACTTCTCGCGCCGGCGCATCACGCTGTCGACCTCGGGTATCGTGCCGGAAATCCGCCGCGCGGGCGCCGAGATGCAGGTCATGCTGGCGATCTCGCTGCATGCGGCGCGCGACGATCTGCGCGACATTCTGGTGCCGATCAACAAGCGCTGGCCGATCAAGGAACTGTTGGCCGCCTGCCGCGATTACCCCTCGCTGTCGAACGCGCGGCGTATCACCTTCGAATATGTGATGCTGCAGGATATCAACGACTCGGATGCCGACGCACGGGAACTGTTGCGCGTTCTGGAGGGCATTCCGTCGAAAATCAACCTGATCCCCTTCAACCCCTGGCCGGGCAGCAACTACGGCACCTCCACCCCCGAACGAGTCCAGCAATTCGGCGAGATTATCCGCAACGCCGGCATAATGGCGACCATCCGCCGCCCCCGAGGCGCCGACATAGCCGCCGCCTGCGGCCAGCTGAAATCCGAAAGCGAGCGGGTGCCGGCGTGGAAACAGCGCGGGGAAGATCGCACCGAGGCGTGACTTCAGGCCTGTTCTATCGCCGCCAAGGGTGATAATCCTGTCCGCCGGGTGACAGACGGAAGGGGCGTTCCTTGGCGGAAATCGTAATTACCGAATTCATGGACGACGCGGTCGTGGCGGAACTCGCCAGGGATCGCGACGTTTTCTTCGACAAGGGGCTGGTGGACCGGCCGGACGACCTTGTGCGCGAGGCCTCGCTTTGCCGCGGGCTGATCGTGCGCAATCGCACCCAGGTGACCGCCGAACTGCTGGACCAGTGCCCGGATCTGAAAGTGGTCGGGCGGCTGGGCGTGGGGCTGGAGAATATCGACATGGCGGCCTGCGCGGCGCGTGGCATCCAGGTTTGCCCGGCGCGCGGGGCCAATGCGGTCTCGGTGGCGGAATATGTCGTCGCCACGATGCTGATGCT
>CBFDDT010000246.1:0-4717 GCA_965603635.1 uncultured bacterium | reverse complement strand
ATTCGCCGCAGGCGTCGCACTTGCCACCCCAGCGCGGATGTACCGCGCCGCAGGATTGGCAAACATATTGGGTGTTCTTGCGGGCCATTTGTGGCGGGTCTCTAGTGGAGTGAATCAGACGGATGGTACCCATGGGACGGCTTTACAAGTTCATCCGGCAAGGCGCGTGGCGCGCCGCGATGCCGGTGCATCGCAAGCGGTGCGCAACGCGGCCGGTGGGCTTGCAAAGCCGCCCCATGGGTCGCGTTTCCCGCCCCCTCGGTGCGTCGGGCACGCTTGACGATGCGCCAGCATCGCCCGCGCGCGCCCTCCTGCCCAGGAAACGGGAAACACGATCCCATGGGTACCATCCGTCTGATTTACTCCACTAGTCTAATAAGCGCCGGTCAGGGCGCGCGGACCTCCATCTGGATCGGGCCTTCGGCCCGGCCATGGATGAACTGGTCGACGAATTCATTGCCCGACGAATCAATGTCGGACGTCGGACCTTGCCATATAATCTTGCCGTTATACAGCATGGCGATGCGATCGGCGATCTTTCGCGCGCTTGCCATGTCATGGGTGATCGACAGCGCGGTGGCGCCCAACTCGCGCACGCATTTCACGATCAGGTCGTTGATCACGTCGGCCATGATCGGGTCCAGCCCGGTGGTCGGTTCGTCGAAGAAGATGATCTCCGGCGTGGTGGCGATGGCGCGGGCCAGGCCGACGCGCTTTTGCATGCCGCCAGACAGCTCGGACGGCCCCAGCTCGCCCACATCCGAAGACAGCCCTACATCGGCCAGCTTGGAATAGGCAATGTCGCGGGCCTCGTCGCGGTCCGTCCGGCCGCCCTGGATCAGGCCGAAGGCGACGTTTTCCCATACCTTCAGGCTGTCGAACAGGGCCCCGCCCTGAAACAGCATGCCGAATTTCCGGTTGACCTTCTCGCGCTCCGACGTCGACAGGCCGATCACTGACTGGCCGTCGATCTCGATGGTGCCGTCCTCGGGCTCCATCAGCCCCAGCACGGATTTCAACAGCACCGATTTGCCGGTGCCGGATCCGCCGATCACCACGACGGATTCGCCGACCCCGACATTCAGGTCCAGCCCGTCGAGTACGATTTTGGGTCCAAACCTTTTATGCAGGTTGGCGGCCCTGATTTTCGGGGTGCTGTTGTTCTCGGCGCTCATTTGGCGAAAAACATTTCTGTAATAATATAATTGGAAATCAGAATCAGGATAGAGGCCGATACCACCGCGTTCGTGGTTGCGGCACCCACGCCCTGGGCGCCGCCGCGGCTGTGGTAACCGTTGTAGCAACCCATCAGGGAGATGATGAAGCCGAATACGGCGGCCTTTACGACGCCGGAAAAGACGTCGAGGAATTCCATATATTGCCAGGTGTTCTTGATATAGATCGCCGGGTTGAAGCCCAGCTTGTAGACACTGATCAGATAACCGCCGAACACCCCGATGGTGTCGCCCACCAGCACCAGAAGCGGCAGCATGGTCAGCCCCGCGATCAGCCGGGGCGCGACCAGGTATTTATGCGGGTTGGTCGACAGTGTCGTCAGCGCGTCGATCTGTTCGGTCACGCGCATGGTGCCGATTTCGGCGGCCATCGCGGCGCCGACGCGCCCCGCCACCATCAGCCCGGCCAGCACCGGGCCCAGCTCGCGAGTCATCGACAGCACCACTACGTTGGGCACCGCGCTCTCGGCGGAAAAGCGCGCGAAGCCGGTATAGCTCTGCAGCGCCAGCACCATGCCCGAGAACAGCGTGGTCAGCCCGACCACCGGCAGCGAGTAATAGCCAATCTCGATCATCTGCCGGCCTATCAGGCGCGGATAGATCGGTGGGCGCACGCAGTGCGACACCGAAACGAAGGCGAACAAAGCCAATCGTCCCGCCGCCTCCAGAAATTTCAGAAAGGCCTTACCGATAGGCTGAAATATATTCAAACAACCTCTCCATCGCCGCCGAGGTAATGCCGTTTATAACGGCGCCCCAGGCTGGTCAGTATCTCGTAGCCAATGGTCCCGGCCTCTTCGGCCAGCGCGTCAATATCGTGATGCGGTCCAATCAGATCCACCATATCGCCGGGTCTGGCCTCCGGTACCCGCGTCACATCGACGGTAATCAGATCCATCGACACACGCCCTAAAACCGGGACGGCCGCCGCGCCGATATGAGCCGTCCCTCGACCGCTCAAACTGCGCGGATAACCGTCCGCGTAACCCGCCGCCAGGGTCGCCACGCGGGCAGGTCCGGCAAAGCGGTGGGTGGCACCATATCCAACGGTCTGGGGGGTGTCAACGTCGCGGACTTGAAGGATTTTTGCCTGAAGCCGGACTACCGCACGCAGTGGATTAGGTTGGTCCGGGCGCGGGTTGATCCCATGCAGACATACACCCGGACGGACCATGTCGAACAGGTAATCGGGGCCAAGGAAAATGCCCGATGAGGCAGACAGGCTCGCCGGCGCCCTCGGCAGGCGGGCAAGCGCCGCGGCGAAATCGTCGCGCTGGCGGCGGCTCATGGTTTCGTCCGGCTCGTCGGCTCGGGCCAGGTGGCTCACGATCAGGGCCAGATCAATGCCATCGAGTCGGGAATGGTCATCGGCCAGCGCATCCAGTTCGGCCGGCGGCAGGCCAAGGCGCGCCATGCCGGTATCGAGATGCAGGACAGCCGGTGCCGGACCGTTTTTCCGGCATTCCGCGCGCCAATCGTCGATCTGGCCCAGGTCGTTCAGTGCGGGCATCAGGGCATATTCGCGAAAAAGGGCAGGTTCGCCGGCGATCAGCCCGTTCAGCACGGTAATCCGCGCCTGCGCCAGCAGGCCGCACAACTCGATCCCCTCGTCGATGGTGGCGACGAAAAAATCGCGGCATCCCTCGGCCCACAGGGTGCGCGAAACCGCGGCCACCCCTAATCCGTAAGCGTCCGCCTTGATGGCGGCGGCCGTCACAGCCGGTTGCGCCCGCGCGGCAAGCAGCCGGTAATTCGCCGCAATCGCATCGAGATCGATGGTGAGGATCGAGGAGGCGTTCTCGTTCATGGGCATGTCCGGGCCATCTTCCCGTCGCCCGTCAATATACGTCGTCTTCGCTATACTGCCGGTCGAGGTCGCCGAATTTGGTCAGGGCACCTTCGAAATACAGGTCGATCGTGCCGACCGGACCGTGACGCTGCTTGGCGATGATGACGCTTGCGGTGTTGGTGACTTCGGCCATGCGGCTCTGCCAGCGGGTGTGGCGATCCTCGAAGCGATCGCCCTTTTCGTCGATGCCCAGCACCGGTTCGCCCTTTTCCAAATAATATTGTTCGCGGTAAATGAACATGACGACGTCGGCGTCCTGCTCGATCGATCCCGATTCGCGAAGATCGGCCAGTTGCGGGCGCTTGTCCTCGCGGTTCTCGACCTGACGGCTGAGCTGTGACAGCGCGATTACCGGCACCTCCAGCTCCTTGGCCAGTTGCTTCAGCCCGCGCGTGATTTCCGAGACTTCCTGTACGCGGTTTTCCGCGCGGCGGCCGGGCGTTCCCTGCAGCAATTGCAGATAATCGACCACGATCATGTCCAGTCCTTGCTGGCGCTTCAGTCGCCGCGCACGGGTGCGCATGGTCGATACCGTGATTGCCGGCGTGTCGTCGATGAACAACGAAACCTTGCTCATCTGCTGGCTGGCGACCGCGAAGGCCTGGAACTCGTCGGCGTTGATTTCGCCACGGCGCACACGGTCGGACGGAATGCCGGAGACCTGCGCCAGGATACGGGCGGCCAACTGTTCCGACGACATTTCCAGCGAGAAGAACAGCACATGATTGGTGCCGGCGGGCTCGTCCCGGTCACTCGGTTTTTGCGCTTGCGCGGCGTTGAAGGCGATATTGGTGGCCAGAGCCGTTTTCCCCATCGAGGGGCGGCCGGCAAGGATGAGCAGATCCGACCCGTGAAGCCCGCCCAGCCGGCGGTCAAGATCCCTCAGCCCCGTGGTCACGCCGACGACATGGCCCTCGCGCTTGAACGCCTGTTCGGCCTCTTCCAGCGCCACGAGGGAAGCATGTTTCAGGGAAACGACGCCGCGATCGGTTTCGCCTACCGTGGCCAGATTGTAGAGTTGCTGCTCCGCCTTTTCGATCTGCAGCGGGGCCGAATCATCGATGTCGGGCTGGAAGGCTTCGTTGACGACCCCTTCGCCCAGTTCAATCAGTTCCCGGCGCAGGTGGAGGTCGTGGATAATGCGGCCGTAATCGGCGACGTTGGCAACGCTGATAATGCTGGCGGCCAGCTCGTAGAGATACTGTGCGCCGCCGGCCTCGGCCAGCGCCTCATCCGCCACGAAGAAATGAGCCAGCGTCTGCGGGCTGGCCTTCTGGCCGCGCTCCACCAATCGGCGCGCGGCATCGTAGATGCGGCCATGGACAGGCTCGTAGAAGTGATCGGCCTGCAGGAAATCCGCGACCTTTTCCAGGGCCCGGTCGTTGGTCAGAATTGCGCCCAGAAGCCCGGCTTCCACCTCTGCGTTGTGGGGCGGGATGCGGTAGGCGGGGGCGTCGTCCCCGTCATTGCGAAGCGGGGTGACCGTGTTATCGGGGGCTGTTGAATTCATGCCTGAAACAGTACACCCGCCTTGCGGCGGGTGTAAGTGTTCAATAGAGAGGATATCGGGGATAACTCTCCGACCGGTTTGTTTTCAAGGGGTTCAGCCCTTGTTTTCTTCCTCGCCGGCCTC
>CBFDDT010000245.1:0-4733 GCA_965603635.1 uncultured bacterium | reverse complement strand
CGCTGTGGAACTTGTAGAGCGCAATGTTGCTTCAATCATCAAGCCGCCGAAGGCTGAATCGACCAAGGTCCAGATATTGACGGCGGGACAGATCGCCGATGCGTTGGATAAGATGAAAGGGCATTCCCTGTACCCTATCGTCGCGCTGGCCATCGGCACGGGCGCCAGGCGCGGAGAAATAGCGGCGCTGCAATGGTCGGACCTGGATATAGACGCGGCCACGGTCCGCATTGAGCGGTCGCTGGAACAGACAAAGGACGGGCTCAGGGTAAAGGAGCCCAAAACGAAAGCCGGCCGCCGCACGGTCAGCCTGCCGAGTTTCGCCGTCGCGGCGTTGCGGGATCATCGGCGCGAGCAAATGGAAATCCGGATTGCCATAGGGGCGGGCAAGCTGCCGGACGATTCGCCCGTGTTCGGAAACGTCGAAGGTGACTGGCCGAACCCCTACAGCATTTCCGACCGATGGCGCGATGTTGTCAAAAGCCGGGATATTCCCAAGGTGACATTTCACGCATTGCGGCACAGTCACGCTTCGGCCCTGATTGCCGCCGGGCTGGATATTGTTTCAATCAGTTCCCGGCTTGGCCATGCGTCCCCGGCGCTGACGCTCGGGGTCTACAGTCACCTGTTCAACAATAACGACGCCAAGGCCGCAGCGGCAATGGATAATGCGCTCGGGGGCCAATCGGGGACCAATTCGGCCCTTCCAAGAGGCTAACTCATTGATATAAAAAGAGAAAGGTGGCGACCCCAACGGGATTCGAACCCGTGTTGCCGGCGTGAAAGGCCAGTGTCCTAGGCCTCTAGACGATGGGGTCGCGGAGGCGCAATTCATTTACTGTCCCTTGGCCTTCAGGTCAAGGCCTCGCGCGCATTTCGATTCAGAATAGTTTTTCCTCGTAGCGCATCTCGTCGTTCACAAGCACCGCCTTGATGGCGCTGTCGCCCTTTTTGTCGACGGCGATCAGCATGGTGATCTCTTCTCCCTCGGCCGGGCGTTCAAGCGCCATGCCCTCGCCCTCGGGCACGAAATAATTCTCGATGCCGTAATTGACATTGATCCCTTCGCGGCTCTCGCTGCCGGTCCAGAGGCCTGTATACTGGGCCTCGCCGCGGATGACCACCGAATCCGGGCCGTGTGCCGGCATTTCATGATGGATCGAGACCGCCCGCCAGAATTTCTCGCCCTTGCGCAGCACGACATAGATCCGGTCTCGCCGCTCGAAATCATTGTCGCCTTCCACTTCGGCGTAATCCAGACTGCTTATCGCATAGTTCAGCCGCACATAGTCGCCGCGGAACAGCGAGCGCGGGTCGATGGGCTCGGTCTCCAGCAGGACCGGCTTGCCGGTGATCAGCGTGCGGTGTTTCATCGCCACCATGCCGGCCAGCGCGGCGGTTTGCAGGACGACGACGAGGGCGAGAAGGTAAATCCGGTATTTTTTCATCATGACGCTTCTCCCGGTTTTGCGGTGTTCGTTCGCTGGCGTTGGCGTTCCAGTATGTAGACGCCGGCGATCAGCACCGCGCCGCCGCCCATGACGAACAGCGAACGGTTCATCAGCGTAAAGAACTCCATGAAATAGACCGCGATCATGCCGGCCCCGTAGGCGGCGAAGGCGCAGTAGACCTGGAAGCGTTCGCCGCTTCGGTAGCCCTGGACCACCATCCAGATCAACAGCGCGAATATCAGTCCGTTGATCGCCACATAGGTGAAGACGGCGTCGCCGTAACGCCCGGGCAGGAATGGGTTAATCAGCATAACCGCCACGGCCAGCGCGGCCAGGGCGGCCCCGGCCATGTCACGTTTGCTGTGCCGGGCGGTGGCGCGCCGGTAACGGTCGGCGGCCAGGGCCAGTGCGGCGAGGCCGAAGGCGGCGATGAAGGCGATCATGGTGGCGCCGGCGGCGCCCTCGCGGCGCCATGCCTCCGGGTCGAACTCATCGAAATTCCAGCTGTACCAGGGCAGGCCATGCACGCCCACATAGATGAAGAAATGCGCCGCGAAAAGCAGGCCGATCAGCGTCGTCCGGCGGAATATTGTCGAGAGCGCCGCCAGCCTCGGGATGTCCCGCATCGCCACGCCGGCCAGATGCAGCGCCGCGCCCAGCAGAACGTATATATGCAGCAGCCAGAATTCAGCGTCGGGTTGATCGTAGGGCCAGTCCACGATGATCGTGAAGCACCAAACGCCCAGCGCCACCAGCGCCGCGCATGTCGCCCATTTCCAGCCCCTGTAGAGCGCCGGTCCCATGAACAGCGCCCAGACGACCAGGAAGGGCCAATGCACTTGCCGGCCGAAATCCAGGGTCTCCATGCCGCTCCACAACGTCGCCAGCGCGATTCCGGCCACCGCGGCCGGCTGCGAGGGAACCAGCCAGACCAGCGCCAGCGCGCCCAGCGACCACATCAACACCCCGTTCGGGTAATGGGCGTCGATATGATAGATCTGCGCGATCAACTGGATGTTGGCGCCGAACAGGATTATGCCCAGCAGCAGCATGGCGTGGCCGATCGCGCCGCTGGCCCCCGCCGACCGGGAAAGCCCGCGCCCGGCAATGGCGTAGGCGATCCACATGGAGCCGAACAGCACGATCAGCTTGACGATCTTGGGCATCTCGTCCCAGTTGGCGGCAAAAAACAGAATAACCCCGGTGCCCAGCGTCAGCGCGCCGATAACCGCCAGGGCGATGGGGATGACTTGCATTCCCTGGGCGGCCCGCGCCTCGACGGCATCGACGATTGCGGTCTCGCCCGCCGGCGTGACCCAACCCTCTTCGATCCAGTCCGGCAGCTCCTTGCGCAGCCGGTTGAGATATGCGCGGTCCCACATGGTTTGCTTCCCTTGCTATTTTACCGCCATAGCCTGCGCCGCGTGGCCCTGCAAAGCAAAGGGCTTTGCCTTTCAGGGCGTTGGCGGCGGCGACCGGGCGTCGACCGGACCAGTATGCCCGCGAGGATGTTGACGAAAGGTTACATTGCACGCTTTAAGAATCGGAGCCTTTTGCCATGATTCGCCGTCTCTATGTCGCCTTTTCGCCCACACCGCTCCTGCTTTTCGCCCTGTTGCTTGTCTATATGGTGAGGCTGGAAGGATGGGGTGCCTGGGCCGCGGCGCCAATGATTCTCCCCACCAGGGCGGAATCGGCGCGATGGCGTACCCTGCTGGCGACTTCGGCGGTCCTGTCCGGCTCGGTCGCCATCTGGCTCCTCGCGCGGGGACTGACTTACCTGTTCTGACGGTTCCTTGCCGGCGCCTCGTCCTTCCTCCTGTTTCGATGGAGTAAAGGCCAATGGGCTGGCGTGAACATATATTCAAGGCGATTGCCGGGGTGGCGCGGTCGGAGGCCGGGCTGTCGCTTTCGCTTGCCCAAATCGCGGGTATGTGGTCAGTCCTGCGCGGCGTCGCGGCCGGGTTCGTCCTGTTGCTGTTCAGCAGCGGCGATACCGCGCCCGAGCAGGACGTCAACTGCCTGGCCCTCAACATCTATTTCGAGGCCCGCAACGAGCCCGAGGAGGGCCGCCGCGCCGTCGCCCATGTGGTGCTGAACCGGGTCGCCGATCGGCGCTGGCCCAGCACGCCCTGCGCTGTCATCGCCCAGGGCTGGCCCGAGGCGGGGCCGCTCTGCCAGTTCAGCTGGTATTGCGACGGGCGGTCCGACGTGCCCCGCGCCGGCGCCCCCTGGCGCGATGCCACGCGTCTGGCCGACATGGTCTACTGGGGCCGCTCGACCGACCCCACGGGCGGCGCCTTCTGGTATCACGCCGATTACGTGACGCCCTGGTGGAGCAAGCATCTGCGGCGCGGCCCGATAATCGGCCGCCACATATTTTACCAGGACCCGGCAATGCAGACGCTTTAGCGCGGCCATACAGCATATTTTCATCTTTGCGGGGCAGGGTAGGGATTATGCGTATACCGGGCCTGCATCATCTGTTCCTGCTGCTGCGCCGCTCGCCGGAAACGGAGTACGAGCGAGTCATGCTGCGCCACCGCCTGTACAGCCGCCGTGGACGGATATCCATGGGCGCGCTGGTCGTGCTGGCGGGCATGGGCGTGGCCGGGGCGGCACGGGTGAACGTCAACAGCGAACTGGAATGCCTGGCGCTCAACGTCTATTTCGAGGCGCGGGGCGAGTCCCATGAAGGCCAGGTCGCGGTCGCCCACGTCGTGATGAACCGCGTCGCCGACGACCGCTTCCCCGGCGGCATCTGCGCCGTCGTGCATCAGGGCGGCAAGGAGACCGAGGACTGCCAGTTCAGCTGGTGGTGCGACAACATCGGCGACCGCCCGAAACACAAGGCCGATTGGGAGGCGGCCCGGGACATCGCCCGCATCGTCTATTGGGGCGAGGGCGAGGACCCGACCGGCGGCGCGCTCTGGTACCACGCGATCAGCGTAAAGGCCTACTGGCGCGGCCAGTTTGAAAAAGGCCCGACGATCGGCAACCACGTATTCTACCGCGACAAGCCGGAGGAGGCGGGGGTCTAGGCGTTGTTGTTATCTTCCACTGCGCGGACGTCTGGATAGGAACACTCTGCTAATCTGAATGCATCGCTTTCAGAATTTCTTTGGGGAAGCTTCTTTCGTTCCTGTCATCCTCGGCCCTATATTCCGGCAGGCTGGCGTCGGTTTTCCGTTTTTCGATGTAGGCATCCTTCCCGACCACCGCGTCATTGACGTGGAATTTCGGGTAACCGGGATCGAGCTTATCCTCGACCCACTGTCTTTC
>CBFDDT010000244.1:0-4747 GCA_965603635.1 uncultured bacterium | reverse complement strand
CAACGATGAGGATATCGAGCGTTTCTTCGACGCCCTTGGCCGCGCGCCGTGACGACGCGCGGCGCGGCTGTCGCGGTTTCCGCGCGGCACAATGTACTGGGCGCGATCCACATGGTGATCGGGCTTTTCCTGTTCGGCGTCATGGAGGTGCTGATCAAGTGGCAGGTGGCCGATTATCCGGTCCACCAGCTTGTTTTCTTCCGCGCCAGCTTCGGCCTTATTCCCTGCATCGTCATGGTCTGGCAGGCGGGCGGCGTATCCTCGCTCAAAACCAGGCGGCCCGGCGAGCATTTCCTCCGCGGCCTGGTGGGTTTGAGCGCCATGTGGCTGGTATTCAGCGCCTACGAGACCATGAAGCTGGCGGATGTCGGCGCCATCCTGTTCGCCGCGCCCCTGTTCCTGACCGCGATGGCCGGGCCGGTACTGGGCGAGGCCGTGGGTGCGCGCCGCTGGACCGCCGTCCTGGTGGGCTTCGTCGGGGTGCTGCTGATCGTCAAACCGGGCAGCACGGCCCTGCAGCCGGCGGCCGTGGGCGTGCTGGGCGCGGCCTTCCTGTTCGCGGTGGCCATGACGCTGATGCGCCGTCTGGGCTCGACGGAAAGCGCCGCCACCATCACCTTCTTTCTTTCGGTGCTCATTACCCTTGTCAGCCTTGTCCTGATCGCGATGTTCGGATGGGTGACGCCGACCCCCGGCGATTTCGCCGCGATGGCCATGATCGGGCTGATCGGCGGCACGGCGCAACTTTTCCTGACCCAGGCGCTGCGGCTGGGCGAGGTCGCGGTGGTCAGCCCGCTGCGCTATACCTCGATTATCTGGTCCGTGCTGTTCGGCTATATTTTCTGGGACACCCTGCCGGACAAGATGGTGGTCGCCGGTCTCGTTATCGTCATCTGCAGCGGCCTCTACATCCTGCACCGCGAGACCCGCCTGGCCATCGTCGAACGCCGCCGCGACTTGCCGAACCGGTAAGGGGTTTCCTCAGTACTCCGGGGCACCCGGCGGCGGCAGGCGCCAGTAGCTGCGCCCAAGGTAAAAATCGCGCTCCAGCCGGGGGCGTTCGCTGGCGCCGGCGCCGTCGCGCAGCAACAGGCGGATATCGTTCATCACCGGGGCGCTTTCGCCGAAATATTCATGGCCGAACATGTCGCCGCCGGCGGCGGATGCATCGACTGTGTCCATGTCGACGGTCACCACCATGCCCGGGCCGGACTCCCCGGCCCGCGGATAATCGCCGGCCAGGCGTCTGGAGGCGGCCAGCGCGATATCGTTGCTCGATACATAGAGCGTGAACCGGCCAACGAGCGGCCGCAGGCGCGCCACGGCGGCGGCAAAAATGGCGCTGTCCACGTCCGGCGCGGCGAAGATTACCTCGCCGAACAGAGGCGGGTCGGTGACCGCGCGGCCGCGCGCCAACTCGTCGAGCGCCCGGATCAGCACCCGGCTGCCCATGCTGTGTGCAATCAGATCGATCCGCTCGGCGCCTGAATCGCGGGTGAGCAGGCGCAGGGTTTCTGCCAGGTGCGGCGCCGCCCAGTCGGCGTTGTTCAGGTCGGCCAGATAGCTGCCAATATTTCCCGCCGACGGCCAGGCGAAGACCATGGCAATGCCGTCATGGTCCAGATCATGGCCGATCTGCGCGGTGCGCCGCACGGACCTCCCGAAACCGGTATTGAAGCCGTGGATGTAGAGCAGAATTTTCTTGCGGTGCGACTCTTCCAGCGCGGCCCGAAGCTCGCCGGTGAAGGTGTCGCGCGGCATCGGCTGGGCCGACTCCAGATAGACATGCCAGCGCCGGTCGGTCGGCAATCCGGCCGACGCCAGTGCCGGCTCCTCCATCCTGCCGGTGACATGGGCTGGCGGAAGGCGGGCTTCGGCGACGCCAAAAGCGATGTCGGCTCGTCCGGCGCCGTAGCCGGCCTCGCCGTAACTGGCGGCGTCATCGCGCGCCCGGTCGGTCGCATACCAGACAGTCACCGGAGTCTCGGTTCCAGTGCCCCCGGCCGCGGGGCCGGAATCATCGTAATCCGCCACGCATCCGGTGAGCATGGCGAGTATCAGGCCGGAAAATAGTGTCGAACGGAGTTTCATTGTTACCGGGTCGCCCAATGGTTCCGCCAATCGAGCCATAGAGGCGTTAAGATCGGATTAAATGTCCCTGCAAACGATGTTAAGTGGGTCAACTCCGCCGCGTTTATAAAAAAAGCCCGGCCCGGTTCCCGGAGCGATGCTCGGGGGCCGGGCCGGGCGCGCGTTATGCGCCGGTTACTTAACCTTTGTGGCCTCGATTTTGGCCTTGGCGCCGAATCCGACCGTAATCGGGAACGACACGTGATGGCCGCGGGTCGTGATATTGTCGTCGTGGGTGGCGAAGGCAAAGGTGTAGACGCCGCCTTCCTTCAGGGCCTTGTCATCGGGGTTGGCCAGGTTGAGCGGGCGGGCCCACACGACCGTCCACATCCCGTCCTTCCAGACACCCGTGGCATTATTGTTGTCGGCGGCCGAGCCCTTGGAGTCTTCCCGGCTAATGAGATATTTGGGAATGAGATCGCCTTCCTTCCACCCGGCGTTGGGGTCGAATGGCACCGCGTTCTGTTCCCGGATCAAAGTAGTCGGCATATTGCGGATGTCGTCGACCGTGACCGACTTCTTGCCGAAGACTTTTTCGTCGAACATGTATTTTGGCAGGTGGGCCTTCTTGTCGACGTTACTGCCGAAGGGGTTCTTGCCGGCATCGCTGTTGCGATATTCGAGAACGTAGAAATCGTCGGCCATATTGACCGGATTCGAGCGGTGACCGCGCCACTGCATGAGGTCGAGGAAGCCACCGGCGGCCTTGATCTTGGCGATCTCTTCGGGGGTTTTTCCCTTGTCCCAGGATGCATCCTCGTCGGTCCGGGTCGATGGCAGATATTTACGCACGTCTTTCTTTTTGAGTGACATGAATAGCGGGTTGGCCATGACATCGGCCTTGGCGGCCAGGTCGGGATTGTCCCGCTCGCCGTTATGGCAGGTGAGCCAGCAACCCTGACTGGCGAAATCCGGAACCGAACCGTCGTCGATCATGATCGACATGCGGTCTTCATAGATGCCGGGTTGCTCGCCGCTCTGAACGACAGCGTCCAGTTTCGGATAGCCGTAGGAATGCCACTCCTTGCCGTCGAAGCGCTGGTAGGGATGGGCGTAACCCGGATAATTGTTCAGGGTCTTCCACTGGAACCGGAAATAGGCATTCTCGTTATCGTAGGCGATCTGGACTCCCAGTTCGATGACGCCATTCTTGCCCTTGACCGGCGTCGGCTCGAGCCTGTTCTCGACGACCAGCTTCTCGCCCATCTTTGCTTCCTTGCCCTTGTGGCAGGTGGTGCAGGGCTTGCCATTCAATACCAGTTTCGCGCCCTTGTGCTGGTCGCTGCGCAGAAACTGGTAAGTGGACTGTCCAGGATAAAACAGCGTTACCTTTTTCGTCGGGATGGCAGACCAGTCCGTCGGACTGGCCGCAAGCGCCGGGGCTGACAGCCCTGCTAACACAGCCGCTATAACAATTGTGCGAGTGATAATCATGGGAAACTCCCCAAACCATACAGTTGAAAGGATACCCGCCAAGTTGCGCTGTTATTACCACTAGATTTCATGTGGAGTCATTGATCCAGCGCAGTCTGACCAGTTCTAGCCGTTTTTTTACGGCAGCCTGGCGTAATATCAACGAGCCCTGGTATTACCCCCGGCGGCGGCGGCTTTTGCGGCGTTCGGTGGATTCGGCGGCGCGTTCCAAGGCGTCGGCGCCGGCGGCCAGCGCGCCCAGTTTGTCCTCGATGTCGTCGCGGCTGGGGCGCGGGCCAGGCGTGTAATTCTTCAGCGCCTCGACAACGGCCCTGAGGTGCACCGGCGAGGTGCCGCAGCAACCGCCGATGATGCGCGCGCCGGCGTCGCGGGCCAGACGCGCATAGTCGGCCATCACCTTCGGCGTGCCCGAATAATGGATGCGGCCGTCAAGATATTGCGGGATGCCGCAATTGCCCTTGGCGACGATAATGTCACCCTCGTCGGCCGCGCCGCTGATGCCGAGCACGGAATCGACCAGCGCCGCCGGCCCGATGCCGCAGTTCGACCCGAAGGCGGCGAGGCCCGCGTCAAGGGTGTGGGCGAATTGAATCGCGGCGTCCGGGGCCAGCCCCATCATGGTGTGGCCGTTGGTGTCGAAGGTCATGGTGGCGACGATCGGCAGGCCGGTAATGGCCGCGCCCGCGACGGCGGCCTCAAGCTCTTCCTTGCCCGACATGGTCTCGATCCACAGCACGTCCACGCCGCCCTCGGCCAAAGCGCGCGCCTGTTCGGCGAAGGCCTCGCGGCCGTCCTCTATGCTCAGCGGCCCGACCGGCTGATAAATCTCGCCCGTCGGCCCCATCGATCCGGCCACCACGACCGGCCGGCCGGCGGCGTCGGCCACCTCGCGCGCGATTTTCGCCGCTGCCAGGTTCAACTCCACGACGCGGGTCTCAGCGCCGTGCAGCATCATCCGGTAGCGGTTGCAGCCAAACGTGTTGGTCAGCACGATATCCGCCCCGGCATCGACCATGCCCTGATGCAGCGCGGCGATCCGGTCCGGGTGATCGACGTTCCACAGTTCCGGTGAATCGCCGGTCATCAGGCCCGCCTCGAACAGGTTGGTGCCCGTGGCGCCGTCGGCCACGAGATAGTCCCGCTCGGCCAGTAGGGTATGCAGAAGGTCGCTCATGCCGGTGTC
>CBFDDT010000243.1:0-4832 GCA_965603635.1 uncultured bacterium | reverse complement strand
GTCACCGACGACCACGGCGCGACCGCCACCGACAGCATGGCAGTCAACGTGGTCAACGAGGCACCGGTCGCCAATGCCGGGCCGGACCAGACGGTCTATATTCCCAAGGGCAAGAGCAAGGATGTATCGGTGACCATCGACGGGTCGACCTCTATCGATCCGGAAGGCGGCGCAATGACCTATCTCTGGACCCTGGACGGACAGACGGCGGGGACCAGCGCCATCGTCCAGACCAACCTGACCGCGGGCGTCTACAGCTTCACCCTGACGGTGACCGACGACCACGGCGCCACTGCCGTGGATAGCGTGGTCGTGACGGTAAGCAAATGAAGCCTCTGAACGCCGACGGCGCCCCTTGACGGGCGCCCGAGGCAAATAGACCGAGACGGCGGGGCGCCTTCCAACAGGAGGCGCCCCGTTTTCTCCTATTCCCTGAAGCTCCGCGCGGCGGCCAGAATGCGCGAGACGGTCGTTACCCAGCAGGCGGCGGCGAAGGCCCAGGCCATGATCGCGAAATATTGCGGCGCCAGGCAGAAGGCCATGAAGATCATGATGGTCTCGGTGCCCTCGGTCAGCCCGCCGAGATAATACAACGACTTGGAGCCGCTGATTTCCGTGGTGATGCCGCGCTTGGCGGCGAAGATGGCGTAGGCCAGGAATGACGCGCCGGTGCCCATGAAGCTGAGCATCAGGAAGGCGGCGGGGATGGCGTGTCCCGGGTCGGCCAGCGCGAAGGCGAAGGCCCAGCCGCTGTAGAGGATGAAATCGCAGACAATATCCAGATAGCCGCCCAGATCGGTCGGCCCGCGCACCCGCGCCACCGCCCCGTCCAGCCCGTCCGACAGGCGGTTCGCCAGCAACAGCGCCAGCCCTACGAGGAAATGTCCGCTCGCAATCGCCGGAATTGCCGCCAACCCAATGACAAACCCACCCAGCGTCACCGCATTGGCCGAAACGCCGGCGGCGGCGAGCATGCGGCCGGCACGGTTCAGCGGCGGATCAATATAAGGGCGGAGGATATGGTCGAGCATGGATGGTCCTGTCTGTTTCAACGGCCCAGTAACAATACGGATTCGATTATAAGCAAGTGAACCACTGAGACACAGAGGGTGAAATGGGTTCCGTGGCTTCCCCAAAAAACGCCGTGCCGCCCGCCAGGGCTTTAAGTGAAAGGGGATATGGGGATGAAGGGAGATGGAGGGGAGAAGCTTCAATATCGAGAGAACTCCCCTCCATCCCCCTCTTATCCCCATATCCCCTTTCACTATTATCCTTACAGGCCGCGCGGTATCCTAGGGGCGTGGCCAACTCTCCTCAGAAGATCCCCCCGTCCAGGCCGGCGGCCATGGCCATGCCGAGCTCGCGGCATTGTTCGACGAAGGCCTCGTCCCAATCGCCGCGCAGGATCAGCGGTTCCTGTACGGCGCGCCAGCGCAGGCCCGACGTGATGCTCTCGATGGCGCGTTTGGTTCCCGTGCCGTCATGGCCGCCGCGGATATAGGTCGCACAGGGCAAGCCGTCGGTCCGGTCGAGGCAGGGGTAGTAGCTACGGTCGAAGAAATCCTTCAGGGCGCCGCTCATATAGCCGAGATTTTCGGTGGTCCCCAGGATGATGGCATCGGCCGCCAGCACATCCTCCGGCCCGGCCTCCAGCGGCGCGATCCAGCGCGCCTCCACATTTTCAATTTGCCTGTCGCGGGCGCCTTCCAGCATGGCGTCGCGCAGCCTTTGCGTATTGGGCGAGGGCGCGTGGGCGACGATCAGCAGGCGGTTTTTTCCGGGCATGACGGCAAGGCTAGCGCATCATCTGATTAATTGGAATCGCTTATGCGATCCAATTAATCGGATAAAGATGCTCTATCTTCTTAAAATGGCGAGCAATTTTATCCGATCGAATTGAACCGACCGGTTCGATCCGATCGGATATTGCTCTAGCGCGGCGATCACTTTCGATCACGAAGAATTTTGGTTTGACGTGGCTTGTTAAGGTTTAAATGCTCTATTGAACGGGCAGCAACAACAAACGGGGGCAATCCCGAACATGACGGATATCATCAAGGCGGATCTTTGCGTTATCGGCGCGGGGTCGGGCGGGCTTACGGTCGCGGCCGGCGGATCGCAGATGGGCGCGAAAGTCGTGCTGATCGAAAAGGGCGAGATGGGTGGCGACTGCCTGAACTACGGCTGCGTGCCGTCCAAGGCGCTGCTGGCGGCGGGCCACGCGGCCCAGGCCATGCGCGACGCCGGGCAGTTCGGCATTACGGCGGTCGAGCCCGAAATCGATTTCGCCGCGGTCAAGCGCCATGTGAAGGGCGTTGTCGCGGGCATCGCCCCGATGGATTCACAGGAACGCTTCGAAGGGCTGGGCGTCCAGGTGATCCGGGACAGCGGGCGTTTCACCGGCCCACGCGAGGTGGAGGCCGGCGGCATGCGCATCCAGGCGCGGCGCTTTGTGGTGGCGACGGGGTCGTCCGCCGCGATCCCGCCGATCCCCGGCATCGAGGACGCGCCGGTGCTAACCAACGAGACGATCTTCGATCTCGAAATGCGGCCCGAGCATCTGATCGTGATCGGCGGCGGGCCGATCGGGGCCGAGATGGCGCAGGCGCACCGTCAGTTGGGCTGCCGGGTGACGGTGCTGGAAATGTTCACCCTGCTGGGCCGCGACGATCCGGAGGCCGCCGACGTGGTGCGCCGCCGCATGCTGGCCGAGGGCATCGACATCCGCGAGGGCATCGCCATCGAACGGATCGGCGGCGGCGCCGGCGGCATTACGGTGACGATCGGCAAGGATGGCGGCACCGAGGAAATCCAGGGCTCGCATCTGTTGGTCGCCGCTGGGCGCAAGGCGAATGTCGACGGGTTGGGCCTGGAAGAGGCCGGCATCGAATACAGCCCCAAAGGCATTACGGTGGATGCGCGGCTGCGCACGAGCAACAAGCGAATCTTCGCCATCGGCGACGTTGCCGGCGGCCTCCAGTTCACCCATGTCGCCGGCTATCACGGCGGCATCGTGTTGCGCAACGCGCTGTTCTGGCTGCCGGCCAAGGCCAACCACGACGCCGTTCCCTGGGTCACCTATACCGCTCCGGAACTGGCCCAGGTGGGGCTGACCGACGTCCAGGTGAAAGAACGGCTGGGCGACGGCATCAGCGTGCTGCGCTGGAGCTTCGCAGAGAACGACCGGGCCAGCGCCGAGCGCAACGGCGACGGCTTCGCCAAGATCGTAACGGACCGCAAGGGCCGCATCCTCGGCGCCACCATCGTCGGCCCCCATGCGGGTGAGCTGATTCTGCCCTGGGTCATGGCGGTGTCGGGCAAATGGAAAATCGGCGCGATGGCCGGCGCAATGGCCCCCTACCCCACCCTGTCGGAAGCCGGCAAACGGGCGGCGGGAAGCTGGTACACGCCCAAAATTTTCAGCGAACGCATGCGGCGAATCGTTCGGTTCCTGCAGAAGTTCTGAGCCGGCGGGCGGCAAAAAACACAGGTTCGACCCCATGCGCCAGTGTTTTCCGCGGGTTTCAGAGGGTCCAGCAGCGGCAGAACGATTTTGAAGGCGATTGAAAATTACTGGCTGGTGGTGCATGTCTTGGCTGCCGCCGGCGCGCCTTGGGGTGAGTGCCGGTGAAACGGACATGCCACCATGGAGACCACGGAATGAGCGAACCGATCTTTCATAATTTTAGCGCCGCGCCGACCCATGTGGCGCCGTTCAGCCATGCGGTTGAATGCGATGGCTGGATTCAGCTTACCGGCCAGATGCCAACCGACCCGGACGATGATTCCCGGCCCCTGCCGGATGGCGTGGAGGCCCAGACGCGGCGCGTCATGGATAATCTGATTATCGTTCTGGAGGGCCTGGGGCTGGGGCTGGGGCATGTGCTTTCGGTCCGCGTTTATATCACCGAATTCAAACGAGACTACGAGGCCATGAACGACGCCTACAAATCGTACTTCCCACCGGACCGCCTGCCCGCCAGAACCTGCATCGGCGTCACCGGCCTGGCCCGCGAAGCCCTGGTCGAGATCGACATGGTGGCGAAGCGGGTATAAGCGATCTTAACCCGGCTTGACGCGGGCGCGGGCGGGCGCGATAAACAGGCGAACCTTACATAAGCGGGTCCCGGCGACCCGGCAGCGGAGAAAAAAACGGAATGATCGACCAGCAATCGGCCCTGATTTACACCATGGTCCTCGTATCGGCCTCGGACAGCGACATGACCGACGCGGAACTCGGCATGATCGGCGATATCGTGCGGCATCTGCCGGCATTCGAGGGCTTCGACTCCAAGCAGCTGCCGAACGTGGCCAGCATGTGCGTCGATCTTCTGTCGGGCGAGGACGGGCTGGACCATACGCTGGAAGTCATCGTCGCCGCCCTGCCCGAGCGGATGCGCGAGACGGCCTATGCGCTGGCCTGCGACATCGTCGCCGCCGACGGCAACGCCAGCCAGGAAGAGCTGCGCGTGCTGGAACTGCTGCGCCACCGCATGGAGATGGAACGCCTCGTCGCCGCCGCCATCGAACGCGGCGCAAGGGCCCGCTTCGCGCGGGCTTGAGCCGGCATGCCGGGCGTCAAACACCGAGCGACCTCGTCCTTCGAGACGGCTGCTTACGCGGCCTCCTCAGGATGAGGGCATTAACGTTGGTGCCTCTTGTCCCAAATCAATAAATGTTGAGCCCTCATCCCGAGAAGCCTCGCAAGGAGCGTCTCGAAGGACGAGGTCGCCCCGCCCCGTTCTAGCCCCCCGCCAATTCCTTGCGCACGATCCGCGCGCCGGCGCCCAGGGCCCGCAGTTTGCCGGCGGCGACTTCGCGGGGTAGCGGGG
>CBFDDT010000242.1:0-4859 GCA_965603635.1 uncultured bacterium | reverse complement strand
GTCAGGCCTGGACCTGGCAAATCGGCGATCTGGCGCAGTCCGTGGCGAAAGTCATCGGCGGTATCGAGGTTTCCATCAATACGGACGCGGCGCCGGATAAACGGTCCTATCGAGTCGATTTCTCGCTGTATGAGGCGATGGCGCCGAACCATCAGCCGCAAACGGATTTCACCGAGGCCATTGAAGACCTGCGCCGCGGCGTCGAACGAATGCATTTCGACGACGGAAATTTCCGGGAATCCAACTACATCCGGCTGAAGATGCTCAAGGAACATCTGGTCAGTGGCCGGCTCAACAAGGACCTCTATCCGAATGCCCCCGTCTGAACCCGTTATGGCGGCGCCGCATTGCAACTTCTGTGGCGCGGTGCTGGCCGACACATTCGTCGACCTTGGCGCCATGGCGCTGGCCAACAGCTATCTGGCCGAGGCCGACTTGGCGAAACCCGAACCGCGTTACCCGCTGCATGCGCGCGTCTGCCGGTCCTGCTTTCTCGTCCAGGTCGAACCGGCGGTGCCGGCCGAAGAAATCTTCTCCGACTACGCGTATTTTTCGTCCTATTCCGAGAGCTGGGTAGCCCATGCCCGGGCCTATGCCTCAATGGCGGCCAGCCGTTTCGGTCTGGGCCCCGACTCGCTGGTTGCCGAGGTGGCCAGCAATGACGGCTACCTGCTGAAACATTTCGTGACGGCCGGGATTCCGGTTCTGGGCATAGAACCGGCGGCGAATGTCGCCAAGGTCGCCGAAGAAAACGGCGTGCGGAGCGAGGTGGCCTTTTTCGGCAAGGAAACAGCCGGCCGCCTGCGCGCCAGGGGGCTGGCGGCCGATCTGATGGCGGCGAACAATGTTCTGGCGCATGTCCCCGATCTGAACGATTTCGTCGGCGGCTTCCCGATGCTGCTGAAACCGGATGGTGTCCTGACCTTTGAATTTCCGCATTTGCTGAATCTGATCAACGAGGTCCAGTTCGATACGATCTACCACGAGCATTTTTCCTATCTTTCCCTGCTGACGGTGGAGAAAATCCTCGCTGCCCATGGCATGGCGGTATTCGACGTAGAGGAACTGCCGACTCATGGCGGCTCGCTTCGCGTCTATGCGCGGCATATGGCGTGCACCCGTCACGCGGACGGCCCCGGGCTTGGCGCCGTGCGTAAGAAAGAAAAGGACGCAGCCCTCGATCAACCCGGCGCTTATGCGGGGTTCGAGCCGAGAGTCATCGCGGTTCGCGACGCGCTGCTGAATTTCCTGCGCAACGCCAGGGATGAGGGAAAAACCGTCGCCGCCTACGGCGCGGCGGCGAAGGGCAACACACTTCTCAACTACTGCGGCGTGGGTGCGGATTTGATTCCCTTTGTGGTCGATCGCAGTCCCGCGAAGCAAAGCCACTATCTTCCGGGCAGTCATATCCCGATTTTCGGCCCCGAAAAAATCGCCGCGGAAAAACCCGACTATGTTCTGATCCTGCCCTGGAACCTGCGGGACGAAATCATGGCCGAAATGGCCCATGTTCTAAGCTGGGGCGGCAGGTTCGTTACCGCGATACCCGAGCTTCGTATACTCGGCGGGCCGGCGTGAAATTCACGGCCACGAAGATTCCGGGGGTCGTGGTTGTCGAAGCCGAACCGATCGGCGACTCGCGCGGTTTCTTTGCGCGAAATTATTGTGCCCGCGAGTTTGATGAGGTCGGGCTCGCTCTGAACGTGGCGCAAACCAACCTGTCGCATAATGCGCTCACGGGCACGCTACGCGGCATGCATTACCAGGCCGAACCCCGACCTGAGCCGAAGCTGGTCAGTTGCATCCGCGGCGCCGTCTTCGATGTCGCGATTGACCTGCGCGCACGGTCGCCCAGCTTTTGCGATTGGGTCTGCGTGGAGCTGACGGAATCGAATGGCAAGGCGCTTTTCGTGCCGCCCGGCTGCGCGCACGGGTTTCTGACCCTGGCGGACGAAACGAAGGTCAGCTACCTGATGGGTGAATTCTACGACCCCGATCTGGCCAGCGGAGTGCGTTGGGACGATCCGGCCTTTGGCGTCGACTGGCCGGGGAAACCCGCAGTGATTTCAGAGCGCGACGCCGGCTATCCCGATTTCCGGGCCTGATTCTCCGTCCACCATTCGACGACGCTTTCCAGCCCTTCCCGCAGGTCGCGGCCGGGCCGCCAGCCCACCTCGCTATTCAACCGGTGAAGGTCCGGCAGCAGCAGCGGCGGGTCGCCCTCGGGCGCTTGCCGTTTGCCCAGGCCGATCAGTTCCGGTTTGCCCATGATCTCGCCGATCGATTGCACGACCTCGGCGATTTTGACCGGTGTGTCGTCGCCGATATTCACCGGGCCTTCTACTTCGCTGTCGAGCAGCGCGGCAAAGGCATCCCCGACGTCGGCCGTGTGGAGAAACCCGCGCACCTGCTGGCCCGGCGTGCACTCCGCTTCGCGGTCCTCCAGCAGGGCGTTGATTACCGAAGCGACAAGCCGGGCGGGGTGTTCATACGGCCCGTACTGGAAGAAAATCCGGCCCCAGGCGGCACTCAAATTTTCCTGACGCCCATAGCAGTCGAGCATTTTCTGTAGCGCGATCTTGGCGGTGGCGTAAGGCGTTGCCCGCCGTCCGCCATCGGTCGCCAGCGGTGTATCGAATTCCTGGCAGATATCGGCCCGCGACCAGTCGTACTCGGCGCAAGACCCGGCCATAACCGCCCGCTGACCGCCGGAATTGTGAAATGTTTCCAACAAGTGCAGGCTGGCCGAGACCCAGCGGAAATTCTCCGGCGTCGTCCAATAGGCACCCGGCGTCGCGTTCCAGGCGAAATGCAGCAGATGGGTCGGGCCAAGCGCGCCAAGCAGCTCGCGCACGGCATCGCCGTCGAACAGGTCGACCGCATGGTACAACGCCCCGTCCAGTTCGGCCGGCAGGGCGCCGCCATTCCTCGATCCCGTGGCGTGGACTTCATAACCGCGGTTCAGCAGGGCCGGAATGCCCCACCGCCCGATATAACCGGTCGAACCGGTGACGAGAGCTCGTTTCATCGTCTGTCGTCCCACATGGCGGTCAATCCGGGTCTATCGGATCAGATACAGGAATTTCTGTTTACAGGCGAATCGCAGATGAGGGAAGCGCAGCATTCCCGACGGACTATTGAGTTGCAATTACGGCTTTGACGGATATATTGGCACCATATTTCGCGCCGGCCAAGGAATCGCGTGCACTTGGCAGCAAAAATATACGTGGGTGGAAATGGCTGGGGTTCGATCTGTTTGGCCGGGCGCCTGCAACTACTCGGCGCCGTCCTCGGGGGAGTCGTTATATCGCCTGAACCTGAAAAAGCACGAACCTAATGGCAGCTTTAAGATAATCCTTGTGGCGACGATCTACCTTCACATAGGCCATATGAAAACCGGTACGACCGCATTGCAGCGGTTTCTAGCCGCAAATCGGGAAGCTTTTCAGGATATCGGGTTCTTTTGTCCTATGCCGTTCACCGGCGGAGGGGCGGTGCATGAACTTGCGAGGGTTTTGTGGCGGGAGCCGGTTTTCGAGGGCCCCGCCGAGCTGCTTCGCGACGAGACGGCCCAATCGTTGTACCAGCGAATCAATCGACAGATTGAAGAATCAGGCTGTGAGAGGGCGATCCTGTCCAGCGAGGATTTCTCCGAATCAGGCGAGGAAAGCGAAATATTCTGCGAGGCGGTTCGGTCCCACCTGGCGGATCACGATATCCGTGTGATCGTCTATCTGCGCCGCCAGGATAAGGCTCTTGAGGCTCGATACAAGCAGTATGTCAAGATCTGGCGGGAAGGTAAGCTGATGTCCTTCGAAGAGCATAACGGTGGCCATAACGTCGATTATCTCGATGCTTTGTCGCCTTGGGCGAAAGTCTTCGGGCGGGAAAATATTATCGTCAGGGTTTACGAGAAGCATCGGATGCCGGCCGGCATCCAGGCGGATTTCTGCAAGGCGATCGGGGTGCCTTTCGATGGCGGGTTCGTGCTTCCGGCCGATACGTTCAACCCGTCAATGAGTTCGCGGGCCATACGGGTAATTCAGAAAATAAAGGATATTCCGATGGGGCCGCGCCTGAGGAAACGTGTGAATTTTGTGGTCCGGCGGATTTTGGACGGAGAGCACGGCGCCCGAATAGGCAATGACCCGGGTCTCTTCACACCCCGGCAGCGTGTCGAGCTGATGGACCGCTTCGCAACCTCGAACGCCGAGATCGCCAGAATATATCAGGGCCGTGCCGACGGGATTCTTTTCGAGGATATGCCGACGGAAGGCGCATGAGAGCCAACCGGCAATCCCGCGGTATCTGAACGCCCGCGCCATTCGGCGCGGATTTCTGTCGGCGTTTGACCGGGTCGCGACGAAGAGATCGAAAATCTGCGGCTGACCCATGAAATGGGACGATTCCGGAACGTTACGGTTCTGGGGAGTTCCGGGCTCACCATTAATAACGATACCGGCAAGGCGTTGGCGGGCGGCTTCGCCGAAACTTCCCCTTCACGCCGAAGCTCATGACCCACTGACAATCTCCTCCAGCAGGTGTTTTGCCGCATGGAGTTTCCGCGGACGCTTCATGTCGCGGCGCCTGTTCAACAGTACGCGAAACCAGCGGCGAGTTCCTGTATTTCGCGTTTCTTAGTCTGCCAAATCTGTTGTGTGGAAAAGGCTGTTTTAGCGATAACGCGCCGCACCAGGTCGCCGTCCGCCACGTCGCCCTCGACAAAGGACACATCGGGCGCGCTCGATTCCCGGCTGCCGGTGGACAGGTCGTCCAGCACCACCAACGACTCCCCCGGCCTCGTGCAGGGTCAGCACAGCATGGCTGCCGATATAACCGGCGCCGCCGGTAACGAGAAT
>CBFDDT010000241.1:0-4868 GCA_965603635.1 uncultured bacterium | reverse complement strand
CGGCGAGATCGTCGATCAACTGGAAGCGAAAACCGATTACCGGGGCCGCCGCCAAGCGATCCGCGACTTCAATGCGGACAACCGCCATTTCCGGCGCGGGCTGGCGCTGACGCCGGTCAAGTTCGGCATTTCGTTCACCGCGACCCAGTTCAACCAGGCCGGCGCGCTGGTCCATGTCTATACCGACGGCACAATCCACCTGAACCATGGCGGCACCGAGATGGGCCAGGGACTTTTCACCAAGGTCGCCCAGGTGGTGGCCGAGGAATTCCAGGTCGATATCGACAAAGTGCGAATATCGGCGACGACAACGGGGAAAGTGCCCAACACCTCGGCCACCGCGGCCTCATCGGGCTCGGACCTGAACGGCATGGCGGCCCAGGCGGCCTCGCGCACCATCAAGGACCGGCTGATCGAATTCGCCGCCGAACATTGGCAGGCGCCGCGCGACCAAATCACATTCCTGCCCAACCGCGTGGCGATAGGCAGCGAGGAAATCCCCTTCGCCGACCTTGTAAAAGCCGCCTACAACGCGCGCATATCGCTGTCCTCGACCGGCTTCTACAAGACGCCGAAGATCCATTGGGACCGCGCGACGGGCCGCGGCCGGCCGTTCTATTACTTCGGCTACGGCGCGGCGTCCAGCGAGGTCACGGTCGATCTTCTGACCGGCGAATACAGGGTGGACCGGGTCGACATCCTGCATGACGTGGGCCGCTCGCTGAACCCGGCGATCGATATCGGCCAGATCGAGGGCGGCTTCATTCAGGGCATGGGCTGGCTGACCACCGAGGAGTTATGGTGGGACGATTCGGGCCGCCTGCGCACCCACGCGCCCTCGACCTACAAAATCCCGGCCTGCGGCGACCGCCCGAAGATATTCAATGTCGAACTGCTGGCCGGCGCCACCAACCGGGAAGAGACCATCTACCGCTCAAAGGCGGTCGGCGAGCCGCCCCTGATGCTGGCAATGTCGGTACTGCACGCTTTATCGGATGCGGTGGCCAGCGTGGCGGACTATAAAATCTGCCCGCGGCTGGACCCGCCGGCGACGCCCGAACGGGTGCTGAAAACAATCGAAGCATTGACCAGGGGAGAGGCAGCATGACCGAGACCGACACCACCACGGCGCCCCGTCTGGAACTCCGCAAGGTCAGCAAGAGCTTTCCCGGCGTGCTGGCCAACGATTCGGTCGATCTCAACGTCGCGCCGGGCGAAATCCATGCGCTGCTAGGCGAGAACGGCGCGGGGAAAAGCACGCTCGTCAAAATCATCTACGGCGTGCTGCATGCCGACGAGGGCGAAATGCTGTGGGAGGGCAAGCCGGTCACGGTCGCCGACCCGCACGCCGCGCGCAATCTGGGCGTCGGCATGGTGTTCCAGCATTTCTCGCTGTTCGAGGCGATGACGGTGCTGGAAAACATCGCGCTGGGCGTCGAGAAGGTTTCCGACATGAAGGCCCTGGCCGAACGGGTGGTCGAAGTTTCCCACGCCTACGGCCTGCCGCTGGATCCCGGCCGCGAGGTTCATACCCTGTCGGTGGGCGAGCGTCAGCGTATCGAAATCGTGCGCTGCCTGCTGCAAAACCCGCGCCTGCTGATCATGGACGAGCCGACCTCGGTGCTGACCCCCCAGGAGGTGGAGCGTCTGTTCGAGACCCTGCGCCAGCTCTCGGCCGAGGGCGTGTCGATCCTCTACATCAGCCACAAGCTGGACGAGATCAAGGTGCTGTGCGACCGCGCCACGATCCTGCGCGGCGGCAAAGTGGTCGATTCCTGCGACCCGAAGCAGGAAACCGCGAAATCCATGGCCGCGATGATGATCGGCGCCGAAGTGCGCTCGGTATCGCGCCGCGAGGGTTCATCGTCCGGGAAAATCCGACTCGAGGTGCAGGGGCTGAACCTGGATGCGGATCACGCCTTTGGTGTTTCGTTGAAGGATGTCACTTTCTCGGTGCGCGAGGGCGAAATCTTCGGCATCGCGGGCGTCGCCGGCAACGGCCAGAACGAATTGTTCCAGGCGCTGACCGGCGAGCGGCCGGTACATATCGCCCAGGAAATTCTGATCGACGGCGTCCCGGCCGGGCGCATGGGGGCGGCGGCGCGGCGGCATCTGAGCATGTGCAGCGTGCCGGAAGAACGAAACGGCCATGCCGCGGTGCCGGAAATGTCGCTGACCGAGAACTTCATCCTCAGCGGCTACCGGCGCATGAATCTGCTGGCCAGCGGCTTCATCCGCAATGACGCCGCCGAGGCGTTGTCGCGCCGCGTGGTAGAGGAATTCAACGTCAAAACCGCCGGCATTGGCGCCTCGGCGGGCAGCCTGTCGGGCGGCAATCTTCAGAAATTCATCGTCGGGCGCGAAATCGTGCAGAACCCCGGGGTGCTGGTGATTTCCCAACCCACCTGGGGCGTCGACGCCGGTGCGGCCGCCGCCATCCACCAGGCCTTGTTCACCCTGGCCGAGAACGGTTCCGCCGTCATTGTGATCTCGCAGGATCTCGACGAGCTGCTGACCCTGTCGGACCATCTGGCGGTAATCAATCTGGGTACCTTGTCGCCCGGCATGGTGACGGCGGAAGCCTCGATCGCCGAGATCGGTCTGTTGATGGGCGGGCTGCACGGCATGACCGAGCACCAGCCGAACGGAGGGAACGCCAATGTCGTATAAAATCGAAAAACGCCAGGAACTCGACCTGCGAATGTTCTACCTGACGCCGGTGCTGGCGGTGGCATTGACAGTCTTTACCGGTTTCGTGCTGTTCTTCTTCATGGGCTACGATCCCTTCCTGGGCATTTATTACTTCTTCATCTCGCCGCTTCTTAACCTCTACAGCCTGGCCGAGCTTGGCCTGAAGGCCGGACCGCTGATCCTGATCGCGGTCGGACTGGCCATGGGCTTCCGCTCCAACGTCTGGAACATCGGCGCCGAGGGCCAGTTGACCATGGGCGCGGTGGCGGGCGGCGGGCTGGCGCTGGCCCTGATCGACGTTCAGGGCTTCTGGGTGCTGCCGCTGATCTGTATCGCCGGCATCCTGGGCGGCATGGCCTATGCGGCGATCCCGGCCTTCCTGAAGGCGCGCTGGGACGTCAACGAAATCCTGACCAGCCTTATGCTGACCTATGTGGCGACGCTGTTTCTCAGCACCCTCGTCTTCGGCCCCTGGAAGGACCCCATGGGCTTCAACTTCCCGCAATCGGAAATGTTCGGGGACTCCGCGATCCTGCCCATCGTGCTGGCGGGCACGCGGCTGCATCTGGGCGTCATCGTCGCCCTGCTGGTGGCGGTGACCGGCTGGGTATTGATGACCCGCACCATCATCGGTTTCCAGATCCGTGTCGTCGGCCAGGCACCGGCGGCGGCCGCCTTCGCCGGTTTCAGCCGCAAGCGGATGATCTGGATGTCGCTGCTGACCAGCGGCGGGCTGGCGGGCCTTGCCGGGTTGTTCGAGGTGGCCGGCCCGATCGGCCAGTTGATCCCGTCCATAAGCCCCGGTTACGGCTTCACCGCGATCATCGTCGCCTTCCTGGGGCGGCTGCATCCGATCGGCATCATCGGCGCCGGCCTTATCATGGCGCTGTCCTATATCGGCGGCGAGAATGCCCAGGTAGAGGCCGGCATGCCGCAGGCGGTGACCGGCGTGTTCCAGGGGCTACTGCTGTTCTTCTTGCTGGCCTCGGACTTCCTGGCCCGCTACCGGATCCGCCGCGACGCCCCGGCGCCCCGAACCAAAACGCGCAAGGAGGCGCTGGCCCAATGAACGATGCATTCGTCCTTGGCCTGATCACAATCGTCAGCGCGGCGACGCCGCTGTTGCTGGCGGCCCTCGGCGAGCTGGTGGTGGAGCGTTCCGGCGTGCTGAATCTTGGCCTTGAAGGCATGATGCTGGCCGGCGCGGTAACCGGATTCGCCGTCACCGTGACCACCGGCAGCCCCACGCTGGGCATCATATGCGCGATGGCGGCCGGCATGGCGATGGCCTTCGCCTTCGGGGTCCTGACCCTGTCGCTGATGGCCAACCAGGTCGCCACCGGCCTGGCGCTGACGATTTTCGGCGTCGGATTAAGTTCGCTGGTCGGCGCCGGCTTCGTCGGCATTACCGTCGCCCCCCTGCCGAAGCTGGACATTCCGGGCCTCAGCACATTGCCGGTAATCGGCCCGTTGCTGTTCAGCCACGATATCCTGATCTACGCGTCGATCGCCCTGACAGGCGGCGTCGCCTGGTTCCTGAAGCGCAGCCGTGGCGGCATGATCCTGCGCGCCGTCGGCGAGTCGGACGAATCCGCCCATTCCATCGGCTATGACGTGATCCGCGTGCGCTATATGGCGGTATTGTTCGGCGGGCTGATGGCCGGGTTGGCCGGCGCCTTCCTGTCGCTCAGCTATACGCCCTTGTGGATCGAGAACATGACCGCCGGGCGCGGCTGGATTGCGCTGGCGCTGGTGGTGTTCGCGACCTGGCGGCCCTGGCGGGTGCTGTTCGGCGCCTATCTGTTCGGCGGCGTGACGATCCTGCAGCTAACATCCCAGGCGGCCGGTTGGTTCGATATTCCGGCACAGGTCATGTCGATGCTGCCCTACGTCGCCACGATTCTGGTACTGACGATCATTTCGGCCGGGCCCTGGCGGGCGCGGCTTAACGCACCGGCCTGTCTCGGCAAGCCTTTCAGGCCAGCCTCTTGACCGGGGGCGCGAATCCCGTTTGAGTAACACAAATACCAAGGATCGTTGATAATGACTCATTTGACCGTGTTCCCTTATCCTCTCGACAGGAGCGGTTCGCGCCGTGGTGCTGGCACCACAAGCGGGGCGCGACGCAGCGAGCGGTCAAGGGAACACGGCCTTCGGTGGCGCGCGGCGGCCCGCCG
>CBFDDT010000240.1:0-4886 GCA_965603635.1 uncultured bacterium | reverse complement strand
GGACTCCATGCGCGCGGCCGGGTAGAACTGCCATGTTTCTCGCCTTCCGGGCTTCCGCCAGCGAAACGGCCCAACTCTTTCTCGACTATCGCCCCCCTCTTGCGCTAAACAGTCGCCTACCGTGCGGGCGGGGGTTCCGCGGCGCGCGAAAGGCAATTATACCAAGGCGCGTTGATAAGGACATGATTGACGAATTCCACCGCATCAAGCGGCTGATCGCCGCCCCGCATGGCGGCCAGGCGCCGCAATCGGGAAAGGCCGCTAACGAATGACGGACCCATTGAAAATCGCCGTCGCCGGCTTGGGAACGGTTGGCGCGGGCACGCTGAAATTGCTGGGCGAGCAGGCCGAACTGCTGGCCTTGCGGTCAGGCCGGGCGCTGCAAGTCACCGCGGTCTCGGCGCGCAACCGCAATCTCGACCGGGGCGTGGATATATCCGGTTTCCAATGGTTCGACGACGCCGTCGGCATGGCGCGCTCGGCCGACGCCGACGTGGTGGTGGAACTGATCGGCGGTAGCGACGGCGCGGCCAAGGCGGTGTGCGAAGCCGCCTTCGAGGCCGGCCGCCATGCGGTCACCGCCAACAAGGCGCTGCTGGCCCATCACGGCACCGATCTGGCGGCGAAGGCCGAAGCCGCGGGCGTGTCGCTGGCTTACGAGGCGGCGGTCGCCGGCGGTATCCCGGTTATCCGGGCGCTGCGCGAGGGGCTGGCCGGCAACCGGATCACCCGCCTGCACGGCATTCTGAACGGCACCTGCAACTATATCCTGACCACCATGCGCGAGACCGGCCGAGATTTCGCCGACGTGCTGGCCGAGGCGCAGAAGCTTGGCTATGCGGAAGCCGACCCGGCCTTCGATATCGACGGCGTGGACGCGGCCCACAAGCTGGCCCTGCTGTCGGCGGTGGCGTTCGGCGCGCGCGTCGATTTCGCCGGGGTCTATACCGAGGGCATTTCCCAGATCGCGGCGATGGATATCGAGTATGCCGAGGAACTGGGCTATCGCATCAAGCTTCTGGGCATCTCCGAGATGAACCATGACGGCATCCACCAGCGCGTCCACCCGGCCATGGTGCCGGTCGGGGCGCCGATTGCCGCGGTCGAAGGCGTGTTCAACGGCGTCGTCACCGAGGGCGATTTCGTAGGCACGACCGTGCTGGAAGGCCGTGGCGCGGGCGCCGGACCGACGGCTTCGGCCGTGGTCGGCGACCTGGTGGATATCGCCTGCGGGCGCCGCGCGCCAACATTCGGCGTGCCTGTTGAGGCCCTGGCCGCCACCCCCTCGTTGCCCATGGACCGCCATACCGGGCCGTACTATGTTCGCCTGATGGTAATTGACAAACCGGGGGTCTTCGCCGATATCGCCGCCACGCTGCGCGACGAGGAGATCTCATTCGAATCCGTGCTGCAGCGCAGCCGCGAGCCGGGCGGCGTGGTTCAGGTGGTGCTGACCACGCATGAGACAAACGAGGCCGCCATGCAGCGTGCCCTGGTGGCGATCGAGGCGATCGAGGCGGTGCGCGAGCCACCCCATATGATCCGCATCGAGCGCGGCTAAGTATTTTTTTATTTCGAGATGATCGTCTGGAGGACGTAATGGGCGAAGACTTTAGCAAAATGGACCGCAATCTGGCGCTGGAAGTCGTGCGGGTAACCGAGGCGGCGGCGCTTGCCGCATCGCGCTGGATGGGCCGCGGTGACGAGAAGGCAGCCGATCAGGCCGCCGTGGACGCCATGCGGACCGCGCTCAACAGCATGTCTATCGAAGGCACCGTGGTGATCGGCGAGGGCGAACGCGACGAGGCGCCGATGCTGTTCATCGGCGAGGAGGTCGGCAAGGGCACGGGCCCGAAGATCGATATCGCGCTGGACCCGCTGGAAGGCACCACCATCACCGCCAAGGGCGGATCCAACGCGCTGGCCGTCATCGCCATGGCGGAGTCAGGCAACTTCCTGTTCTCGCCCGACGTCTATATGGACAAGATCGCGGTGGGCGGCGGACTGCCCGACGATGTGGTCGATCTCGACGGTTCGGTGGCCGACAATCTGAACGCCTTGTCCAAGGCGACCGGCAAGAAGGTCTCGGACCTGGTTGCTTGCATCCTCGACCGGCCGCGCCATGCGGAAATGATCGAACAGACCCGAGAGGCCGGCGCGCGCGTGATGCTGATCTCCGACGGCGACGTGGCCGGCGTGATGGCGACCTCCAACCCGGACAGCGGCGTCGATATCTATTACGGCAGCGGCGGCGCGCCCGAGGGCGTGCTGGCGGCGGCCGCCTTGCGCTGCATCGGCGGCCAGATCCAGGCGCGCCTGGTATTCCGCAACGACGACGAGCGCGCCCGCGCCGCCCGCTGTGGCATCACCGACCTCGCCCGCAAATACAACACCCTGGACCTGGCGTCCGGCGATGTGATGTTCGCCGCCACCGGCGTCACCGACGGGGCGATGCTGCGCGGCGTGCGGCGTTACGCCACCGGCGCGACAACGGAATCGATCATAATGCGATCGAAAACCGGCACGGTGCGAACCATCAAGACCCACCACGACTTCACCCGCAAGTCCGGCTTCCCGCCGATGGATGTCTGAGAACGCTGAAACCGTTCTTGGCGTGGAGCGTTCGGCCGCCGGCCGGCGCTGGTACACGCGCGAGGGAGACTCCCGGGCCGGCCTGGCGCTGGCCCAGCGTTTCGGCTTGCCGGAGATTATCGGCCGGGTCATGGCGGCGCGGGGCATCGGGATCGACGAGGCGGAAGTCTGGCTCGACCCGACGCTGCGCGACCTGCTGCCCGACCCCTCGCACCTGAAGGACATGGATCGCGCCGCCGCGCGCATCGCGGATGCCATCCAGGCCGGCGAGACGATCGCCATCTTCGGCGATTACGATGTCGACGGCGCAACTTCCACATCGCTGTTGCAGCTATTTTTCGAGGCCGCCCGCGGGCGCGTTATCACCTATATCCCCGACCGCATGAAGGAAGGCTACGGGCCGAACGCCCCTGCCCTGCTGTCACTGAAACAGCGTGGCGCGGCGCTGGCGATCACGGTGGATTGCGGCATCACCGCCTTCGAGGCGCTGGAGGAAGCGGCCGAGGGCGGGCTGGAGATGATCGTCGTCGACCATCATGTGGCCGAGCCCCGCCTGCCCCGCGCGCTGGCGGTGGTGAACCCCAATCGGCTGGACGACGACAGCCCCCATGGCCAGATGGCCGCCGTCGGCGTCGCCTTCCTGCTGGCCGTGGCGGTGAACCGGGTGCTGCGCGAGGCCGGCTGGTATGGCGACCGCCCGGCGCCGGATCTGCGCCAATGGCTGGATATTGTCGCGCTGGGCACGGTCTGCGACGTGGTGCCGCTGACCGGCGTCAACCGCGCATTCGTCGCCCAGGGGATGAAAGTGATGGCCCAGCGGGGCAATCCGGGCATCGTCGCGCTGGCCGACGTGTCGCGAATGAACGAGGCGCCGGAGGCCTGGCATGCGGGCTTCCTGCTGGGACCGCGCGTCAATGCCGGCGGGCGGGTCGGCGAGGCCGGCATGGGCACGGCGCTGCTGACCGCGCCGGACTACGCCACGGCCCTGCCGCTGGCCCAGAAGCTGGACGACTACAACAACACACGCAAGGATATCGAGGCCGCCTGCCTGGACCAGGCCATCGCCCAGGTCGAAGAGGGCGCCATGCATGACGGGCTGGTCTATGCGGTGTCCGAAAACTGGCATCCCGGCGTCATCGGCATCGTCGCCGGGCGGCTGAAGGAGCGGTTCAACAGGCCGGCCTGCGTGGTCGCCATGGAGGACGGGGTCGGCAAGGGCTCCGGCCGCTCCGTCACCGGTATCGATCTCGGCACGGCGGTAATCGCGGCGCGCCAGGAAGGCCTGCTGATCAATGGCGGGGGCCATGCCATGGCGGCGGGCTTCACCGTCGCCGCCGACCGCCAGGACGCCTTCCGCGAGTTCCTGGCGAGCCGCATCCAGACGCAGACAGGTGACGGCGGCCCGGTGGCCGAACTGGGGCTGGACGGCGTGCTGCAGCCGCGCGGCGCGACCGTGGAACTGGCCGAGGCCCTGCAGAAGCTGGCCCCCTTCGGCGCCGGCAACCGCGAGCCGCGTTTCGCCATTTCGGCGGCGCGCATCGTCAAGGCCAATGTCGTCGGCAAGGACCATGTAAGCTGCATCCTGACCGGCGAGGACGGCGGCCGCCTGAAAGCCATCGCCTTCCGCTGCGCCGACCGCCCGCTGGGCCAGATGCTTCTGCAGTCCGGCGGCCTGCCCCTGCACATAGCCGGCCAGATCCGCGTCGACCGCTGGCAGGGCCGCGAGTCGGTACAGATGATCATCGACGACGCGGCGGCGGTGAGTTGAGGCGGCGGCGCGCATGAACGACACGGACAAAAGATACAGATCGGATATTCCCGATAACGCGGTGGAAAGTTCCGTTTCACCCTACAAAGCGACGGGCGGCCGCATATCGCTTGAAGAGCGCGTGTGTACGCTGGATGGCGAGATCGTCGGACACAGGCACTACGACAAGAACGGAACCCTGGCCATCGAAACACCGGTCAGGGACGGCACAATCCACGGAATGAGATATTTCTGGAACGACGACGACGACGGTAACGGCCTTTATCTGCACCTGTCCGAACCCCATGCGAACGGGCTGGTGAACGGAACGGCCAGACAATGGGCGCCCGACAGCACGCTAATGGGGGCTTATACCCTGATCCATGGCACCGGTTACGACTTGTGGCGCAATTTCGATGAATACGGACACCTGTATTTAGCCGAAGTACACGCGATGAAAGACGGCGGCCCGCATGGCTACGAATGGTGGCTGTGCGAAGACCAGCGTACATTGTGGAAAGAAGTGCACTGGAAAGACAGCCAGCGG
>CBFDDT010000239.1:0-4899 GCA_965603635.1 uncultured bacterium | reverse complement strand
TTCATCGTGATGGTGCTGCTGGGATTCCCGGTGGCCTTCACGCTGCTCGCCATGGGTGTCGGCTTTGGCTACTACGCCTATTACGAGGCTGGCAGCATCCAGACGATGGCTGATGTGTTCAACAACAAGATATTTTATCTGTTGAACCAGAACACCTATTCGGTGATGGAAAACGACACACTGGTCGCTATCCCGCTGTTCCTGTTCATGGGCTATGTGGTCGAGCGCGCCAACATCGTCAACAAGCTGTTCTACGCGCTGCAAATGGCGGCGCGTAATCTGCCGGGGTCCATGGCGATCGCCGCTTTGATCACCTGCGCCGTGTTTTCCACCGCCAGCGGCATCGTCGGCGCGGTGGTGACCCTGATGGGACTTCTGGCGTTTCCGGCCATGGCCAAGGCCAATTATGACAAGAGTTTTGCTTCCGGTGTCATTTGTGCCGGCGGTACGCTTGGTATTTTGATTCCGCCTTCGATCATGCTGATCGTTTATGCGGCAATTGCGGAACTTTCGCCTCTGCGCCTGTACGCCGCGGCCGTTTTCCCGGGGTTCCTGCTGGCCGGCTTATATATCGTCTATGTTATCATTCGGGTTTTCATCAACCCGTCGATCGCCCCCAAGCCGCGCGACGAGGATGTGCCGCCGGCCCGCGTCGTTTATTGGCAACTGCTGACCTCATTCGTGCCGTTGACCGCGCTCATCATGCTGGTGCTTGGCTCGATTCTGGGCGGCCTGGCGACGCCCGCGGAAGCCGCCGCAATGGGCGCGTTTGGCGGGCTCGCGCTGGCGGCGATGTATCGCTCTCTCAACTGGACAATGCTTAAAGAGTCCGTCTACCTGACGGCCAAGGCGACCGCCATGGTCTGCTGGCTGTTTGTCGGGTCGTGGACCTTCGCATCGGTTTTTTCCTATCTTGGCGGCCACGAAATTATCGAACATTTCGTTCTCGGTCTCGATCTTGCCTCATGGCAATTCCTGGTCCTGGTGCAGATCATCATCTTTCTTCTCGGATGGCCCCTGGAATGGTCTGAAATTCTGATTATCTTCGTGCCGATCTTCCTGCCCATGCTGCCCGCCTTCGATGTTAATCCCTATTTCTTCGCCATGCTGGTCGCGCTCAACCTGCAAACGTCGTTCCTTACTCCACCGATGGCCATGTCGGCCTATTACCTGAAGGGGGTGCTGGGAAACGCGATCGAATTGATGGATATCTTCCGGGGTATCATGCCTTATCTCGCCATTGTTATTTTTGTCATGGTCTTGATGTATCAGTTCCCGAGCATCGCGCTGTGGTTACCTGACGCGCTGTTCGGTAAGTATATTCCCTGATCGGCAAAGAGAAAATGTAAGGTCTTCTGTTATGATTGAAAAAATAACCGGGTTTATTGGAATGGCCTTGGTCGCTACCTTCGTCCTGGGCTTGGCGCAAAGCATCTCATCGGGCTTTGCCGGCTTTTGGGGCGGGTTGCCCTTCTGGGTGATCAGCATCTTCGTTCTGGCGCTGGTCGTATACGACTACTGGGATTCCTGCCTGCGCCCTAAAAAATAACTCTTCCACGCCCCGCCTGCAGGCGGCTTCCGGCGCCTACCCGAATGGATAAATAACATGTCGCAGGACACTACGCCCGCATCCCTGACAGCCAGCGAAGCCGCCAGCCGGATCAGGGACGGCGAATTGACGTCGCAAGAACTGGTGCAAAGCTGCCTCGACCGCATAGAGGCGGTTGATGACAACATCGGCGCATGGACCCACCTGGACAGGGAATACGCCCTGGCCCAGGCAACGGTCGCACAGGACCAGCGCCAGAAGGGTGAAAGCCTGGGGCCGCTGCACGGTGTGCCGGTCGGTGTTAAGGACATCCTGGACACCGCCGACATGCCGACCGAGAACGGCACGGTGCTGCACGCCGGCCGTCAACCGGAAAACGACAGCATCGTGGTTGAGCGGCTACGCCAGGCCGGCGCGGTCATCCTGGGTAAAACGGTCTCAACGGAACTGGCCGTTTACTCGCCCGGCAAGACCAAAAATCCGCACGACCCCACCAGAACACCTGGCGGATCGTCCAGCGGTTCCGCAGCCGCGGTGGCGTCCTTCATGGTTCCGATCGCGGTGGGCACCCAGACCAACGGCTCGGTAATCCGGCCGGCCGCCTATTGCGGCGTATTCGGCTTCAAGCCCAGTCACGGACTGATTCCACGCCACGGCATTCTGAAGCAATCGCCCCCGCTGGATACCGTCGGCGTCATGGGTCGGACGCTGGAGGATACGGCGCTGCTGGCCGACGTGCTGATCGGCCATGATTCCCGCGATCCACACTCGCGTCCGCGCGCCAACCCGCAAATCAGCCGCATCATGGCCGAGGAACCGCCGGTCAAACCGAAACTGGCGTTCATCCGCACGCCGGTCTGGGGCCAGGCGGAGGAGTCCACCAAGGACGCGCTGCGCGAACTCTGCGAACATCTCGGCGATATCCACATCATGGAACTGCCGCCGATATTCGACGGCGCGCTGGAGGACCATCGCCGGATCATGGAGGCGGATCTCGCGTTAAGCTTCGCCAGGGAATACCGCGACGGCAAGGATCAACTCAGCGATATACTGTGCGAGATGATCGAGCGCGGCCAGCAGGTACTGGCCATGGACTACAATGCCGCGGTTGCCCGGATCGCCGACTACCAGGCTGAGATCAATGAGATCATTCACGTATTCGACGCAATCCTGACGCCCGCTACCGCCGGTGAGGCGCCGGTGGGTCTGGACGCAACCGGCAGCCCCGCCTTCTGCACGATCTGGACCCTGGCCGGCGTGCCCGCCCTCACAATGCCGGTCCTCCAAGGCCCCAACGACATGCCGTTGGGCGTGCAGATGGTCTCGGCCAAGGGCGACGACGCGCGCCTGTTCCGGACCGCGCGCTGGTTGCTGGGGACCCTGGACGAGGGATGAGGCCGCGGGATCGCACCTGAATGGAGACGTCTGAATCCGGTCTGAGTTTTGTGGTCGTCTTACTTGTGTCGGCGGTCGTCCTGGCGATAATTATCAGGCGCCGCTACGGCCTCGTGGGCAAGAAACTGATCGAACGGATGGGGCCGTGGTGGCCGCGGATCATCAAGATCGGCTCGATCGCGACCATGGTGTTATGGCTGATTATCTGGATTACCGTTAGCCCGGAACGTCGGGCCGAGTTGAATAAGCACTACCAAGACAATGCCCCCTGGATCCTGCGTGACGGGTCCGATCAGTAATGTTTGCACGCCGGATTCTGAAACACAGCAAGCGCCGGGCCCGCTTTTTCTGAAATTTACGGTCTTTCTTGCATCGGCGCCTTTACAGGGCGCCATTTTTCGATTTATAAGCCGCCCCCTTATCGAACGGCGCACAAGCGCATGGAGCCATGAATGCTGAAGAGTGAAACCAGAATAGACAGGAACGACGTCCGGCATTGCCTGGGCGGCGGTCTTGCGTTCGGGGTCTTCGGCTAGCTTCTGCTCGCCGGTCCCCGCCGCAAGACGGCGCGTGGGACCGGAACAATCTCCTGACTATCCGGAAAACAGGAACTTGTTGGTTTCTGGCGATTTACCGTGAGGGTTCGCGCGTCCGCGCGGCCCGATGGAGCGAGTGATGTACGAGCAGATTTATCAATGGCTGTCGACGCAGTTCGTCGACAACGAAATGTTCATCGGCGTGATTACCGCGTCTTCGATCGGCACGGCGCTGTATCTGGCGCGCGCCTTTCCGGCCACGCTGTGGCGGCTGGCCCTGCGCCATGCCACGGTGACGCTTGAGGTGGACAACACCGATCCCGGCTTTGACTGGATCAAGGTCTGGCTGTCGCGGCACCCCTATGTCCGACGCAGCCGCAAGCTGCGCCTGGCGGGCAGCCAATACCGTCTCGACGCCGGACAGACAGGCGAATCCGACGCCTGGAACCTGGTGCCCGGCGAGGGCCGGCACGTCTTCACGCACAAGGGGCGGCCGGTAATGCTGAACTACTGGATCGACGAGGAAAACTCGAAGGGCCGGTTCTTGCGTCAGCATTTCCACTTACGGACGATCGGACGCAGCCAGGATTTCCTGCGCGCGCTCGTTTCCGAGGCGGCCACGCTCTGCACCGAAGACAATTGTGTGCAGGTTCATGACTGGCGAGACGGCTACTGGGAGGTTTCCTGCCGCAAACGGCCACGCCCGATGGATTCGGTGATCCTGCCCAGCCGGCAGGCCGACCGCCTGATTGCCGATGCACAATGGTTCTTCGAAGCTGGCGACTGGTACGCCGAACGCGGCATTCCCTACCGCCGCGGGTACTTGTTCTCGGGCCCGCCGGGAACTGGCAAATCCTCGGTCGTGCTGGCGCTGGCAAGCCATCTGGGCAAGCCGGTCTATGCGCTGAACCTGGCCTCGGTTTCGCAGGACAGCGTGTTGATGGAGGCCTTCGCCGCGGTGCCCCAGGACGCCATCCTGCTGGTCGAGGATATCGACGCCATCCGGATCGCCAAGAGCCGGACCGCCGGCAAGGACAAGAAAGATGGCGCGCCGGTTGGCAGTTTTACGACGCTGAGCGGCCTGTTGAACGCAATCGATGGGGTGGCGGCCCCGGAAGGGCGGCTGTTGGTGATGACCAGCAACCACCCGGAACATCTGGATCCGGCCTTGATCCGCCCTGGCCGTATCGACCTGCATGAGTGGTTCGACCTGCTGGGGTCGGACGAAATCCGCCGGATGTTCCTGCGGTTCCACCCCGGCCGGGACGCCGACGCGGTGCATTTCGCGCAAGCGCTCGGACGCCCGATCTCGCCGGCGGAATTGCAATGCATGCTGATGGAAGGCGACCCGTTCGCGGCCGGCGATGTGCTGGAAACGGACGCTATCGAGATCGCAACCGTACCGGCGGCGGCGGAGTA
>CBFDDT010000238.1:0-4963 GCA_965603635.1 uncultured bacterium | reverse complement strand
AAAATATAAATCTTAGGAGGTAGGAAATGTCTAGAATGGCTGTACGCGCCGGCATCGCCAGCGTTGCCATTGCTGTGGCTTGGACCGTTACCGGTACCGCGGCCGAGCAACCGCTGCAGAAACTTGGAGAGCCCGAGGGCATCGTCGATATCGTTGCCTGGCCCGGTTATATAGAGCGAGGCGAAACCGACAAGAACTTCGACTGGGTTACCGGGTTCGAGAAAGAATCAGGCTGCAAGGTCAGAGTGAAAACCGCCGGCACTTCGGACGAAATGGTTGCTCTGATGAACGAAGGCGGATTCGACCTGGTCACCGCCTCCGGCGACGCAAGTTTGCGCCTCATCGCCGGCGGCCGCGTACAGGAAATCAACACCGGCCTGATCCCCAGTTGGAAAAGGGTAGATCCACGACTGCAGAGCGCGGCCTGGCACACGGTCGACGGCAAGCACTACGGCACGCCTTATCAGTGGGGCGCCAACGTGCTGATGTACAACACCAATGCTTTCAAGACGGCGCCCGACAGCTGGAAAGTCGTTTTCGAGGAATTGATGCTCGACGATGGCAAATCCAACAAAGGCCGGATCCAGGCCTTCGACGGGCCGATCTACATCGCCGACGCGGCGCTGTATCTGATGGCGACCAAACCCGAGCTCGGCATCAAGGATCCCTATGAGCTAAACGAGGACCAATACAAGGCGGCGCTGGACCTGCTGCGCCAGCAGCGCAAGATCGTAAACCGTTATTGGCACGATGCCTTCGTCCAGATAGACGACTTCACCAACGAAGGCGTTGTTGCGTCGTCGTCATGGCCCTTCCAGGTCAACCTGATGCAGGGCGAGAAAAAGCCGATCGCCAGCGTCATCCCCAAGGAAGGCGCCACCGGATGGGCTGACACCACGATGATGCATGCGGAAGCGCCGCATCCGACCTGCGCCTACAAATGGATGGAGTGGTCGCTGAACCCGAAGCTGCAGGGCGATCTCGCTGCCTGGTTCGGATCCGTTCCCTCCACGCCCGACGCCTGCCAGGGTAACGCTTTGCTTGGCCCGGAAGGCTGCAAGACCAACGGGATCGATAACTTCGCAAAGATCCACTTCTGGCGGACGCCGCGCAGCAAGTGCGGCTCGCAGGGAACCTGCGTGCCCTACTATCGCTGGGTAACGGACTATATCGCCGTCCTCGGCGGTCGCTGATCCGCGGCAAACGATACAGTGAACGGCCGGAGACGGGAGTCTCTGGCCGATTCCTCATAATGATCCTGTTTTCCGCGTGCTGCAGCAGCAATTACCAATGACCATAGCCGTAAAATTCGAAAATGTGAGCCGCCACTTCGAGACGGTCAGGGCCGTCGATGACGTCTCCCTTGAAATCGTCGATGGCGAGTTCTTCTCCATGCTGGGTCCATCCGGGTCCGGCAAGACAACCAGTTTGCGCCTGATCGCGGGGTTCGAAACGCCAACGTCCGGTCACATCTCGATTCATGGCGCCGATGTAGCCGGCGTCCCGCCTTATGACCGCGATATCAACACCGTATTCCAAGACTACGCCCTGTTTCCCCACATGTCGGTGCTGGACAACGTGGCCTACGGCCTGATGGTGCGTAAGGTGGCGAAGGCCGAGCGGCATGCGCGTGCCGAAGAAATGCTCGATCTGGTCAAGCTGGGCAATCTTGGCGGGCGGCGACCGGCCGAGCTGTCGGGCGGACAACGACAGCGTGTGGCGCTCGCTCGCGCCCTTATCAATCACCCCCGCGTATTGTTGCTCGACGAACCACTGGGCGCACTCGACCTCAAGCTTCGCGAGCAGATGCAGGTCGAACTCAAGGGCTTGCAGCGCAAGATCGGCATCACTTTCGTCTATGTCACCCATGACCAGCAAGAAGCCCTGGGAATGAGTGATCGGCTGGCGGTGTTCAACGAGGGGAAAATCGAACAGGTCGGGTCGCCGCAGGAAATCTATGAACATCCCGCGACTGCATTCGTCGCCGGCTTCGTGGGCAACTCCAACCTGATGGACGCGGCGGCGGCCGAGCGAATCGCGGGAATGACGGGCGCACTCTCCATCCGGCCCGAGAAAATTCATTTCGCTGCCGACTATGCCGGCGCCCAGGATATGGTGAAGGCCGGTGGCGTCGTCCTGGAAGTTCAGTATCTCGGCGCCGCCACGCGCTACGAAGTCGAAACGGATGGCGGCGCAATCCTGTTCGTTCTGCGCCAGAACGTCACAACCGGCGGTCAACAAGGCGGCCCCGCCGTCGGCGAACGCATCGAACTGGCGTGGGAACGAGACGCGATGCAGAGCCTCAGCGGCGGAATGGCCGGGGAGTAGACAATGGCCGACATCGCCACGGATCGTCTCGTCGTAACGGATTCGCTGCGAAGGCGATTTTCAACCTTGCTCTATCGGCGTTCGACTTTCTTCCTGCTGCTATTGCTGGCGCCGCCGCTCTTGTGGCTGGGGATCATCTATCTCGGGTCTCTGCTCGCGCTTCTGGTCCAGAGCTTCTTTTATATCGACGAGTTTACCGGACAGACCGTCTACGAGTTCAGCCTGCGAACCTATGCGGAATTGCTCTCCAGCCGCGCCAATCTCGATATCATCCTCCGCACCCTCTCGATGGCCGTTGCGGTCACCCTGGCCGCCGCGACGATCGGCTTCCCGGTCGCCTACTACATGGCGCGCCATGCCACCGGGCGGACCAAGGCGTTTTTCTATCTGGCCGTCATGCTGCCGCTCTGGTCCAGCTATTTGGTCCGCGTCTATGCCTGGAAGCTGCTGCTCGCCAAGGAGGGCGTGATAAGCTGGGGTTTCGCGAACGCGCATCTTGGCTGGCTGCTTGACGGTGTACTGGCGCTGCCAGTCGTTGGCGGACCATCCCTGTCTGTCTCCTATATCGGGATGTTCCTCGTATTCACTTACATATGGCTACCCTTCATGATCCTGCCGATTCAGGCTGCGCTGGAGCGTGTCCCGGCCTCGCTGATAGAAGCGTCGGGCGACCTCGGGGCACGGCCTAACGAAACATTCCGCAAGGTCATCCTGCCGCTGGCCTTGCCGGGTGTTGCCGCAGGGTCGATCTTTACCTTCTCGTTGACGCTGGGCGATTACATCATCCCCTACGTTATCGGATCATCGCGCTTCTTCATCGGTCAGGCGGTCTATATCCACCAGGGCACGGCGGGAAATGTCCCGATGGCCGCGGCATTTTCGGTGGTGCCGATCGTCATCGTCGCGATTTACCTGACGATCGCTAAACGGTTGGGGGCGTTTGATGCTCTCTAGAACCCGAACAAATCGGTTCGCCGGAATGCGCGCCTCCCTCACCTTGAAACTGGCCGCCGTCGCCGGGCTGCTTTATTTGCACCTGCCCGTCGCGTTCATCATTCTCTATGCCTTCACGACCGAGGAAAAGTCCTACCAGTTCCCGCCGCCGGGATTGACCCTGCACTGGTTCGAGGTTGCCTGGGGCCGGCAGGACATATGGGATGCGCTGACCTTGTCGGTGCGCGTCGCGCTGATCGCGACGGCGACCGCGCTGGTGCTGGGCACGCTGGCCGCCGCCGCCATGTACCGGACCCGGTTTTTCGGGCGCGAGGCCATTACCCTGCTGATTATCCTGCCGATAGCCCTGCCCGGCATCGTTACCGGCATCTCGCTGAGGGCCGCGATCAACATCGTCGACATCCCCTACGGCTATTGGACGATCATCATAGGCCACGCGACCTTCTGCATCGTCGTCGTGTACAACAACGTGCTGGCGCGCTTCCGCCGAACATCAGTGTCGCTTGTCGAAGCCTCGATGGATCTGGGCGCCGACGGCATCCAGACATTCCGCTATGTCGTGCTGCCCAGTATCGCGACGGCGCTGCTGGCCGGGGGTATGCTGGCCTTTGCGCTATCGTTCGACGAGGTGATCGTCACGACCTTCACGGCGGGACAACAATCCACTTTGCCGATCTGGATGCTCTCCGAACTCGTGCGGCCACGGCAGCGGCCGGTGACCAACGTCGTCGCCGTTTTTGTAATTGCGGTGACTTTCGTCCCGATCCTGATCGCCTATTATCTGACTCGCGGCACCGAAACCGTCGCGGGCGCGGGCAAGTAATCGCCCCCGCGGCCCCCTGCCCTACTCGTCCGTCGGACCTCTGAGCGATACGGCGTGATGGGGCATCCGGGCCTCGCGGTGGACGATGATCAGCCCGGCGAAAACCACCAGGACCGTGCCGGCGATTACCCAAATCCCGGGCAGCTCGTTCCAGACGAACCAGCCCAGCAAGACCGCCCAGACCATCGAGGTATAATCCAGGGGCGCCAGGATCGAGGCCTGGGCCATCCGGTAGGACTGAATCAGCATCAACAGCCCGATCATGGCGACAACGGCGAGTACCGTCAGCACCAACAAATCCTCGCCGCTTGGAGTCACCCATTCGAAGGGCACCATGGCCCCGCCGGCCAGCACGAAAAATACCGTTGCATAGAACAGCATGCCGAGGCTCGATTCGTCCTCGGCCATGGTGCGGGTCGTCAGCATCCACAGCGCATATAAGACACTGGACATAAGCGCCAGTATCACCGGCCAGTCCAGCATGGAGGTTCCGGGCCGGATCATCACCAGTACACCGACGAAGCCGATGGCGACCGCCGACCAGCGCCAGGGCCCCACCTTCTCCTTGAGCAACAGCGCGCTGAAAAGAACGATGAATAGCGGGGCGGAAAAGACGATCGCCAGCGTGTCGGCCAGCGGCATCAATCGCAGCGCCCCGAAATAGGTGATGAAGGCCAGAAAGTTCAGCACCGCGCGAAGCAGATGCGCGCCGTAGCGGCGAGTGCGCAGCCTTCCCAATTGCCCCGTCGCCGCCGCCACCACCAGAATGACCGGCAGCATGATCACGCTGCGGATAAAGAGGATTTCAATGACGGGGTAACGTTCGGACAGCCATTTGATGACGGCATCCTGCAGGGT
>CBFDDT010000237.1:0-4969 GCA_965603635.1 uncultured bacterium | reverse complement strand
ATATCGTCCGCCTCGCCATGCACCGTCCCCGGATAGGTCGTGCGCAGATTATTGGCGTTCCACAACCCCGGCTGCCGCGCCACCGCATGGCGCAACGGCATGACGTCCAACTCCTGGGCTATCAAGTCGAAATTTCTCATGGATTGAATGGCTCCCTTGAACTCTATGTTGTCGCGAAGGTGGCTTGGCCACGACCGGCCATGGCGTTCTCACGCGTCAGCATCCGCAACTCGTGCGGTGCGCGGTTGGGCTATTCAGGTGGTCACCGGGCCGTCGCGTGCACCACGGAGTCACGCGTAACCCGTCGCATTTAACAACGTCCCTGCCCAGGCTGATGGAAATCGCGATGGGACATGATTATTATACTTGGCATCGAGGCCGCGGCTCTAAAGACTGGTCGGAGGAATACGAGGCGGCACGGAGCGATCCCCTTATGAAATGCCGGGGCGACAAATGGTGGGTATGCCGGGCCGGTCTGCCGTCGTCGGACGAAGGGGAAGCGGGTTGGGAGCGTTATGACCAGCGCATGGACGAAATGGTCTTGGAATTCGGGAATTTCCTGAACGATATCTGGCTGCAATATGCCTTGCCCTGGTACCAGCGGTGCGACGATCCTCTGTTCGTCGCCGACTGGATGGAAACGCGCGATCGCGGCAGCCGGTTTTTCTGCTCGCTGGCGGTGCTCCACCATATGGGCGGAGACGACCGACGGGCCGCGGATTATCTGATACGCTGTTTCGACGAAGCATCGGTCGCTTATGATGAATTGTATCGCGAGCTTTACAAGGAACACCACCGGTCCTGGCTGGGGCGTTGGTGGGGGGATGACGGCCTGACTGACGAGGCTATCGCCGAGCGGTCGGGAAAATGGATGGAACAGAGGAAGTGGACGGCCGAAACCGCCCGAAAATTAGCGGATGGCCTCGGGATTGTGGTGTGATACGACCCGCGGCGTTTGCCAGTGGTTGAAATTCTCAACGGCCATCCGAATTGGACAATGGCGCAATTTCCTCCGCTTCTCCGGTTTCCGGGTAGGCCAGCGGTAGCGCAAAGGACAATGTTACGGCGATTACAACACCGACGGGAAGTGGTTTGCCGTCGGGTCCGCGCTGTGCGCGCAGCAATTCCACCAGATCTTCGATATCCTCACGTCGGTATCCGCCAAACGTGTCCTTTTTTTGCCGCTTGGGGTGTTTCAGCCAAGCACCGATAACATCCACGAGATGCTCCGGTTTGATCCTGTCGGCCGGCACGCGAAGCAGTTCGATGCCAGAAAGTTCTGAATCTTGGTCTGATATAAAGTCCGCATCGTTCTCGGTCTGCTTGGTGCTGCGCCTGCCGCTCTGACCCTTCACTTCGATTTCGACCGAGCAAGCCCAGTAGAGTTACTGAACCATCTGCAAGTTGTATGAACTCTTTCATCACCCCTTGTGCTGGTTTTTCACAGCGTCATCGCGCGCTTCTCGAAGGGCTTCCGGCGACCAGTCTTTCTCAGGAACATCGTATTCACGCAGGATGGCTGGTGAGGCATAGGGAGCTGTCATCATGGCTGGTAAATCCGTTCCGCCAGCTTCCCAGCCTTTAGCGCCCCAGGTTTCAAGGCGGCCCGACTTATCTGGAAGCTCAACCATGCGGGCGAGCGCCCCCCCGAGATTAACTGGGCCATATTTCAACCGCGCTTCTGAGTTCATCGATTCAACCTCCTATACAATTAGATAGGGGTATATCCCACCACGAACAAGGCAATACCAAATTCGGGCCAAGATAATCCACCCAATACAACGAGTACGCGATATGGTGACCATCTACCGGAATCAGTCAATATCGACCTCTCCTATGAACTGCCGCCAGGCTTCCTCGTATTCTAAGCTGAATTTTTCTTTCTTCTCCAATGCCTCCTGCATGATTTGCTCGGACAAGTTGTGGCCAGGACCTCGACCGGGCGTATAGCTTTCCGCATGCTCGCGTTTGTATACATCATAGATTTCACGTGGCATGATTTGGATTTCCGCAGTCATGCCGTTATCCAGTACAATCTGCATGTGAATAGCGCGATAGCCCGATGGGCGCGGTTCCCGCATGAAGTTATCGAACTCAACGTTCTTATAACGTTTTGCAAGCACCCGAACGATTTCGTTCAACATAAGATTATCGTCGATCACGATGCGTCCACCGAGATAATCACCCAACGTGTCTTGGCGACGGCCGCTACTAAGCTTTTCGCCCATCCTTGGAGATTCTTTGGCTCTCGCGCCGACAACCTCCACGCCAGGCAAATCTGCAACGAGCTCGCCAAGTTGCCGTGACAAGGGTTCCACGTTCTCTTGCGCCATTGCCTGCATCTGCTCGGCATCATTTATGGGTTGAACAATTCTCTTATTAGATTTTGGATCGACATTACCAAAGACTTCGCGGCCCTCTTGACCTGGCTGCGCTGTTGAAGACTCCGGGTTCCTAAATTCCTTATGGCGGGCCCCCCCCTCGTATCCGCTTATGAGATCCCAGTCCGTATCGGTACCGGCAACCGAGGAATCGAGATCTGCTCGGGTAACTGTTCCCGCCTCGCTTTCGACCGATTCCACCACCGCCCTCCCGGACGGCGCGTTGCCCATATCCTCGGGGGCTGATTGCGCTTCGAAAGGCTCCGAATTCCGGTCGTCTCGCTCCTCCGTACTGCCTTTACCGCGGCGCCGCCCACCGGCAACAGCCGCTATAAAGTTCACAAGACCACCGAGGGTAAAGCTGATGCTGGCGTTCTCGCCCACACCTTCGAATATTCGACGGTCCGGGTCATAGCCGACGAGGTCCGACGCGATCAGGCTGGTTGCTATCGCCTGGAAGGTTTCCTGCATGGCCTCCTCCGCGCCGCCCTTGGCCGCCTCGATCAGCGCGCGGCGGATCGAACCACCCGTCCCCTTGTCCAGCCGGTCGAACAGCCGGGAAATCGGCAATGCCTCCGTCAGTCCGACGAGCGCCCCGAGATTGGCCGCCTCATAGGCCTCCTCCATGGTCACTCCGCTCTCGAGGGCATCCTCGAACTGCGTGACCATCTGCGTGGTCGCGCCAGCGCCAGCAACGGCGATTATCGGCGGCACGCCAGCGCGGCGCAGGGCGGCGCCCACCAATATAAAGCCGCCAAGGCTTCCCGCGCCGCGCATGAATTTCTGGAACAGTTCGTTCTCGTACTCTGGATTCGTCGGCAGCGTTTCGCGCGCATATTTGGAAATCGCCTCGCCAAATTTGTAGAACGGCGAATCCTGCGGTAAGACCGACGCCTGTTCCGCCAACATGCGCAGACGCTCCTTCGGCGACGCCTGCCGGAAGCGGATCAACGTGGCCTTGTCGGCATGGTCGCGATACACCCAGAACGGCTCCTCGTTCATCTGGATCGCCAACATGTCCTCAAGGGTCGAGCGGACGATTTCGGCCGCGAAAAAAGCCTGCGACCTTGGAACGGCGGCCACCATATTAGCGATTTCCTGGCCGGCCCCGTGAATGCCAGAGCGAATGCGGCCCGGTTTCCCCGTATCGTCGCCCCTTGCCGGCTCCTCTTCTTCCACGGGCACCAAGGCCTCGCCGTCGTAAAGCACAATGTCTCCGTTCGGCAGGCGGTACTGCTGGAAGTTTCGCAAGCGACCCAAGTGAAACTCCCGCGGCGTATCGACACCGTCACCGGTCATGGGAAGGTCAAGAACCACCGCGCCCCTCGGCTTCGCCAGGCCTTCTACACGGGCCTTCTCCATACCGTTGGCAAGCAATGGCGTTAAACGCTTTATTTCGGCGTAATCGATCAGCAGGGCCGTGCCGCCATCGACTTCGCCGGCCAGTTCCGCCGACAGCATGCCGGTGTGGGGACCGTAGCGTTCGCGCAAATCCGCGATGATCGAAACGCGGTCGGCCGGAGCCACAGCGGCCAGTTGGGCGGCGATGGCGTCTCGTTCGGGCTCGCTGAACAGGCGCGGCTGTACGATGCCCATTTCGCGCTGCAGAGCCAGGCGCAGGGTCAGCGCCTTGCGCGCCGATGCCGGGTCATCCCGGTTCTCTTGCGCGGCCGTGAACGCAGCCGCCACATCCGCGTCGCGCATCGCCCAGCCGGCGGGGTCGGCGGCGCGGGCGGCCAGCACCTCGTCGCGGGTCTCGGCGCGGATGGCGTGGGCGGCGTCGCGTTCGTCGCTGTCGCGCCGGTCGATGTTCCGGGGGCCGCCGCCGGGGGCGTTCGCGGCGATGTCGGCCTCGATTTCGGCCTCGGTCATGAATGCGTATTCGGCGCGCGTGGCATGGCGCTCGCGCGATTGCGCCTGGCCCTGCTGGAAGGCGGCGTACTGGATGTCCGGCAGCTCGGCCCGCGCCCGCGCGGCCACGGCCTCGTCCCCGGCGCCGGTCTCGGCCAGCGCCGCCAGATGTTCTTCCATGTCGATCTCCAGCCCGCGCCGGCGGGCCCGGATGGCGGCCGAGGCGCCGGCCTGTTTTACCCGCGCCGTTGTCCGGGCCTCGTCCAGCAGATGGTCGCGCGCGGGGGCCTCGAAGATGTCGTTGAACTCGCCGGATTCCAGCTTTTCCAGCGCCAGCGCGGGATCGGCGGCGATCTGGCCGCGCATGGCCGCCATATGGACGTTATCAGCGAATTCGCCCTGCATCGCGGCGGCCTCTTCCGGCGTTACCATGCCGGCATCCATGGCGGCCTCGATCTGCGCCAGCCCGCGCCCCGTCACGCCCGGCGCCATCGCCGGATCGTCGGCCGCCGCCGCCGCCAACTCGCTCAGCGCGGCGGCCAGCACGGCCTTCTCCTCGCCGGCGCGGCACTCGTTCTCCAGCGTCAGCATCCTGAGTTCGTGCGGCGCGCGGCTGGATTCCACCATGGCGTCGAAGCGGGCCTTGAGATGCGGCCGGGTTTTCAGCGCCTCCGCCTGCTTGCGGGTCGTGTCGTCGAAGTCGGCGAGGGAAATCCGCGCCATGTCCCTGGCCGGCG
>CBFDDT010000236.1:0-4987 GCA_965603635.1 uncultured bacterium | reverse complement strand
GGGCATAGATCGATGATATTGCCCGACAGTTCGGAGGCTAGCGCCTTCTCCAGATAGGTCGAAATTTCCGCGCTCTCGCCGCGGCCCAGCAGCCCCAGTTCCGGCACGCCGGCAATCTCGGAGGCGAAGCGCACGCAGCGGGTGCAATGGATACAGCGGGTCATGATGGTCTTGACCAGCGGCCCCATATATTTGTCTTTGACGGCGCGCTTGGGCTCATCGTAGCGGCTGGCGTCCCTGCCGTATCCCATGGCCTGGTCCTGCAGATCGCATTCGCCGCCCTGATCGCAGATCGGGCAGTCCAGCGGGTGGTTGATCAGCAGGAATTCCATGACGCCGTTGCGCGCCTTTTTCACGGTCTCGGTGTTGGTGTGGATCACCATGCCCTCGGCGACCGGCATGGCGCAGGACGCCACCGGTTTGGGCGAGCGTTCCATTTCCACCAGGCACATGCGGCAGTTGCCCGCCACCGACAGCCGTTCATGATAACAGAAGCGCGGAATCTCAATGCCCAGCGTCTCGCAGGCCTGCAGAACGGAGCTGCCCGCCTCGGCTTCGACCTCGATACCGTCGATTGTCAGTTTCGGCATCTCTCGCTCCTACTCCGCCGCCGCCGCGCCGCCGACCTGACGGTCGAGAATGCGGCGCTCCATTTCCGGCCGGAAATGGCGGATCAAACCTTGAATCGGCCAGGCCGCCGCGTCGCCAAGGGCGCAGATCGTATGGCCCTCGACCTGCCGGGTCATTTCTTCCAGCATGTCAATTTCCTCGATATTGGCCTCACCCGTCGCCATTCTCTCCATGATGCGCCACATCCAGCCCGTACCCTCGCGGCAGGGCGTGCACTGGCCGCAGCTCTCATGTTTGTAGAACTGCGCCAGGCGGGTGATGGCGCGCACGATGTCGGTGGATTTATCCATGACGATGACTGCCGCCGTGCCAAGGCCGCTGCGCGCGTCCTTGAGCGAATCGAAATCCATCAGGATGTCGTTGCAAATCGTGCTGGGCAGGCAGGGCACCGACGAGCCGCCGGGGATCACCGCCAACAGGTTTTCCCAGCCGCCGCGAACGCCGCCCGCATGCTTCTCGATCAACTCGCGCAGCGGGATCGACATTTCCTCTTCCACATTGCAGGGCTTGTTTACATGGCCCGATATGCAGAACAGCTTGGTACCGGTGTTGTTCTCGCGGCCCAGTCCGGCAAACCACGACGCACCGCGCCGCATGATCGTCGGCGCCACCGCGATGCTTTCCACGTTGTTCACGGTGGAGGGGCAGCCATAGATGCCCGAAGCCGCGGGGAAAGGCGGTTTCAGGCGCGGTTGGCCCTTCTTGCCCTCCAGGCTCTCGATCAGCGCGGTTTCCTCGCCGCAGATATAGGCGCCGGCGCCGCGATGGACATGAATGTCGAACCGCCAGCCCGAACCGCAGGCGTTATCGCCCAACAGGCCGGCGGCGCGCGCTTCCTCGATGGCGGCTTCGAGGACGTTGCCCTCGTGATGGAATTCGCCGCGGATATAAATGTAGGCGATCTCGGCGCCCATGGCGAAACCGGAGATCAGGCAGCCCTCGATCAGCTTGTGCGGATCGTGGCGCATGATGTCGCGATCCTTGCAGGTGCCGGGCTCACCCTCGTCGGCGTTGACGATCAGGTAATGCGGGCGGCCATCGGACTCCTTAGGCATGAAGGACCATTTCAGCCCGGTCGGGAAACCGGCGCCGCCACGCCCGCGCAGGCCGGAAGCCTTCATCTCGTTGATGATGCCGTCCCGCCCCTTGGCGAGGATTTCCTTGGTGCCATCCCAATCGCCCCGGGCGCGCGCGCCTTCCAGCCCCCAGTCATGGATGCCGTAGAGATTGGTGAAAATGCGATCCTTGTCAGCCAGCACAGGCCCTACTCCTTCGCCTTGCCTGATTTGGTCTTCTTAACGGTCACGTCGCCGGTCAACACTTGCGGCCCACCCTCGGGCGCCGATGTCTGACGGCCGGTCTGCGAACCCGAGGCCGGCTTCTCGCCGCGTTTCAGCGCCTCAATGATCCGGGTCATCGATTCGCCGTCCAGGTCTTCGTAATATTCATCGCCGATCTCGACGACGGGCGCATTGACGCAGGCGCCGGCGCATTCGACCTCGGCCAGCGTGAACTCGCCATCCGCGGTGGTCTCGCCAACCTCGATACCCAACGATTTTTTACAGGCATGAACGATTTCATCCGAACCGCGCAGCCAGCAGGGCGTCGTGGTGCAGACATTGATCTGGTGCTTGCCGACGGGCGCAAGCTTGTACATGGAATAGAAGGTTGCGACCTCGAACACGCGAATCGGCGCCATACCAAGGATTTCGGCGATTGCTTCAACCGCGCCGTCCGCCAGCCAGCCGCCATTCTGGCGCTGCGCCAGGTCCAGCAGCGGCATTACCGCGCTGCGTTGCCGGCCTTCGGGATAGCGGGCGATGAAGGCCTTCGCCTTCTTCATGTTATCCGCCGTGAATTCGAAATGTTCGCTCATGACTAAATCGTCTCTACCGGTCTACTTCGCCGAACACAGGGTCGATCGAGCCAAGTATGGCGACCGTGTCGGCCAGCATATGGCCCCTGCACATGAAATCCATCGCCTGCAGATGCGCGAAACCGGGCGCGCGGATCTTGCAGCGATAGGGCTTGTTGGTACCGTCGGACACCAGATAGACCGCGAACTCGCCCTTCGGCGCCTCGACCGCCGTATAGGTCTCGCCCGCCGGCACGTGGACGCCCTCGGTGTAATGCTTGAAGTGATGAATCAGCGCTTCCATCGAGTTCTTCATGTCGGCGCGCCGGGGCGGCGATACCTTGCCGTCCTCGCACATCACCGGGCCGTCCGGCATCTTTTCTGCGCACTGTTCGATGATCCGCAAACTCTGGCGCATTTCCTCGACGCGCACCATGTAGCGCGAGAAGACATCGCCATGCTTGCCGATGGGGATATCGAAATCCATGTCCTCATAAGCGTCATAGGGCTGCGATTTCCGCAAATCCCACGGCACGCCGGAGCCTCGCAGCATCGGACCCGTGAATCCCCAGGCCATGGCATCCTCGGCCGAAACCACGCCGATATCCACGGTGCGCTGCTTGAAGATACGGTTCTCGTTCAGCAGCGTTTCCATGTCGTCGATGCAGGCCGGAAACTTCCCGACCCAATCCAGGATGTCTTCAAGCAAACCCGCCGGCAGGTCCTGGTGAACACCACCGACCCGGTAATAGGCGGCATGCAGCCGCGCACCGCAGGTCCGTTCGTGAAATTCCATCAGGAGTTCGCGCTGTTCGAAGGCATAGAACATCGGGGTCATCGCGCCCACATCCATGGCCAGCGCCGGTACGTTCAGAAGATGGTTCAGGATCCGGGTGATCTCGGAGAACATGGTGCGGATGTATTTTCCGCGGGGTGGCGGTTCGATGCCCAAAAGCTTTTCCGTCGCCAGCACGAAGGCATGCTCAAGGGCCATCGGCGAGACATAATCGAGGCGGTCGAAATACGGAATCGCCTGCATGTAGGTCTTGTATTCGATCAGTTTCTCGGTGCCGCGATGCAGCAGCCCGATATGCGGGTCCAGCCGTTCGACAACCTCGCCGTCCATCTCGGTGACCATGCGCAGAACGCCATGGGCAGCGGGATGTTGCGGGCCGAAGTTTACCGTCAGGTTTTTGATGTTGGTTTCGGCGGCCATCAGCCTTCCCCCTCTTCCGCCTTCTCGTCACCCGGCAAATGGCGTGTCATGCCTTCCCAGGGACTGAGAAAATCGAAGCTGCGGAAATCCTGCGTCAGGCGCACCGGTTCGTAGACCACGCGCTTCTGTTCTTCATCGTAACGGACCTCGACATGGCCGGTCAGCGGAAAATCCTTGCGCAGCGGATGGCCCTCGAACCCATAGTCGGTGAGGATACGGCGCAGGTCGGGATGTTCGGCGAAGAACACGCCGTAGAGATCCCAGACCTCGCGTTCGAACCAGTTGGCGGTGGGATAGAGCGGGGCCACGGACGGGACAGGCTCGTCCTCGCTCACGCGGATCTTTACCCGAATACGCTGATTATGGCTTACGCTCAGCAGGTTATAGACCACCTCGAACCGCTGCTCGCGCTCGGGATAATCGACCCCGCAAACATCGACCAGCAGCTTGAACTGGCATTGCGAGTCGTCGCGCAGGAACCGCATGACCTTGCGCAGAGTCTCGGGACGCGCAATCAGGACCAGTTCATCATTGATGAGCCGGTGTTCTTCAAGACTGTCCGCGATCAAACCGGCGATATAGTCGCCCAGATCATTCAATGCCTGGTTCATCATTCTTCCCGGATTCAGCGGAAAAGCGTTTCTGTGCGGCGGATTTTCTTCTGAAGCTGGAGGATGCCATAGACCAGCGCCTCCGCCGAGGGCGGGCAGCCAGGCACATAGATATCCACCGGCATAATACGATCGCAGCCACGCACGACCGAGTAGGAATAATGATAGTAGCCACCGCCATTGGCGCAGGAACCCATGGAGATCACCCAGCGCGGTTCGGCCATCTGGTCGTATACCTTGCGCAGGGCGGGCGCCATCTTGTTGGTCACCGTGCCCGCCACGATCAATATGTCCGACTGGCGCGGCGAAGCGCGCACCACCACGCCGAAGCGATCGAGGTCGTAGCGCGGCATATAGGCATGAATCATTTCGACGGCGCAGCAGGCCAGCCCGAAGGTCATCGGCCACATGGAACCCGTGCGGCCCCAGTTGGCCGCCCAATTGATCACATTGGTGGTCGAGGCCAGCAGGAACCCTTTTTCGTTAAGCTCGTCGCCGAGGGTTCTGGTCAGGTCGTCGGGAGTCGTTCCCTGATCCAGAGCCAGTCCGGCAGCGGGATTATCGCTTACTCCCATTCCAGGGCCCCCATGCGCCATTCATAAATAAAGCCGACCAGGAAAACGGCGAGGAAAACGATCAGCGACCAAAATCCGAACAGGCCCAGAGAATCGTTCG
>CBFDDT010000235.1:0-5048 GCA_965603635.1 uncultured bacterium | reverse complement strand
CGATGTTGCAATGCGGTTTCGTACGTTCAAATTTTGCTTTAGCCATCGTTTCTGCATTCCTGTTCTGATCGCCCAGAAAAACCGGCCATCCCGGCCCGTCTCTCCCTCTACTGTCATCGCGGCCCGGCAAGCGACTGGAGCGGGTGATGGGAATCGAACCCACACTACCAGCTTGGAAGGCTGGGGCTCTACCTTTGAGCTACACCCGCATAAGCCTGTCCGCACATCACTCTTCGTTTTCGCCCGGGCCAACCTATTGTTTCGCAACGCAGATGGTGGAGGGAGTTGGATTTGAACCAACGTAGGCATAGCCAACGGGTTTACAGCCCGTCCCCTTTAACCACTCGGGCACCCCTCCGGATACTGCGTGCCAAAACATCGGTGTGCCCGTACGCGCACCGCTGCGACGGGGGGGATGTATGGTCATTTATGGCCGCTTGTCAACTTCAAATGCTGCTATAAACGCGCCAAACCCCGCAAAGAGGAAATTATATCTTCATCCGCACAGGATAGCGCTGCTTGTGGAACCGGTATCAAAGGTAATATTAAGGACGGTAATGTCAAGGAACAAGCCAACAGCAAAACACCCGCGGCGGCGGATTCGCCAGGGCCGCGACGAAGAGTCACGGGCCCCGGCGTCCCGCGAGTCGGTTTGGATATACGGCCTGCACGCGGTGGCGACGGCGCTGGAAAATCCGGCCAGGAAAGCCCATCGCCTGATCGCCACGGCCGAGGGCGCGGAAAAATTGCGGCGAGCCTGCCCGCAATCGCGGCCTGAAAAAGTGGAACGGCGGGAAATCGACACGATGCTTCCGCCGGGCGCCGTGCATCAGGGCGCCGCCCTGCTCGCCGACCCGCTGGAGCAGCCCGCCCTGGAAGACGTTATTGCCGGGGCCGGCGAGCGCGCGGTGATCGTTGTCCTGGACCAGGTGTCCGACCCGCATAACATCGGCGCGGTTCTGCGCAGCGCCGCGGCCTTCGGCGCGCTGGCGGTGGTGCAGACCGAACGCGGCGCGCCGTCGGCAACGGGAATTGTCGCGAAATCGGCCAGCGGCGCGCTGGAGGTGGTTCCGCTGGTCGCGGTAACCAATCTGGCGCGCACGCTCGATGCGTTGCAGCGCGCCGGTTTCTGGTGCGTCGGGCTTGACGGAGAAGCCGAACGGACGCTGGCCGAAGCGGTCCCGTCGGGCCGGACCGCGCTGGTGCTCGGCGCCGAGGGCAAGGGCTTGCGCCGCCTGACCCGCGACCATTGCGACCTCCTGGTTCGCCTGCCGACCCGGCCGCCGATCGCCAGCCTCAACGTTTCAAACGCGGCGGCCGTGGCGCTTTACGAGTTGACCCGGTCCTGAGAACCTGGCGGATCGCCTCTACTTCTTCCCGCCGCCCGCCTGTTTGCGCAGACCGGACAGGGTGGCCACCGGGGTAATCGCCTCGGGGTCAACGCGCAACTCGAGCAGGCTGGGCCGGTCGGCGGCCAACGCGCGTTCGAAGGCCGGGGCGAAATCCTCGGTCTTTTCCACTACCTCGCCGTTGGCGCCATAGGCACGCGCCAGCGCCGCAAAGTCCGGATTCTTCAACTCGGTTCCCGACACGCGGCCCGGATAGTTGCGTTCCTGATGCATGCGGATGGTGCCGAACATGCCGTTATTGACGACGATAAAAATCGCCTTGGCGCCGTACTGCACGGCGGTCGCCAGTTCCTGCCCGTTCATCATGAAACAGCCGTCGCCGTTGAACGAGACCACCACCCGGTCGGGAAAGGCCAGTTTGGCCGCCACCGCCGCCGGCACGGCATAGCCCATGGAGCCCAGCGTCGGCGCCGCCTGGGTCCGGTATCGCGACCAGCGATAAAATCGGTGCAGCCAGATCGAATAATTGCCGGCGCCGTTGGTGAGAATCGAGTCCTCCGGCAGGTTATCGTTCAGCCAGGCGACGATCTCGGCCATCTGCAACGGTCCTGGATTCGGCACCGACTCGGCAAAGCGCAGATAGTCGGCCCGCGCCGCGCCCGCCCAATCGTCCCAGCCCCGATCCTCGACCGGCTTCATTGCCTGGGCCGCCGCCGCGAAGGCGGGCATGCTGGAGGCGATGCCGAGGTCGGCCCGGTAAACGCTGTTCAACTCGTTCGGATCGGGATGCACATGGACCAGTTTCTGGCTCGGCTCCGGCGGCTCCAGCAGCGTATAGCCGCTCGTCGTTATCTCGCCCAGTCGCGGACCCACCGCGATGATCAGGTCGGCCTCGCGCACCCGCTTGCCCAGCGCCGGGTCGATGCCGATGCCGACATGGCCCACATAGCGCGGGTCGTAATTGTCGAAGCAGTCCTGGCGGCGGAAGGCCGCGCCGGTCGGGATGTTGTTGGCCTTGGCGAAGGCCTGGATATTCTTCGATGTACCCGCGGTCCAGCCGGCGCCGCCAACGATCATCAGCGGGCGTTCGGCCGCCGACAGCATGTCGCGCAGCGTCTTCATGTCGGGCCGCCCGGGATAACCGATGACGGCTGGCGCCGGGGCGACGTCGGCGACCGTGACCATGTCGGTCAGCATGTCTTCCGGCAGGGCCAGAACCACGGGGCCAGGCCGGCCGGCGCTCGCGGTATGAAAGGCCCGGTTTACGTATTCGGGAATCCGCGCCGCGTCCTCGATCTGGGCCACCCATTTGGCGATCGGCCCGTACATGGCGCGATAGTCGATTTCCTGAAAGGCTTCGCGGTCGGACTGGTCGCGCGCCACCTGTCCTATGAACAGCACCATCGGCGTCGAATCCTGCATCGCGGCATGAACGCCGATGCTGGCGTTGGTGGCGCCGGGTCCGCGGGTGACGAAGCAGACGCCGGTGCGCCCGGTCAGCTTGGCCCAGGCTTCCGCCATATAGGCCGCCCCGCCCTCCTGGCGGCAGATGGTGAACTCCATCTTGTTGCGCGCGTTGTAGAAGGCATCCAGCACCGCAAGATAACTCTCCCCCGGCACGCCAAAGACCCGGTCCACCTCGTGCGCCGCCAGGGCGTCAATCAGGATCTGGCCGCCACTGCGTTTTGTTTTCTTTTTCCCGGCCATCGCCGACTACTCCGTATTCGTTATCGTTCACCAGGCCCGGCACAGACGCCGCGCGCCATCATATCCTCGACCGCTTCCGCGTCACGCCCCAGAAGCTCGCATAATATCTCTACCGTATGCTGGCCCAAAAGCGGCGGTGCAAGCCCGTATTCCACCGGCGTCTCGGAAAACCGCATCGGGCTGGCGGTCAGCGGCGCCTTGCCGGCCAGCGGATGGTCCATCTCGATTCGCATGCCGCGATGTTGCACATGGGGATCGGCGAAGACCTGTTCGATATCGTTGATCGGCCCGCAGGGGACATGGACCTTTTCCAGCGCCGCGATCCAGTCGGCGCTGGTCCGCGCCGCGATGATCTCGAAGATGATCTCCATCATCGCCTCGCGGTTGGCGACGCGCGCGACATTATCGCGGAATCGCGGCTCGTCGATCAGATCCTCGCGCCCCGCGACCTGGCAGAATTTCGCATATTGGCGGTCGTTGCCGATCGCCAGGATGATATGGCCGTCCGCGGTCGGCACGGCCTGGTAGGGCACGATGTTGGGGTGGGCGTTGCCCATGCGGCCCGGCGGTTTGCCGGAAATATGGAAGTTCGATGTCTGGTTGGCCAGCGCGGCGATCTGGCAATCCAGCAGCGACATATCGATATGCTGGCCCTTTCCGGTCTGCGCCTTGTGGGCCAGCGCCGCCATGACCGCGACCGTGGAATAGAGCCCGGTGAACAGGTCCGAGACCGCGACGCCGACCTTCAGCGGCATACCGCCGGCCTCGCCGGTGATGCTCATCAGCCCGCTCATGCCCTGGATCATGAAGTCGTAGCCGGCGCGGTTGGCGTAGGGCCCGGTCTGCCCGAAACCGGTGATCGAGCAATAAACAAGCCCCGGGTTGACCGCCTTCAGGCTATCGTAATCCAGCCCGTATTGCGCCAGCCCGCCGACCTTGAAATTCTCCAGCAGCACGTCGGATTTGGCCGCCAGCTCGCGCACCGCCCGTTGCCCCTCGGGCGAGGCGATATCCAGCGCCAGCGACTTCTTGCCCCGGTTGGCCGACAGGAAATAGGCCGACTCGGTGGTCGGCTCGCCATCCTCATTCGTCAGCCATGGCGGGCCCCAGGCGCGGGTTTCGTCGCCGCTTCCAGGCCGCTCTACCTTGATCACCTCGGCGCCCAGATCGGCCATGGTCTGCCCCACCCAGGGCGCGGCCAGCACCCGGCTGAGATCGAGAACACGAATATTGGAAAGCGGCCCCGCCATCGCCATATGACCTTTATGGTGTAAATCAGGATGGTGTAAATCAGGATGGTGTAAATCAGACGGAGATTAGCCGCGCCCCGCCAGCCGCGCCAGCCCTCTTTTCGGGGTGTTTGAATGAAGCTTGCCCAACGCCCCCGCCGGCGCTATCTTGCGCCGCATTCCAACATTAAAGCCGGCTTAGCTCAGTTGGTAGAGCGACTGATTTGTAATCAGTAGGTCGCGGGTTCGACTCCTGCAGCCGGCACCAATTTTTTCAATATGTTATGTATTTTCTCCCGTCTGCACTAGGACATACAGCAACCACATAGCAACCACCGCCTAACGCAGATTAGCCGTGGGTAACTACGCCGACAAACCACTCCCTGCGCTCAATTACGAACTTTTACGGCACCACTGCACCAACCACCGTCGGGAATAGTGGTCGGGGTTTGGCCAGTATCGAACTGCCTGAAAGAAAATCATGTGCAGGTTCAAATCCCGGGCCCGCAACCACTTATACCGAACAAATTTTAGGTGGCTCAGAAATGCCGCATGAGACCAAATCACTGGCCCGAAACCAACGAGAATTGACTTTGCAGTTTCCTGTCTAATCTGGGGCAACTAAGACAGGCTCTCCCTAATGGCAAAGGGATAAAGGTCGCAGGTCAAGAAACTTCAATGTCCGCTTTTCGACGGATTATGTCCGCTCCACCCCCGAGAGCAGACCTATCGACTGCATGCTGCGAGAGTCTGCAGTTGACCC
>CBFDDT010000234.1:0-5057 GCA_965603635.1 uncultured bacterium | reverse complement strand
GCCGTAGGCGGCTTCGGTAACGCCCTCCACCATGGGAAGCGGCACGTTGGCCGACTGGGCCAGCGCCGGTTCGGTATTGACGACCTTCTTCGACACCGCGACAAAGGACGTCCAGCGTGTCGCCAGCGAGAAATCCAATCCAAGATCGGTTACGTCGCTCTCGATCTCCGCGTTGCCGCGCGAGGGTTGGCGTAAACCCGGATTGGTGGTCATCACGCGCATATGCTCGGCAATCTGGCTGCGCGCCCAGATCAGGGGAATGCTGGCGCTCTCTGGCGTATCCCCGGCATCAGGCAGATCGATCGTGACCGGCATTTCGGCGCGGCGGCCGTTGACGAGGCCGCGAACCGTGATCGTATGGCGGCCGGTCCTGGAAAACCGTCCTTGCACGCGGATCGAGTCCCCCGCGAAAAGATCCGGGATCACGGCCGGGGCGATTTGCCTGGCATCGAGCTTGCCCCAGTCGATTTCGATATCGGTCAGAACGGGCGTCTCCAGCTTGCCCGCCATGGCGACCGCGCTGACATGGCCGTCCTCGGTCGGGTCGACGAAGCGGGCAAAGCCACGCCCCTTTCGCGCCATCTCGGCAAGGAGGTAACGATTGACGCCGGTGCCGACGCCGAAGGCAAATATCCTGGCCTTGCCGATCGCGGTGGAGATCAGCTGAAGGACATCGGCCTCGTTGCCGATATATCCGTCGCTGAGGAAGACCACGATCCGCATCGTGTTGGCGGCCTGCTCCATTCCGAATGCCTTGATGATGGCTTTTGGAACTTCCGTGCCCCCGCCTGTCGACAGGCCCTTCACGAAGGCCAGCCCCGATTGGATATTCGCCGCATTTGCGCGCACCGGTTGGGCGGCGAACTCGCTGGCGTCGCTGCCGAAGCGGATGATCCGGAAATAATCGTCGGGGCGCAGATTTGTCAACGCGTGGGCCATGAATGTCTTGCTGGCCTCTATCGGTATCCCTCCCATGGAGCCCGACGTATCCAGCACGAACACCATCTCGCGCGACGTAATGTCATTCGCCTTGGGCGTCTCGGGCGGTTCGATAAGCAAGCTGAAGAATCCGCCGCGCTGATCCTTGTGGGCGAGAAACCCGGCTTCGGTCTTTCGGCCGGCAAGCTGGTACCGCAGAACGAAATCCTTGTTGTCGATTGTCCGGCCATCGGCCAGCGTGACGGTCTTTGCGGTATCCGTGCCGTCTATATCGACCGCATGGGTCGCGCTGGCGACGGCCTTGATGTCCACGCTCGAAACCAGATTGACGCGTATGGAGACGCGGTCCCGTTCAATCGTGTCGGGGATCGTCAGGCCCGCCACGTCCGGGTATGCCGGCGGCGCCTCCACCCGCCATTCGCCGGACGGGACAATGTCGTCGCCGGCGACTTGCGCGCTTGGCGCGTTCGGCTGATAGCGGGGGCCGACAATCAGCGGCACGACGAGTTCGTAGGCGCCGTCGATGCGTGGCGCCGCCTGGGTGTATTGAAGGGTGACCTTCACCGGCAGGCCAGGCATCAGATTGGCGATCTGCTGGGTGAACATGTTCGGGCGATGCTGGGTCAACAGGACAGCGGCCTTTCCCTCGCTCTTGGCTTTGACGAAGGTCTGCACGGCCTCCTCACTCTTCATGATCGTAGCAGTGACGATTTCGTCGCCGACCTCCATCCGCATGGCGTAGACAGCCGCGTCCTTGTTGAGCGGAAAGAGATAGGTGGCGTTAAGCGGGGTCACCGTGGGATTGCTGAAGGTCTGAACCACCGTGACCGTTGCGAGGTCGCCTTGAATGTCGGCGGTGATATCCGTTTTCAGCGCGGGAAAGTGGATTTGCCTGCCGTCCACGATGGCCGTGACGGTGCCGCCCAGTTCACGTTCCGGCGGCAGCGCGGCGCGGGCGTGTTGTGGCAGGGCCGAGAGTGCAAAGGCGATGGCGCCAATGATGATAAGGAACCGTTGTCTAATCATGATCTTCTCCATTCAATCTTGCGAACTGGATTGGGGTGGGTTGAGAAGGGAGATCGAGGCTGGCGAATACGGCCCGATCCCAGGCGAGGCGATCCGCCTCGGGAATATCGATGGGGGTGATGCGCTGTACCGCCGACCAGACGCCGCCGGGCGACTGCATCCAGCGCCAGACGGCCTCGGCGATGTTGGTGGTCACGTATCCCGCGTCGGAAACAAAGCTCACATGGACGAGCCAGGCCTGTCCGTCTTGCGCCCGGGCCCGGTAAATGGCGGTGGGTACCGGTGCATAGGCAACGCCGAGGTAATCGACATCGAAACCGAGCCCGCGCAGGCAGTCTTCCGGGGTATGCAGATGGCGCAGCGGCGCGGACGTGCGGACGATCAGCAAATTGTTCGGGCCATAGCCGGCCTTCGCCGCCGCGCCGCCAAACTGAACGAAATAGGATTCTTCGCCGGCGGTAAGCGCGATCGGCTGTGCACGGTGCCCGGCGAGCCGTTCCGGCAGGTCGATCGAGATGTCGCGCTCGACCACATCCACCGGCCGGTGCGGCAGGTTGACGATAACCAGCGCGAGCGCGAGAAAGGCGATTGCGGGAATAATGGGGGCCGGCATAAGGGGGTTGAGGCGCGGCGCATTTCGTTGCCGGGGCAGCGGTCGCGGCGCGCGGTGTAGCAAGCTGGCCCAGGCGATGATCGGCGCGCCGCCGATAAGCAGCGTTAACAGGCCCACCAGATCGTGCCATGGCTGATCCATCACATCGATGCCGAAGTAGAGTTCGGGTTTGGCGATGCCGACGGCCAGGATGCAGATGCGGGCGATATTGGCGACAATCGCCGCGGTGAGCGTGACGGCAAATCCCGTGAGCGCCTGCCCCGGGCTGGGCCGGCCTATGCCGCCCGCCGCGCAGAACAGCAGCAGCAGCAAGAGCGCCGCCCGCGCGCCCGAACAGGGCAGGTCGACCAATACATCCATGCCGGCGATGACGATGCGAACGCCCTCGCAGATCACATCGTCGAACACCGTGCCGAGAACGACGCAGGCGCCGTCCGCCGACAGGTTTTGCAGGCCGTAGCCGATGGTGCGCTGGACGATGCGCTCCAACGGCAGGGAAAAGGCGAAACACAAGGCCAGCCATCCCGGCGACACCGCCCGCGCCCTGGCATGCAGACCGCACAGCAGGGCGATCGCATAAACATCGATCACCAAGGCAATCGCGCCGATGGTGTTGATTGCCAACAGTTGACCGGCAAGGCGGATTACGGCCGTCGCGATCAGCAACCAGACGGCGCGCCGGCGATGTGGCGCACTGGAGTCCAGCCGTTTACTGGTGACGCTCCAGGCGAACAGGCCGGCGGCGATCAGAAAAACCAGGAAGCCTTGCGAATCATAGGACGGATCGCGCCAGGTCCGGACCAGCCAGAGGATCGGCTCGAGCGCCAGGATGCCCAGCGCAACGGCGAAGAGGATACGGGCGGCGCCGGAGCCGGAGAGTTGTTTCGGTATCTGAACCATGCCGGCAACCGTATGGGAACGATGTGCAAGGCGAATGGCCGAAAACAGGATTTATTGCGTAATAAATATGCAGATTATGTGCAGGCGGTCCCGGCGCTAACGGGTATCGATGTCGACAAGACGCCGGTGCTAGTGGTCTGTATCAGGCATATTGCGCCCATGGGATCGTGTTTCCCGTTTCCCCGGCAGGAGGGTGTGCGCGGGCGATGCTTGCGCATCGTCAAGCGCACCCGACGCATCGGGGGGGCGGGAAACGCGACCCTTCGGGCGGCCTTGCGAGCCCACCGGCCGCGTTGCGCGCCGCTTGCGATGCCCGGCATCGAGGCGCGACCCGCGCCTTGCCGGAAGACCTCGCAAGACCGTCCCATGTGTGCAATATGCCTGATACAGACCACTAGTCTATGTGCTTTCGAGCCACATTATAAGGAGAACATCAATGAAGACAGCCTACGAAGGGGTCGCCGGACAGCGCATCGTTGTGACCGCGGGCGCGTCGGGTATCGGGCGGGCGATTGCGGATATGCTGATCGGGCATGGGGCGCGGGTGCATGTCTGCGATGTCGAGGACGGGTTTCTTAAGGAATTCTCCATGGCGCATTCGCAAGCCGGCGTAACCAGGGCCGATGTTTCCAGCGAGGCGGACGTCGAGCGCCTGTTCGACGAGGCGGCGGCCGGCCTGGGTGGGCTGGACGCGCTGATCAACAATGCCGGCATCTCCGGCCCGACAGGCAAAATCGAGGATCTGGACCCGGCCGACTGGCGGCGCTGCATCGATGTGGATTTGACGGGCTCGTTCCTTTGCGCGCGCAAGGCGGTGCCGATGCTGAAGGCGGCGGGCGGCGGGTCGATCGTCAATCTGTCGTCGGTGGCTGGCAAATACGGCTATCCGTTCCGCACACCCTATGCCTCGGCCAAATACGGCATCATTGGGCTGACCGAGACCCTGGCCAAGGAACTGGGCCCCAGCGAAATCCGGGTCAACGCCATCCTGCCCGGCCTCGTCAAGGGACCGCGCATCGAGGCGGTGATCCGCGCGCGGGCGGAGGAAACCGGCCAGACCTACGAAAAAACCGAAGCGAAGTATCTGGAAAAGGTATCTATGCGCCGTATGGTGAGCGCCGACGATATCGCGGCGATGATCCTGTTCCTGCTTGGCGACGCGGGGCGCAATGTTTCGGGCCAGTCGATCGCCGTCGATGCCAATGTGGAAACGCTTTAGGGAGTAACGGGTTTGGCGAAAGTCGCAATAATCGGCAGTGGTTTCATCGGCCGCGCCTGGGCCATCAGCTATGCGCGCGCCGGCAATGAGGTGGTGTTGTGGGACCAGGATGCAGACGCACCCGCACAGGCGCTGGATTATATCGACGGCGTGCTGGGCACGCTGAACGAAAACGGCCTGCTGAATGGCGCCAGCCCGGCGGATGTGCGCGCCCGCATGTCTGCGGCCGGGAGCCTGGAGGAAGCGCTTGAGGGCGCCGATCATGTTCAGGAGAACACACCGGAAATTGTTGAGGTTAAGCGCGAAATTTACGCCCGGCTGGATGCGCTGGCGGGTAAGGATACGGTATTGGCCAGTTCC
>CBFDDT010000233.1:0-5117 GCA_965603635.1 uncultured bacterium | reverse complement strand
GCATTCAATGCGGAACTGGCCGTTCGCGCCGGCACCCATGCGGAACAGGCAATCCTCACCGGGCCGGGCGGAATCGGGAAACCGCGCGCTGACCAGTTCGACCGGCCCGGCCAGTCCGCCGAGACTTTCACTCAACAGTTCGCTAGCCTCGCCCAGCAGAACGGCCCCGGGTACGATCGGGTCGCCGGGAAAATGGTCCGCGAAGAAGGGTTCGTCGGCGGCAAAGCGGATGATTCTTTGCGCCCCGTCCATACGGGCGAGCATCGTCAGGGCGAAGCGCCTGAACTCCCGCATGGGCAGCTTTCCGGCCGCATTCCGCGGCAGGGAATCAACGAAGATAACCCGGCGCGGGATAAAGGCGCTGTCCAGTTTTTCGCGCAATGTCGACCGGATATCCTCGACTGAAAGACCAGGCGCCGCAACAAAGGCTATCATTCGGCGGACCGGGCCGGCGACTTCGTCACCGGGCGCCAGAAAGGCGCCGTCCATGACACCGTCTATACCGGCCAGAATGGCATTCAAGCCAGCCAGCGACATGCGCTTGCCCGCGATATTGACGATATCGTTGCTGCGACCGGCGATCCGGAAGTCGCCGCCGCCGGTCAGCATGAGCCGGTCGGGCAAGGCAAAAGGCGGCGTTATGTGGGCGGCCGAAATTCGACTTATGTCATCCTGCTGTGTCAATTCCATGCCGTGCAACAGATGAAAGGATTCCTCGCGCACCGTGTTTCGCCAGCCGATCGAACCGGTCTCGGTCGTGCCGAAAATTTCCCGCAGGTCCGCGCCAAGCATTTCCTCGATATCGCCGGCGAGTTGGGCCGGCAGCGGCGCGGTGGCGGAAAACACCCGCGTGACCGGAGGCATCTCCATTCCGCTTTCCTTGAGGATACGCAGATGGACGGGCGTGGATACCAGTATGCGCGGCGCCTCGATTGCGTTCAGCGCGGCTTTAATGTCTCGCGGATAGAAAGGCCGTCCCGAATAGACCACGCCACCCTTGAACAGCGGGACTATTATTGAGAGCTCAAGGCCGTACATATGATACGGAGGGACAGTCGCAACGACCCCCGCACCGGCCCCTATTCCCTCCATCATGCACTCGGCGTTGGCGTTCGCGCCCCGTCGGAAAAAAGAAAATGTCCGTGCACAGGGTTCAGGCTTTCCGGTCGAGCCGGACGTAAACATGACGACCCTGGCATCATCGATACTCGCGGGATCCAATTCGTCTTGTGGATCGCCGTCGGCGATAGCGGGCCGGTAGAATTCACCATGCAGGCCGGCGGCAAATACGCCACGCGCCATTTCCTCGTTGTCGTAGCGGACGGTCGCCGACTCATAATTCGAACTGATGCCAAGCAGGCTGGCCGGCGAACGGTCGCTGGGCAGTATTGTCTCCCGGCCCGCCAATGCCGTGGCCAAGAGTGTGACCAGGAAGGCCAGCCGATCCTCACACAGGTTCACGACCGGGCCGGTTCCCGCAAGCCTTGCCGCCTGCCGGCGGGCCTCGCCCGCCATGCTGGACCACCCGACCGGTTTTCCGTTAGGCGGTATCATTGTCACGCGATCGATTGACGGATGGGGCGGTGCCGGCCGCTCAGACATCACGCATCATTCCACGCCAGGCATCGGGATGGGCGATGACCCGCAAGGTCCTGAAAACGGACGCGTGGCGGAACAAATCCTTGCGTAAATACCGGTACAAATGTTCCAGCAGGAACAGAATAACAGAGCCCGACGACGAAACAACGGTGACAGTCCATGAGGCCACCAGGAACTCGCCGGCAATCGCCAGCAGCACGGTGGCCGTCACGATCAACGCAAAATATGCAGCCCACATTGCCGTTACCACGCGCGTATGACGGTCGATCCCGGGGCCAGTTGTTTGCTGCCGGTCGAACCGGCTGAAATGTGTGATAAGGGGCGTGCGGCCTGGCAGCAGAGTCACGCCAAAAAGCGACATCAGCGCCAGATTGAATAAGATGGGCGCGGTCAAAAGCAAATAGGGACCCGCAGCCGGCGCACCATGACCTATAGCGTTGAGAAGAGCAAAAAGACCAATTCCCAAAAATACCAGACGCATCAGAATCGGCCCGGACAACATGCCCAACAACGCCAATATCATCAGGCCGTAATATCCTAGCGAGGGATGCTCGATGATAAAGGCATAATGGATCAAGCCAACGCCACAAACGGCGCCGAAAACTCTTATAATCCATCGGGACATCCGCAAAGCCCTTACCTTACCCTGCCCTGTTCTCCGTGACAAAACCGGCAAGATTTCGCAGCGAGGCGAATATCTGGCCGTTATTTTCGTCGTCCGCGCGCAACTCCACCGAATATTTTTTCGACAGTTCCAGCGCCATTTCCAGCGCATCTATGGAATCGAGTCCGAGTCCTTCGTAAAACAGCGGCGCCTTCGGATCGATCGTTCCCGGATCGATCTCGAGATTCAACACCGCGACAATGAGTTCGGCGACTTCAGTTTCTATTTCGCTTTGTATATTCGACATGTTGCTATTGGTACTCAAATTCTACGTTTGCGCAAGCTACTGAAATATCCGATCATATCAGCGGCCACGACAGGCTTCGATCAAGACAATTCAGGTTTTCGTGTAAGGCGCAATGCATAACATACGGGCTCTATCGTGGAAACGGCTGTCGAGCATGGGATGGGACGGACTCTCGACCCTTCTGCTCACTGTAGCCATAGTAACGATGTCGGGCGGCCTGACATTCCTTTTTTGTTGGACAATCGTATTAAAATTCTCGCGTTTTCCGGCCGCCAACGAGGCCGAGCCGGATGTGATACTCGTAATGGGCTTGCGACTCAACCGTGGTGAAATGACCCGCGAATTCGAGGCACGCCTGGGTGAAGCGGTGCGGCATGCAACGGTTTGCCCGGTGATCATACTGGGCGGCATGGCAACGGGCGACGGGCCAACCGAAGCGGCCGCCGGACAACGGTGGCTGGTGGCCCGCGGGCTCGACACGAAGAGTATTTTTTTGGAAGAATCGTCGCGCAATTCTCTGGAAAACCTGGCACAGGCACGCAGGGTGATGCGCAACCAGAACTTCCGCCGGCCACTGCTGATCACCAGCCGGTATCATTTGGCCCGCAGCTCCATATTGGCCACCGGCCTGGGTATTTCACATGTTTTGTCGGCGCCGGACCATCCATCCATGCGACAACCCGCCGCACTGACGCGCAGCCTGTTCGAGGCGCTAATGATTAACTGGTACTATGTCGGGCGAGCGGTGGCGCGGTTGACGGGAAATCCCGCCATGCTGGCACGCATTAGCTAAACCGGTTTGAACGGAATGAACGGAATAAACGAAATGACCGAAACCCAATCGTCAGAATCCACCCCTGCTCCCGATTTTGACGTACTGGTTATCGGCGGCGGCCCCGCTGGCGCGACGATTTCAGCGTTGCTAACCAAGCGCGGGCGCCGCGTGGTGTTGATCGAAAAGGACCAGCACCCGCGTTTCCACGTCGGCGAGTCGCTGCTTCCGATGAACCTGCCCCTGTTCGAGGAACTGGGCGTTGCCGACGAGGTGGCGGACATCGGCATGCACAAAAGCGGGATAGACTTCTACGCCCGCGAAAAAGGGGAAACCCTGCACACCACGATTTATTTCGACGAGGCGATGGACAACAGCTATCCCCACGCCTATCAGGTCCGCCGTTCGGAATTCGACCGACTGCTGCTGGACAACGCCCAGCGTTGCGGCGTCGATGTTCGTCAGCTGACCCGCGTCACATCCCTGGACCGGCTGGAGGCCGACGGTTGCCAGGCCCGCATTCAGGACGCTGAAGGCAAGGAGAGCACCGTTTCGGCGCGGTTCCTGATCGATGCTTCCGGGCGCGATGCGTTTCTGTCGCGCCGACTGAAACTGATGCGGCGCAACCCGGACCACAACGCGGCGGCCATGTTCGGCCATTTTCGCAATGTCCCGCGCCTCGAAGGTCGTGACGAGGGCAATATCGGCCTGCACTGGTTCGAACATGGCTGGTTCTGGGTGATTCCGCTGAAGGACGGGGTCACGAGCGTTGGCGTGGTCTGCTGGCCGGAATATCTCAAAACACGGGGCGACATGCCGCTCGATGATTTTCTGCTCCAGACCATCGCCAGTTCACCGACATTAAGCCCCCTGATGGAAGCGGCCGAACAGGTCGCGGAGATCCAGGGCACGGGCAACTATTCCTACTGGTCAGACCGCCTGTATGGCGACGGCTACCTGTTGGCCGGCGATGCGTTCGCTTTCGTCGATCCGGTATTTTCCAGCGGTGTATTCCTGGCTATGAAATCGGCGGAGTCCGGCGCGGAGGCCGTGGATGCCATTCTTGAGGGGACGCAGGACGCAAACGCCTTGCTGGCCCGACATGAACGGTATCTGCTGCGCGGTATCCGGACTGTGTCATGGTTCATTTACCGCTTTAACTCGCCGACCTTGCGCCACCTGTTCATGCACCCCAGCGACAAGTTTCGCATCAAAGCGGGGATAATTTCTATTCTTGCCGGCGACATTTATGGCCGCACGCCGATCGGATTGCCGGTATTCCTATTCAAGCTGATCTATGCGTTTCATAACCTGGCGAATTGGCGCGCCGGCCTGGCCTTCGCCTTCCGGCGGCGGCGCAACAACCGCATGAGGGATTCGACGTAGCGAGCCTTGGCATTACCCCCTGATCACCCGCCACAAACCCTGAAGGTAAAGGCCGCGTGATATAAGCTTCCAGGCGACCATGCGGATGATTCGCAGGACGTCTTGCACGGGCTGGAAATGGCTTGCGCGCACCAGCGTTCCCTCGTAGAGCGCCGGAATGGGGCTGGAGATGGCGCGCGCGCCCGCCTTCGATGCCTCGATCAGGACCTCGCTTTCGAATACAAACCCCCTTTCCGGACCGTGAGGCACGTTCAGGCGGCCGATCAGGCCCGCCGGATACAGCCGGAAGCCACTCTGGCTGTCCTCGACCCGGTAACCGCAGGCCCAGGAAATCCAGAAATCCGCGATCCGGTTGCCGATATAACGGGCACGCGGGAACGCCGCGCTGTCCCACAGCCGCGACCCGATGACAATGGCGCCGGGATTGTCTTGCGCGCGGGCCAAAAGCG
>CBFDDT010000232.1:0-5178 GCA_965603635.1 uncultured bacterium | reverse complement strand
CTATGGCCTCAGTGAGGAAATGCTCTACCACGAGGGCAAGCTGGTAACCCCGTCTTTCAGTGAATACCTGATGCCGACCTCAATGGACATGCCCAGGGTAAAGTGCATCCTGCTGGAATCCCGCAGCGGCCTCGGCCCCTTCGGCGCCAAGGGCGTGGGAGAGCCGGCGATCACGGGGGTGGCGCCGGCCATAGCCAACGCGGTCGCCGACGCCATCGGGGTCCGCGTCCATGAGATGCCGATCACGCCGGAGCGCGTGGTAATGGCGTTGCGGGGGAAGGGCGCGAGCGGGGTTTGACGTTGCTCTTAAACTGGTATTTAATACTAAAGTTCATACAATCTGTTTTGGATATTTATTGGCGCTGCGCTATATGCCCGGTGACGAAATTTTATTGAAGAAGACAGGATTTTAGCAGCGTGACGGTTTGGAAGAAGCGGGAAAACTGGCTATACGAAGTTTTCGAACGCGACGTTGATCCTGATGAACTGCCCGGTTTCGAGGATATTGTCCGGCTGTGGCAAGGCAAGCGCGGCGACCGTCCGGCGCCTGTCCTGGCCGATTTCGATTTCTACGATTTCGCCGGCTGGCACGGCAAGATCATCATCACCGATGTATCCTACGACCCGTTCGATTACCGGTTCCGGCTGTTCGGGGTGGATGTGGCGGACCGGCTCGGCGTCGACTATACCGGCCGGCTTTATTCCGAACTGGTGGCCGACGGAATGAATCCGATCGAGGATTTCGAATTCTATGAAATGACCAGCCGGAAGATGCTGATCTCGCGGGTGTCGGGCAATCTTGGCTGGGTCGATCGCAGGCATTCCAGCGCCACCTTCGTTGAATTCCCCCTCTCCGACAACGGTGAAATGGCGACGCACTTGCTGTCGGTGATGATCTGAGTCCGGGAAACCGGCGGTGAGCGCCTGAGCCGATTACCCCGTCCCGAATTCCGGATTATAGATCAACCCGATCGCATTTCCCCAGGGGTCCCGCACCGTGGCGACCATGATTTCGCCGCCGACGTTGGTCGGCCTGGTGTCCTCGGCCGCGCCCTGTTCGATGAAATGCGCCACCGCACCCTCAATGTCGTCCACGCCCCAGTAGCTGAGCACGTTCGCCGTCTTGGCCGCCGCCGGGGTGTCGTCTTCCAGCAGGCCGAGTTCGTAGCCGCCCAGATTGAAGCCGACATAGAATGGCTCGTCGAAATAGGGCGCCACCTGGAACGCCTTTTCATACCACGCCTTGGCCTCGCCGATGTCGCCGACCTTGTAGATCGTGGTCCTGAGCCCGAGTATCCTGGTTGTCATCCTGTTCCTCCCTTGGTTCACTTGAACGAATGCGTCCGTATCGCCCCGTCAGCCCACCATGAACACATCGTAGCGGGTGGATTTGCCGGTGATCCGGTGCGACGGGGGGCCGATGCCTTCCATGGGGTCGGCGCGCTGGGGCCATTTCAGTACGACCCTCTTGCGGGCCGTGGCCAGGGCTATCTTCATCAGCTCGACGCAATCCTCGTCGGTGCCCACGATCGCGCGGATCAGGCGCATTTCGCTCTTCACCAGGGCGGATTTTTTTCGTGGCGGGTGCATCGGGTCGACCAGCACCACTTCCGGCGACAGAGTGGGCAGCAGGTCCCGGGCATCGCCGTGAATCAGCGTCATGCGCGCGATCGCCCCGGCCGCCTCGCCACCGGCCAGCGCGGCGCGGGCCATCCCTTCCTTTAACAGCCCGTGCATCTCGGGCGACCGTTCGATCAGGGTTACCCTTGCGCCCAGCGACGCCAGCAGGAACGCATCCCGGCCGAGACCGGCCGTCGCATCCACCACCATCGGGGTTTTGCCGTCCTTCATGCCCACGGCCCTGGGCAGGGCCTGACCGCGCCCGCCGCCGAACCGCAAACGATGTCCCACCGCCCCGCCGGTGAAATCGCAGATCAGGTTTTCGGGCGCCGGTGTCTGGTCCTTGCGTGGCATGCCTGTTCCCTACTGGACAAAACCGGCAAGGCAAAGCAAAAAAGACAACCCGGTCGCCGAGGAACAGTTCGTCCGCCGACGACGGGCACCGCCGGAACCGGCTGTATTTTTGGCGATTGAGTAATTGCCGGCCCCCGCCTACCATCATGCGAGGAATTAGGCACAGGAAGATTGCGCATTGACGCCCGAACAAGACGATACAGCGAACCCGAACCGGCAAGGCGATCCGCTTTTGCAGCCGTTCCGGCTCAAGCATCTGATGCTGAAGAACAGAATAATGAGCACCAGCCACGCCTGCGGGCTGGACCTGGACGGCTATCCGCAAGAGCGCTATCAGACATACCACGAGGAAAAGGCCAGGGGCGGCATCGCGCTGACGATGTTCGGCGGGTCGGCCAATGTGGCGCCGGATTCGCCGTCGGTCTTTCAGCAGCTCTATGTCGGCGATGACGGGGTCATCCCGCATCTGCAACGGTTTTCCGAACGTATCCACGGGCATGGCGCGGCGCTGATGTGCCAGATCACCCATCTCGGCCGGCGCGGCGACCCGCATATGGACAACTGGCTACCGACGATCGCCCCGTCGCCGATCCGTGAAACCCTGCATCGAAGCTTTCCCAGGGAGATGGACGGCCACGACATCGCGCGCGTGGTGAAGGCGTATGGCGCGGCGGCGCGGCGTTGTGCGCAGGGCGATCTGGACGGCATCGAAACGCTGGCCGGCTCGCACCTGATCGGCCAGTTCCTGTCGCCATATACCAACAAGAGAACCGACGAATTTGGCGGTTCGCTCGAAAATCGCTGCCGGTTCGGCCTGATGGTCCACGAGGAAATCCGCCGCCAGGTGGGGGACGATTTCATCGTCGGCCTGCGCTATGTGGTCGATGAAGGAGAGGGCGGCATGCCGTTCGACGAGTGCGTCGAGATCGCCCGGATATTCGAGGGCGCGGGAACCATCGATTTCTTCAATGCAATTTACGGCAGGATGGACACCGAGCGCGGCCTGGCGGTCGAAAACATGCCAGGCATGGCCTCGCCGATCGCGCCGTGGCTCGCCGCGGCGGGGGCCTTCAAGCGCGAGGTCAAACTGCCGGTCTTCCACGCCGCCCGCATCGCCGATATCGCCACCGCCAGATACGCCATCGGCGAAGGCTTGCTGGATATGGTCGCCATGACCCGCGCCCATATCGCCGACCCGCATATCGTGAACAAGCTGGCCCGGGGCGAGGAAGAGCGTATTCGCCCTTGCGTCGGCGCCACCCACTGCATGTCGGCCGCGCGGCCGCGCTGCCTTCATAACGCCTCGACCGGCCAGGAAGCGGCACTGCCCCACATCGTCGCGCGCTCGGACCGGGCCGGCATGAAGATGGTCGTCGTGGGCGGCGGCCCGGCCGGACTGGAAGCCGCAAGGGTCGGCTGCGAGCGCGGACATCAGGTCGTGTTGATCGAGGCGGCGGCGGCGCTCGGCGGCCAGGTCCTGATCGGCACGGCCGCATCCTGGCGCAAGGATCTCATCGGCATCGTCGACTGGCGTGTGGCCGAACTCGAACGGCTTGGCGCGGAGGTCCGGCTCAATACATATGCCGAGGCCGGCGAGGTTATCGCCGAGGCCCCGGATGTGGTGATCGTGGCCACCGGCGGAACCCCGGACCTCGACTGGGTCGACGGGGCGCAACATTGCACCAGCGCCTGGGATGTCCTGACCGGAAACGCCACCCTTGGCGACAGCGTCATCGTTTACGACGGAACCGGCCGGCATCCGGCGCCGACCTGCGCGGAGTATGCGGCGCGCGCCGGCAAGCAGGTCTCGCTGGTTACCATCGACGGTTTCCCCTGCGCCGAGCTGGCCTATGCCGAGCGCGCAATATGGAAACAGAAACTCTACGGCCACGGGATTGTCGCGACCTGCGATCACCGGTTGGAAAAAGTCCGCCGGTCGGGCAACAAGCTGGCGGTATGTTTCGTCAACGAGCTGACCGGCGAGACGCTTGAGCAAACCACCGATCAGCTCATCGTCGAGCACGGAACATCGCCGGCCGACGAACTGTATCACCGGTTGCGCGCCCTGTCGGTCAATGACGGGGTGACCGATATCGACGCGCTTTTGGCGGGCCGGCGCCAGCCGGGGGATATGAATCCCGGCGCCACGTTCGAACTGCACCGGATCGGCGACGCGGTCGCCAGCCGCAACATTCATTCCGCCATACTGGATGCGCTGCGTATCTGTTCGGCGCTGTGATGTGACCTGCGGATGCTGGGGAGCAGCCGAATGCCGGCGGTGGCGCTCTCGACAGCGTGGCTACCCCCCAACCGATCCTTCGACAGGCTCAGGATGAGGTAACTGTTGATAAATTAAAGATAAATCCTCATCCTCAGGATGAGGTAACAGTTGATAAATCTAAGATAAATCCTCATCCTGAGCCTGACGAAGGATGAAGCCACTCGGCCGCCCTCAAGGGTGCGGCGCCGACGCCCTGAAGGCCGGGCATGCGTTTACAGTCCATGGGGAGAGAAATCGTTGGGGGAAGAGAAATCGATGGCCAAAAAGACCGGCATGCGCAAGGGCCTCACCAGTTACGGCGACGAGGGTTTCTCGCTGTTCCTGCGCAAGGCCTTCATCAAGGCCATGGGTTATTCCAACGACGCGCTGGACCGGCCGATCGTCGGCATCGCCAATACATACAGCGGCTATAACCCCTGCCACCGCACCGCGCCCGAAGTCGCCGAGGCGATCAAGCGCGGGGTGTTGATGGCGGGCGGCCTGCCGGTCGATTTCCCGACCATCTCCTTGCATGAATCCTTCGCCTGGCCGACCAGCATGTTCTATCGCAACCTGATGGCCATGGACACCGAGGAGATGCTGCGCGCCCTCCCCATGGACGCCGCGGTGATGATCGGCGGCTGCGACAAGACGGTGCCGGCGCAATTGATGGCCGCGGCCAGCGCCAATGTGCCGACCCTGATCACCGTCACCGGCCCGATGATGACCGGCGATTACAAGGGCGAGCGCCTGGGCGCCTGCACCGATTGCCGCCGCCTCTGGGGCCTGCACCGCGCCGGTGAGATCGACGAAACCGAGATCGACGAGATCGGCGGCCGCCTGATGCCCACCGCCGGCACCTGCATGGTGATGGGCACGGCCAGCACCATGGCCTGCATGACCGAGGCGCTGGGCATGATGCTGCCCGGCGGCGCCGCGATTCC
>CBFDDT010000231.1:0-5179 GCA_965603635.1 uncultured bacterium | reverse complement strand
GGGGCGCTGGTCGTCGGAATCCTGGGCCGCGGCCATATCGAGTACCGGCATGGCGTACCGCATCAGCTTGCCGATCTGGAAATCCCGGACGCCGCCGTTCTGCTGCCGATCGATAGTGCCGAGGCCTGTGACGCGCTGCCGGCGGACCTGGCCGATGCGGTCTTCCTGATCGAGCCCTCGGACCGGGTCGCTGCCGCCCCGCCCAAGGCGCGGCTCGGCATCCTGATTGAGACGACGGATGACGGCGTGCGGGTCAAGGACGTGATGGAGGGCAGCGTCGGCGCGGCGGCCGCGATCGAGGCCGGCGATATCGTGGTATCGGCCGCGGGATTCCCGGTTGCGCAGGCCGGCGAACTGATCGAAATCGTGCAGCGCCAGGCACCCGGAACCTGGCTGCCGCTCACCATCCGCCGCGATGGCGAGGAGATCGAACTCGTGGCCAGGTTCCCGACCGTCTTCGGGGCGCTCGAATGATCCGGCTTGTCTGTGTGGCCGTATTTTCCGTGGCCCTTGCGGCGGCGCCATGCCTTGCCGCCGGCGATGCCGCCGCACCGGTTCACCACGCCATCGAAGTGCAACTCGACCCCGACAGCGGCAATCTCGAGGTCACGGATATCCTGACGGTACGCGGCCGCGCCGCGCTGGTGTTCAGGCTCGCGCGGTGGATGGAGGTCGAGGGCCTGCTGCTCGACGGGCAACAGGCCGGGATCGCCGGGGCCGGTGGCGTATGGCGCGTACCGCTGCCCGACACCGGGGCGCACAGGGTCGAGCTGCGCCTGCGCGGCGTGGCACCGCCATTACCGCAGGACAACCGGCGCGGCGCCTCGCCATCGGCCGTATCCGGTGCGGAGGGCAGTTATCTGCCGGGCCATGCTGGCTGGATTCCCGTGATCGACGACGACTGGACCGCCTATCGCCTGGCCGTCGAGGTACCGGCCCCCTACCGGGCCGTTGCGACCGGCCGGCTGGAGGAGGAAACCCTTGGCGAGACGGCCAACCGGGCCGTCTTCGCGGCGGACTATCCGGCCGAGCCGCCGGCGCTGTTCGCCGGGCCCTATACGGTGCGCGAGCGGCAGGAGAACGGCATCCGTATGCGGACCTATTTCCATCGGGAGCTGGAAGAACTGTCCGCCGGTTATCTGGACGATGCCGGCCGCTATCTTCTGCGCTATCAGGAGCAGATCGGCCCCTATCCCTTCCGGGACTTCCATATCATCTCGTCGCCGCTTCCCGTGGGGCTCGGGTTCCCCAACCTCACCTATGTCGGCCGCATGGTGCTGCCGCTGCCGTTCATGCGGGGGCGCTCGCTGGCCCATGAAGTGCTGCATAATTGGTGGGGCAATGGCGTTGCCGTCGATTATGCGGCGGGCAACTGGGCGGAAGGCCTGACCAGCTATATGGCGGATTACGCGCTGGCCGCCGAAGAAGACGCCGGGAAGGCGCTGGAGATGCGCCTGGGCTGGCTCAGGAATTACGCCGCGCTGCCGGCCGACCGCGATGTTCCGGTCACCTCCTTTACCTCCAAGCGCCACGATGCCGGGCAGGTCATCGGCTACGACAAAGTCGCGTTCATTTTTCACATGCTCCGCAACGAGCTCGGCGAAGCGGTTTTCACGGACGGGTTGCGCCTGTTCTGGCAACGGCAGCGCTTTCGCGTCGCCGGATGGTCGGAGCTTCGGCGGGCCTTCGAGGAGGCTGCCGGACGGGATCTCGCCTGGTTCTTTGACCAGTGGCTGCGGCGAACCGGAGCGCCGCGCCTGAACATCGGCGATGTCCGGATGCGCGAGGAGGGCAACGCATTCCAGGTGACGCTGACAATCCGCCAGGACTCCCCTGCATACAGGCTTGCGATCCCTGTCGTGGTCGATACCAATGCCGGTCAGGAGCGTCGGCGGATCCTGCTGGAGTCTATGGAGACCACGGCCACGCTGGAGCTGAACGTGCGGCCAACGGCCATTCATATCGATCCCGGACATGACCTCTTTCGCCGGCTGCTGCCGGGGGAAGCGCCGCCGATCCTGCGCGACGTGACCCTGGCGGCAAACGCGGTCACCGTCATCGCCGCGGAGGAGGCGGCCGCGGATCGGGTCGCGCGGCAACTCGGCGAACGCCTGATGGATAGGCCGGCGCGGTTCGGGCCCGCCGAGCCCTCGGAACTGGCGCCGGCGCCGCTGCTGATCGTCGGCATCACGACACAGGTGGAGACCTTCCTCGCCCGCGCCGACCTGGACGGGGTGCCGGACAGCCTTGCCGGCCGGGGGACGGCCCGGGTCTGGACCGCCCGCCGAGGTAACGGCGAGCCGCTGCTTGTCGTCGCGGCGGACGACGTTCAGGCCCTGGAGGCACTCGTGCGACCCCTGCCCCACTATGGTGGCAAGAGTTACCTGGTCTTCGACGGCCGCCGCGCGATCGACACGGGAACCTGGCCTGTCGCGCAGAGTCCTCTCAGCCGCCAGCTTGTTCGGTAAGAGCCGTGGGACGTGGGCGATGCAAAGAGAGTAATAGGCTTTAGACTATCTCGCGATGATCAAGCTGACATCCGTCCGCATCTCGCTGTGCGCTCATGATTCCGCGCCCTAGAACTCCCGTGATCGGCTTTTGTTTAAACAGGCGCCCAGTATCATCAATGCCCGCACTGGGTCGAAACGCGACGTGAGTGGGAAGCGCCCTCAACCCTGATATGTCTGGTTCACTCTGAATCCAGACGTTTATTGACTGCCATCGCCGCAGTGGAGGCATGTTGGTCTCTCTCTAAAGGATGAGGAGAAAGACCATGCTGCTATTCAACAAACAGAGCACCGTCAGCGCCCAACATAAACCTTGGAACAAGGGTAAACTGATCGGACAAAAGCCACCCCTACAGCCAAAGCACGTCTGGGCCATTCGAACACGGTTGCAGCTTGCCCAACGGACGCGGGATCTTACGCTCTTCAATCTTGCTATCGATAGCAAGCTGCGAGGATGTGATGTGGTGAGCCTCAGGGTCGAGGATGTTGCGCCCCACGGGTACGCGATTGATCGTGCAACAGTGCGCCAGCAGAAGACTGGTCGCCCGGTCAGGTTCGAGATCACTGAACAGACGCGTCAGACCATCGATAATCACCTCAAGGCAACCCGAAATGTGCCCGGTAATTTCTTGTTCACCGGTCGCCGGGGCAAGGAGCACTGCTTGACGACCCGACAGTACGCGCGTCTGGTCTCGGAGTGGGTGGCTAGCATCGGCCTCGACCCATCATTGTTTGGCACACATTCGTTGCGGCGAACCAAGGCGACACTGATATACCGGCGTACTGGCAATCTCCGGGCGGTTCAGTTGCTCCTCGGGCACACAAAGGTGGAAAGCACCGTCAGATACCTCGGTATTGAGGTCGATGACGCGTTGGCCATTGCCGAGCAGGTTGATATCTGATCCAAAGGGCAGAGCGCATACGTTCTGCCCACTTCCACATTACCGGGTATAGCCAACCGGAGGCAATCGGACGCACCAGATAGGCTCGCCCAAATCTCATCGCGTGCTAATATCAACGACGCTGAGTTTAGCTAATGAGGTGCGCCGGATGTCGTCTTCTCATTCTCTTTCCGGTTTGATGAAGTGGCTTGCCAGTGATCCTTGGCGAGATGCTTTCTTGAATGTGCTGGACCGTCACATTGGAAGTGTTCTTGAAGAATACGATTTCTCCAATTTTGATGAGCTCGGGGGCCTGATCGACTCTCACTGGGCGATGACGTTGTGGGGTTGCGCCTTCGAAGACTTCCTGACCATGGATGTGGAAGACGCTGGAAATATAGTCGACGATTACCTTGAGCGCCGCGGCTGGAAGGAAACTGTCAGGAACAGGGAGTACATGACCGGGCTTAAAGACTCGATGATGAGTCTATACGAGGTCAGCGAAATTAAGCCAGGTCGATCATTTCTTGCTCGCGATCTCATCCGCGGTGGTGAGCCGGTGCGGGTTAGCGAGCGCACGGCGACAAAGATGATCAAGCCGTGGGACCGGCTGGCGATGCGTATCGTCGATGTGCGAGGCACAGTGTTCATCGGTGGCGGGTTGCTGCCGTTCGAGCACGAACTCTCAGAGCAGTTGCTTACTGCGATCAGCCGTATTGAAAACCAGGTATCGGATGAAATGCCTGCAATCATCGATGAACTTGGCGTTGACAAAAAAAATCCCGAGTTTGTCCACTTAATGGACGGTGCCACCAACGAAGCTGAACGCCTGCGGAATCTCGCACCAGCATTCTCGTTGTATTTTCTTGCAGACTTGCTCGATCGCACAATTAACCCCGCCGTTCCGCCAATGACAAACAGCGATGGCGATGAGATCGAGTTTATGCGGCTGGTCTATCGCCTGTCAGAAGGCGTTACACCTGAACAGGTGCGTGCCACTCTGGATCAGGCACCGAACCTCGAAGCCGCGTCCGAGACATGTTGGAATTGGCTGGAAACGGAAACAGCGAGCAAAGTTACACAGAAAGCGAATGCGTCGCGTACTCTAAAGTTTGTAACTACGACGGGAGCGGGTTCGGCTGTTTTGGGCTCGATAGAGTTAAAATCTAGGACGATTGAGCTGTGCGTTGATTCCGAAATCCGTGCCATTCGCGGACGCAAGATGCTGGAAACTTTGCTTGGCGGCCTTGTTAGCGCTCCGCTTGTTGAGCGCCAGACACTCGAACAGGCTCTCTTGGATGAACGCGAACAAGGATCAGGCTCTTTAACTCCGGAGATACCGTCCGACGTGCGGCGTCAAATTATCCACGATGCGATGGACAGGCACTATCGCGCACAATTTGACCAGCCAGTTCCGGCGCTCGGGAATATCTCGCCGCGCAAGGCCGCGAGATCGAAGAGGGGTCGTGAAAAACTCATTGCCTGGCTCAAGCTTCTCGAAAACCAGACCGCAAAGCACGATACGAATGACCCAATGGCATCCTATGACTTTAAATGGATGTGGCAGGAACTCGGCGTCTCCCATCTGAGAAACTGAGGCAAATGATGTAGTGGAGACCTCCGGCGCGACCTCTATCCATGTCTGCTTAGCGCCAGATAGCTGACGTTAGGAATGTTGATGGCCGCTCTGCGCAGGAAAGCGGACTCTATTCAGAATGGCCGTTCAGGTCCGTTTATAGCCACAAGCGGACATTGGTGAAACTCGTTTGGAGGGCCGTAATCGACATTGCC
>CBFDDT010000230.1:0-5187 GCA_965603635.1 uncultured bacterium | reverse complement strand
ATGGATTGGGGAACTTTCGTACAATCGCTGGCTAACGGGATCGTGCTGGGTTCGATCTACGCCATGGTCGCCGTCGGCCTGGCCCTCGCCTTCGGCGTCATGCAGATGGCGAATTTTGCCCATGGCGAGTTCTTTATGCTGGGGGCCTATGTTGTTTATATCCTCTATGCGCTGGGTGGCATGCCATTCCCGGCAGCGGTCATCATGGCTTTTCCAATTGTTGCGCTGTTCGGGGTTGCGACCGAACGCCTGATTTTCAGACCGACGCGTGGAAATGTGCTGGCGGGCTTCATGGCCACCGCCGGCGTCGCTTTTATCCTGCAGGTTCTGGTCGGCCAGGTCTGGGGCGTTGGCCTGATGCGTTCGGTACCGACGCCCTATATGGGGTCGGCGAATATCGGCGGCGCCTTCGTCAGCTGGCAGCGGCTGATCATCGTTCCCGCCACGGTGTTAATGGTTGGCGGTCTATGGCTCTTCCTGCACCGCGCGCGAGCCGGCAAGGCGCTCAGGGCTTGCGCCCAAGATGCCGAAGCGGCCCAGTTGCAGGGCGTCAGCCTTAACAGGATGACCGCGCTCGCCATGGCGCTATCGGGCGGATTTGCCGGGGTTGCCGGCGCGCTGATGGCGCCGGTCGCCCCGGTGACGCCCTATATGGGACATTCTTACGTTATAACGGCGTTCATCGTGGTTATCGTCGGCGGCATGGCAAGCATCGAAGGCGCATTGCTGGCGTCCTTCCTGCTGGGTTTCATCCATACGTTCGTGACCACCTATTACGACGCGGTCGTGGCCAGCATGGTTGGAGTGCTGTTCATGGCGCTGGTCCTGATCGTCAAACCGACGGGATTGCTGGGCAATGTCAAGGCTTAGCCGGATCGGGCTGGAACCCGTCGCTGTCATGGCGGCCTTCGCGGTGATGGTCGCCGCCCCCTTCATGCTGCGCGAGTACCATCTCGAACTGCTGATCCTGTTCTGCATCAATGCCATCCTCATCGCCAGCTACCGTGTGGTCACGACGACGGGCGACTGGACGCTCTCGCACGTCATCTTTATGGGCTGCGGCGCCTACAGCACCGGGATTTTCGCGAAATATCTCGACTGGCCGTTCTGGCTGACCCTGCCGATGTCCGGTGTCGCGACCGCGGCGGTCGGGGTAATGGTTGCCTTTCCGCTGCTGCGCACCAAGGGGTTCGGCATATTCATCGCGTCCTTCGCGATCGGCGAGTTCATCCGCCATGTGTGGATCAAGTTCCATAACCCGTTCGGCGGCCCGCGCGGCATGATCGGCATCCCGACCATCGAGATCGGCGATATCGATTTCTACGATTCCATCAATTTCTACTTCATGACCCTGGCCATCGTGGTTGTCTGTCTGGCGATCCTGTACAGGCTGGACAAATCGCGGATCGGCAAGGCCTGGAAGGTGATCTATCTGGACGAGGATCTGGCCGAAAGCATCGGCATCCACGTCTTCAACTACCGCGCCAAGGCGTTCGTCGTCGCCGCGTTCTTCGCCGGCATCGCGGGCGCCCTGCTGGCGCACCGGCTGGAGGCCATTGACCCCCATAATTTCGACATCGAGACGATGGTCTATCTGATTATCTGGATCGTCGTCGGGGGCAACGCAACCTTCTGGGGCCCGCTGGCCGGCCTGGCCGTGATGACCCTTATTTTCGAGTGGGCGCGGCCGCTGCATGAGTGGCGCCCGTTGCTGTTCGGCGGGATACTGATCATGTTCCTGACGATCTTGCCCGGCGGCCTCGAGCGGATCTACGAGCAGGTGAAGACGCGTATCGTCGGCAGAAACGGCGGGGGCGGCTGATGGAATTCTTCACCGTCGATTCGGTTAGCAAGAGGTTCGGCGGCCTGCTGGCGCTGGACGGGGTTTCCCTTTCCGTGCGCGAGGGCGAGATACGCGGCGTCATTGGCCCCAATGGAGCCGGCAAGACGACATTTTTCAACGTGGTAAGCGGCCTCTACAAACCATCGGCGGGGCGCATCACGTTCCAGGGCGCCGAAATTTCCCGCATGCGGCCTAGCAGGATCGCGGCGCTGGGCGTCGTGCGGACCTTCCAGCGCGTCGCCCTGTTCCCGAAATATACGGTGGTTGAAAACATCGCGATTGCGCGGCATCTGCATGCGGACACGTCGTTTTTCGGGGCTATCTTCGGCGGGTCGCAGCGCAGCGACCGCGAAGCGGACGAAAAGGCCCGAGAAATCGTAAAATTCTTGCATCTCGACGATGTCCGCGACGAATTGGCGGCAAATTTGGCCCATGGCCACCAGCGCATCCTGAACGTCGCCATGGCGCTGGCGACGGAGCCGAAGCTTTTGATGCTGGACGAACCCGTCGCCGGGATGAACTCGGCCGAAACGCAGTTGATGACCGAACTGATCCGCAAGATCCGGGACGAGCGCGGTGTTACGGTCCTGCTGGTTGAACACGACATGCGAACGGTGATGGGACTCTGCGAGACGATAACCGTGCTCGATTTCGGGAAAAAGCTGGCCGAGGGATTGCCGGACGAGATCAAGGACAACCCCGTCGTCATCGACGCCTATTTGGGAACGGATGAGTTCGATGCTGATTCTTGAAGGTGTTTCGGTACATTACGGCAAGGTCGTCGCCATCAGGAATGTCGATCTGGAGGTCCATGAAGGCGAGATCGTCGCCCTGATCGGCGCCAACGGCGCCGGCAAGAGCACGACCCTGCGCGCCATTTCAGGCCTGGAGCCGATCCGCACCGGTCGGATCAGTTTCGAGGGCCAGCGCATCGACGGCGTGCAGCCGGAGGAAATCACCCGGCGCGGGATCGCGCATATCCCCGAGGGGCGCCGGATTTTCCCGCAGATGACCGTTCTGGAAAACCTCGAGATGGGCGCCTATCTGCGCCGCGACAAGGCGGAGACGGAGAAGAACCTGGAAGACGTCTTCCGGCATTTCAAGCGCCTGAAGGAGCGGGTGACGCAACTCGCGGGAACGATGAGCGGTGGCGAGCAGCAGATGCTGGCGATGGGCCGCGCGCTAATGGCAAGCCCGAAGCTGATCGTGATGGACGAACCCTCGCTCGGGCTTTCGCCGATCATGTGTCAGGAAATCGCCCGCATCATTCGCGACGTACATGCGGAAGGCAGGACCGTGGTCCTGGTCGAACAGAATGCGCGCCTTGCGCTGTCGCTGGCCGATCGCGGCTATGTTCTGGAGACCGGCAATGTCGCCCTGCACGGGCCGGCGTCGGAATTGCGGGGCAACGATCTGGTCAGGAAGACCTATCTGGGTCTTGTCGAAGATTAGAATAAATCGGACTTCCCTATGGTCCAGCCTCTTTTTCGGCTAAGTATGTGTCGTCTGGACGATCGTTCACACGCCGAACCAGTGGCGTTTCATCTTCCGCAGGAAATCCATCGAAATCGGGTAGCGGGACGCTGACCCGATGACCGAGTCGATACCACACTCCGGGCACACCGCGGTTAGGTCGGGCAGGTTGGGACCGTCGATCCACCGAGTGATCTCGGAGGGTTGGTAAATTTCCAGGCAGAAAAAACATCCGCAGATTTCGCTCGCTTCGATCTCGTCGCGATGGTTGCTGCAGTGCTTATGTGCCGCAATAAGATCGTTTTCCGCCATTTGCCGATTCTCTACGCAATAAGGACGAGCGTCAATCGCCGGGTCTTGACGCGTACGGCATCAGGGCTTTCGTTCCGTCCGCGCCGCCTCCTTCAGCAGCAGTTCCAGCGCCACTTCCGCCGGGCCGGGGATGGTGGAAGCGCCAGACAGCCAGCGTCTCACGGTGCTTCCGTCGACCCGCAAGGCTTCGGCCATGCGGGTCTGCCATCCCCACCGCCCCCACAGGCGTTCACCAGTGGCGCGGAGTTCGTCGGGGGACATCCCCCCGGATATCCCCCGACTACTCATGCTTTACGTCCGCAGAAAGTCATTGACGATCCGCGGCGCGGCGGCGTCGAAACCGGCGATACCCATTGCACGGGCATCGTCGTCCGGCACCACCGATCCGCCATTTGCGGAACAGGCCATCACGACGGCCTTGGCCTCCGGGTTGACCTGCTTGCGGTAGCGGGCAAGCGCCTGCACCGGATGCTGATTGCCGGCCCAGGTCTCGTTATCGGTGACCACCACGAAGGCGTCCACCATGAGGCCCTGGTCCAATGCGTACCGCATCGGCTGGGCGACATCGGTGCCGCCCGACCACTGGCTGAACGTACGCGTCACGTCATCCAGACGCTGGCGCCTGGACACACCGACGGCACGCGCCCCGGTATCGAAGGCAATGACATGCGCCTGGTCTTCGACACGCACGAAGGACATCGCCATCGCCGCACCGGCCTCCAGACAGTTCAGTACCTTGGAACCGGCACAAGCCGACCAATGCATCGAGCCCGACACATCGACCGCCACCAGGATCCGCTTGCCCGTGGGCGTTACGAATCCGAACGACCGGTCGAAGGCCTGATCCAGCGCGTCCGACACCACCGGCGCCGGCGCCCAGGTCAGGCTACCCAGCGCACCCCGGCCCTGCGTGTAGGTACGCAGCGCCAGAAGGATCTGCACCGGATGCATGCGGGCACGACGGAGCTGTTCCGCGTCGGTCAGGCGTCCCGCGACATAAGTCGCGGCCGCCGAACCCGGCGCGATCAGCCCCACGGCCGACATCTTGCCCAGGCTGCGGACCATCGCCGTCATCGGCATCGCCACCAGAAGCGCATCCCAGACCTCACGCTCGTTGAGCAACTCGGTCGGAACAGCCTCGCGCGGCAGCGAGTACTTGACGATCAGATCCGCGGCCTGCCGCACCGACGTTGCATCGCGCAGACGGTACAGGCCATCGATCAACGGCGCTGCTTCACGCGCGTTGGCGATTGCCTTGCCGTTCTCGGGATGCGCGATCCAGTCGAACAGCGCACGGTTGGCAAGGTTGTCGGTCAGCGGATGGGCGAGACGCAGAAGGTCGCGCAGCGCCCAGCCCTCGCGCTGACGGTACTTGACCGCCTGCAACGCGAGCCGCTCGGACTCCATGCCGGTGAACCAGCCCGCGACGCCACGCCTCAAGGCCCGGCCCCAGCCACGCACCGTCTCCACATAACCGGCGAAGGCCAGCACATGCGTACCCGTACGCGCCACCTTTGGCAGCGCATCGAGGGCCGCCCGGCGTACGTTCGCGTCCCCAT
>CBFDDT010000229.1:0-5226 GCA_965603635.1 uncultured bacterium | reverse complement strand
GAATCGCCATAGATCATGCTGTCGATTCGCTGCAAATAGCCGTCGCGGTCTATCGTGCCGTGACCCCCGCGGGCGCCGGCGAGTTGCACCGCCTGCCGCACCCGTTCCCTGGTGCGCGGATGGGTAGACATGATATCGCGCTCGTCCAGATCTTCCGGGTCGCGCCCGACAACCTGCGCCTGCAGGCGGCTGTTTGCGCCCATTTTTGACAGGAAGCTGATCATTGCGTCCGGGTCATAGCCGGCGTTGCTGATGTAACGCACGCCCAGACGGTCGGCCTCCAACTCCTGATCGCGTGAGAAGCCGCGCAGGTACAGGCCGCCGACCGCCTGCCCGACCCTACCCGACCCCAATAAACCGCTGAACACGCCGGCGACGGTGGCCTTGCTCATCCGTTGCGAGCCGTGGCGCGCCACTACATGGCCCAGCTCGTGCCCGATTACACCCGCCAATTCGGCCTCGCTTTCTGCCAGCGCCATCAGTCCGCGCGAGATATAAACATAGCCGCCCGGTGTGGCGAAGGCGTTGACGATGGGGCTGTCCAGCACGGTGAAGGTGAATTCTTCGCTGGGTGTTTCAGTGACGGCCGCGAGCTTTCGGCCGAGATATTCTACATAGCCCGTAACACGGGGGTCATTATAAACGCCGCCGAATTCCTTGATCAGTTTCGGATGGGCGTCCTTGCCCATCTGTTTTTCTTGCGACCGGGAAACCAGCATGAAGTTCCGCCCGCCGGTCGCCGGATTGAAGGCGCATCCCGCCAGGCCGGCAGCCAGGGCAGAACAGGAAAGACCGCAGAAATGTCGTCGCGTCAGAGCCATTTTCTTCTCACCCGCGGCACTATAGGGGGTTATTGTTAAGAATTGGCTTCTCCAAGCGATTGTGCAAGCCGGAAATTTACCACGAAGGTTCGAAAATGCCTCTTTTCCAACGAGCCATGATATTATTGGCGGTAACAATGGCCGCCATCCCGTACACCGCGTCACATGCGGCGACAGACGGCGTGCTGGCGCGTCTGGAGCCCGGGGAACGGGCCAGGGTCATCGAGGTAGTCGATGGCGATACGGTACTGCTGGACGATGGCTGGCAGGTACGGCTGGTCGGTATCCAGGCGCCGAAATTGCCGCTGGGGCGCAAGAATTTCAAAAAATGGCCACTGGCCGACGAATCCAAATCGGTACTGGAGGCACTGGTGCTGGACCGGAAGGTGGCCCTGGCCTATGGCGGTCAGCGGGTCGACCGGCATGGACGGCGGCTGGCGCATCTGTTTCTCGACGATGAAACCTGGATCCAGAAAGAACTTCTGTCGGCGGGCATGGCGCGGGTATACAGCTTCCCCGACAACCGCGCCGTCGTGGCCGAAATGCTGGCGGCCGAAGGCAGCGCCAGGAGTAAAAGTACCGGCATCTGGGGCAACGATTGGTACGCGGTTCGCGCGCCCGACGCCCTCGCCCGCGATATTGGCGGATTTCAGCTGGTTGAGGGCCGGGTTGTGGATGTCGCCGACGTACGGGGAACGGTCTATTTGAATTTCGGCGCGGACTGGCGCAGCGATTTTACGATTAAGGTGGGAAAACGCCCCCGAAAGGTCTTCGAGGCGGCCGGTTTCGATCTGCTGGCGCTAAAAGGCCGGACCGTGCGCGTACGCGGCTGGCTAGATGAGTATAATGGCCCTATGATCGAAGCAACCCATCCGGAACAGATCGAAATTCTGGATAACTGATATCAAAGCTCTATGATGAACCACGCACATCCTGATATTTCCCGCAACCGGCTCTACCCCGAAATTGAGCCCCATGTGCACGGTCGTCTGGCGGTCGGTTCGCCGCATGAACTGTATTGGGAAGAATGCGGTAATCCGGAAGGCGCGCCGGCACTGTTCCTGCACGGCGGACCCGGCGCCGGCATTGCCGCCTCGGCCCGTCGTTTTTTCGATCCCGCCCATTATCGCATTATTCTGTTCGACCAGCGAGGCGCCGGCAGATCGACCCCGCATGCGGAAGTCGCCGATAATACCACTGACGCGCTGGTCGCCGATATCGAGGCGCTGCGCAGGGATCGCGGGATCGAAAGCTGGCTGATTTTTGGTGGATCGTGGGGGGCACTGTTGGCGCTGGCCTATGCCCAGTCCCATCCCGAGCGCTGCCATGGATTGATCCTGCGTGGCGTTTTCCTGGGCTCTCGCGCGGAAATAGATTGGTTTTTCGACGGCATGAGGCGCTTTTTCCCCGAAGCCGGCCGGGCCTTCGCCGGGCATCTGCCGCCCGCTGAGCGAGATGACCTGCTGGCTGGTTTCCATCGCCGTCTCACCGACCCAGATGCGGCCGTTCACATGCCCGCGGCGCTGGCCTGGCGACGGTACGAGACCGCCTGTTCGGCCCTGATCCCGCGCGACGATGTAGCTATTCACAAGGAAGACCATCCGGCCGCCCTGGCGTTGGCGCGGGTCGAAGCGCATTACTTCGTTCACGATTGCTTCCTGCATGACGGGGCGTTGCTGGCCGGTGCGCGGCGCATGGCGGCCGTTCCAGGCGTGATCGTGCAGGGACGATATGACATGGTCTGTCCACCGCACGTCGCCGATCAACTGGCCGCCGCATGGCCCACCGCGCGGTACGAGATAATTGCCGATGCCGGCCACTCTGCGATGGAGCCGGGCATCACCGCCGCCCTGGTCGCCGCGACCGAGCGTTTCAAAACACTGAAGTAATCGCACCGTGGTGTATGGAATATGGCGAGGGGATGGGCTATATACCGAAATCACGCGCCCGTAGCTCAGCTGGATAGAGCACCAGATTCCTAATCTGGGGGTCACAGGTTCGAGTCCTGTCGGGCGCACCATTCCTTCCTTGACATTTTGTGCCGATAAATCGTTGCCGGCGGCGACGGTAATGGGGCCTGTTGCAAAAGCAAACAGGGCCCGGGAACAAAGATATCGGCAATATTCCCGGCGGAACGCACGATCCGCTGACCGATGGCCGGTCCGGCGTGATTCGGTCAGAGGCCCGGCTTGCCGGGCAACATGCGATAGGTGGCGATATCGATATCGCCGGTCCACAGCCACATGGCCAGAAGCGGCTCGGCAAAGGTTTTCATGGCATGCCACTCGAAGGAATCATGCTTGATGTGCCGTCCCGGCGGTTGGGACAAATAAGCGCCCTCGCCGCGCTGCCAGTCCGCCTCGCCCGAAAGAACATAGTAGTGCTCGATAGCGGCGTGATGATGCATTGGATAATCCGTTTCGGGAGTCTGCAGATACAGACCAAACCGGATAATGCCGGACTGGCAGGGGGCATCCGGACCCACAATTTCGCAAAATGTATAGTCGCCGAAAAAATCGGCCTCCGGACTGCGAAAGGCCGGCTGCCAGGGCCGTTCCGGTGCAATGGCCCCGATTATCGCCGTCGGCGGGTGTGCGCCGGACGCCGCGACCGCCTAATCCAGATACCGCAGGAACCTTTCGCTGCCCGGCATGGCGTATAGATTGCCGTACGCGTCATAGCAGCCGGTTCCCGAATATTCCGCCATCCGGCCGTTGACATGGCCGGTGCCGTAGATGGTTCGGCAGTCGCGCCATACGGGCTGCGGCGGCGGCGCCACATAGACCGCGCGTGGCGGCGCGGCAAGGTGCCCGATCAAGGCGCCGAGCAGCAACCCGCCGGCAAAAACGGCGGCGCCGTCATGGCGGTAATGTTTCTGGCTGTAGTAATGGCCATGGCCGCCCCAGCGGCCGTGGCGGTATCCGTCCGCGTCGGCCGGCGCGGCGAAGGCAATGACCGCGAGCAGGCAAGTCGCGGCGACGATTTTCCTGAACATGGGCAGCTCCTGTCTAACCCCCGGCTGGTATTATAGCATAGTCGGTTTCGGGTATGGAGCCATAACGAGCACCGTTATATGGTAGGCGCTGGCGGAATCTGCATGAGGAATGAAGATGGAACAGCGACTGGATGCGCGCAAGGTTGGGCCCGACGGTTACAAGGCAATGCTGGGGTTGGAGGCCTATGTCGGGGGCAGCGGACTGGAACAGCCACTGCTGGAACTCGTGAAAATCCGCGCTTCGCAGATTAATGGCTGCGCATTCTGCCTGGCCATGCATGTCGATGAAGTCCAAAAACTGGGCGAAGCCGACGACCGAATCCATATGCTTTCCGCCTGGCGAGAGGCGCCCTCATACAGCGCGCGCGAGCGCGCCGCGCTGGCCTGGGCCGAGGCCGTCACCCTGGTAGCCGAAACCCATGTGCCGAATGATGTTTATGAAGAGGCCCGGCGGGAATTCACCGAGAAGGAACTGGTGGACCTGACTTATGCGATAATGGCCATCAATGCCTGGAACCGCCTGGCAGTCGCGTTCCGCAGGCCACCCGAACATTTGTCCTGAACATAGACAGCGAAAACGAACGATCCTGACGGCCTCTCACAGCCCCACCCATTTATCCAGTTCCAGCACGAAGATCGACAAAACCATCAAAAACACTGCGAACTCCATCGCCGTGATGACGATCAGCAGGAATACCACCCGGCGCGCCAGCGGGGTCATGGGCTGCCAGAAGCGGTTCATGTACCAGCGCCAGGGAGCCAGGCGGGACCAGCGGTTCCATCTGGCCAGATAGCGATGCAGATCGTGGCCCCATTGAACCAGACTCGGGTCCACTTCATCCGTGCGGGCCGCGCGCTCCTCAACCGGCGTGCCGGAATAATCGTCGGTCACGACCAGTTGCGCGCTGCCGTTCGCCGCTTCGACCCGGAAAATGGTCGCGGTTTTCAGGCCATTGTCGTATGTGACGCGGAGGCCGTCCGCCAGCATCTCCACATGCAGGCCGGCCTCCAGTTCCCTGTCATTCACAAGGTTCCGCAGATGGACATGATGTTCGTTTTCCGCGACCTGGCGCCATTCCTCGAACCGTAACATGGAGTTGATGCGAAACAGGCGCTCGATGTCTTCGTGGCAAAAGGCCAGCAGCGCATCGGCGGACAGTGGAGTTTCGATCGTCACCCAGGCGGCGTCCTGGCCGTCTTCCTTGCCGGGATCGGCGCCGGCCATATGCGCTTCTTCCTTCATCGGTCGGGGTGGGGGATGACAAGCAGCGGGACCCGTAGTTCCCGGACAAGAGTTTCCATTTTCATGCGCGAGCGGTAGCCCGGCGTTCCCTTCGGCCGGGGCGAGCCAATGATCACAAGGTCAAAGCTCTCCCTGGAAACCAAATCCAGCAGGCATTCCGCCGGCTT
>CBFDDT010000228.1:0-5244 GCA_965603635.1 uncultured bacterium | reverse complement strand
GGTCGCCGCTGTCGTCGCCAATGTCCAGCGTCAGTCGCGCGCCGGGGAAATCGAACTTCGCCCCCAGCTTGCGCAGGACGTTATTGCGCAGGGTCTGCAGGTCACCGCCCCACCAGGGCGCGCGGGCCCGGAAGGCCGAGAAGTCCATACCCGCCTGCGTGCCTTTATCGTGCAAGCCAATCCCTCACGATGGCGATCTGGTCGGCGGGCATCAGCGACGGCGCATGGCCGCAGCCGGGGATATCCACCGACTCGCAACCGGGGCCGCTGGCCTTCATGCGTTCCACCGTTTCCGGCAACAGCAGGTCGCTCTCGGCCCCGCGCAGCACCAGGACCGGGCATTTCACCTGTTCCCAGATATCCCACATCTCCACATCCTCCGGCCCATCCGGGCTGAACGCGGCCTTCGCGATTGCCGGGTCGTAGGCCAGCCCGACGCCGCCGCCTTCCAAGGGCCTTGCGTTGTGGGCCGCCAAATGGCGCCATTCCTCGTCGCTCAACGGGCCGAAGCTGGCGTGAATTTTCCGGATATGAGCCTCCAGTTCCCCGATATCCGCGAAATGCGGGTCCGCGCCGACATAGGAACGGATACGCCCCAGGAAGGCCTTGGGGATGAAGGGGCCGATATCGTTCAGCACCAGACGCCGGACCGGGCTGTTGGGCCGCGACGCCAGCATCATGCCGATCAGCCCGCCCATCGAGGTGCCGACCCAGTCCACCGCCTCCACATCCAACCGCGCGATCAGCGCCGCCGCGTCAGCCAGATATCGCGCGTACCCATAACCGAGATAATCCGCCAGCCAATCGCTCATTCCCCGCCCGACCGCGTCCATCGAGACGACGCGGTAGCGGTCTTCCATGGCGGCGGCAAGATAGTCGAAATCGCGGGAATTGCGGGTCATGCCATGAACGCAGACCAGCGTCGACTTGCCCTCCGCCGCCCCCCATTCGGTATAGGCGACCTTATGGAAGCCTTGGGGACCGAGGCAGGGAATATATTTCTGCGTCATTGGCATTGTCTACAATTCTCCGTGCCAGCCGAACAGGAAGCGTTTAGTCTCCCGGCGTATTGAAGTCGCCGGGGGCCGGTTTGGCAACCGCCATTGCCGGATTGGGGAAAATTTATGACGGATCGCACGCGCGGCATATTGCTGGTTTTGACCGCCGCCATCATGTGGGGGGCGGAACCGTTGTGGGTGCGCTTGGTCAGCGCCGACGAATGGCAGGTCCTGTTCTGGAGCGGCGCGCTGATGACGGTCGTGATGGTCGCCTGGGTGGCCTTGGAGCATGGCCGCAACTTCCTGCGCAGCATCCTGGATACCGGGTGGCCCGGGCTGATCGCGGTGACCTCCATGACGCTGGCTTATAGCGGCTATATCCTGTCGCTGCACCGCACGACGGTGGCCAACACGGTGGTGTTGCTGGCCATCGCGCCCCTGATCGCCGCGCTGCTGGGCAGGATTTTCCTGGGCGAGCATCTGCGCCGGCGCACCTGGCTGGCGATGTTCCTGGCCTTCGGCGGGGTGCTGACCATGGTCTCCGATTCGCTGGGCAGCGTCCAACTGGCGGGCGACCTGTTCGCGCTGGCGACGGGGGTCTGCTTCGCGGTCAATATCGTCGCCCTGCGCGCCGCCCCGTTGCGCGACGGCAAGCCGGTGGACATGATGCCGTCCAACGCCATGGCCGGAATCGTCATCGCGGTTATCGCCATATTCCTGACCGACCCCCTGGCCGTGGCCGCCGCGGACATCCCCTATCTCATGCTTATCGGGCTGGTCGCCATGGGATTGGGCACCTGGATGTTCACCCGCGGCGTGCGCCATATACAGTCCGCCGAGGCGGGGCTGCTGTGTATGGGGGAAACGGTGGTCGGGCCAATCCTGGTCTGGGCCTTCATCGGCGAGGAACCCACGCGGATGGCCCTGCTGGGCGCGGCGATCATCCTGGCCGCGCTGATCTACGACACATTGCCGGAACGTCGGGCGGTGGTGTCGAACGAATAATGCGGAGTATGATCGGATATGTGCTGGAGTGGTGAAGCATCGACAGCGGTAGCAGCAATCGGTATTGGCGCAACGGCCTATGCGTTGGTGAAGAAGGAGCCGCCCGCGATCTGGATGGCTTTCGGATATTTCACCCTTATGGAAGTTCTGCAAGCTGCTTCATATCTGTTTATCAATGACTGCGCGAGCCCCGCCAATCAGGTTATAACGCTACTGGGATATTTCCACATCGCTTTCCAGCCGTTTTTTATCAATGCCCTTTCTCTGCAATTTGTTCCCAAGCCGGTCAGGGATAGAATAGCCCCCTGGGCCTACGGCTTATGTTTTGCAGCCACAATCGGCATGCTAGTCCAACTATATCCCTTTGCCTGGGCTGGAATCTGCGAAGTCAGCCTGCCGCTGTGTGGGGCGCAGCTATGCGCTGCATCGGGAAACTGGCACATCGCGTGGAACATTCCGTATAACGGCCTGATCAATTCCCTGATCGGCTATCCCTTCTTCGGCAGTATCGGGTTTCCGACATATGCGTTGGCCGCATTCTGGCTCCCGGCCCTGTACGGTTCGTGGCGGTTCACACTTTTCCATTTCCTGATGGGACCGGCGCTGGCACAGCTCTTAACCGACAACTCCAATGAATGGCCTGTTGTGTGGTGTCTGTTCTCGATCGGGCTGATTATGATCGTTTTCATCCCGCCTCTTCGAAGGCTCCTGCATGTGGAACGCTGGCCGCTGTGGCCCCGGCATTGGCTGAAGGATATGCCGGCCTGAACACCCGAGGCGGGATTGCTGTGCCTGGCCGCGCTGATCTACGACACCCTGCCGGAACGTCGGGCGGTGGAGTAACGCCCGACGAACCGGTGCTGGGACACTCAGAATGATTTTTCGACCCCTGTAACCGGGGCAATGCTGAAATATTCCGAATCTTCGATGTTCTCGCACTGGCTCGGATCGGGCCTCCAGCTAACCGCCAGCGCCATCGCCCGCCATTTACCTTCCGTGACCATCCAGCCGAGTTGTCGTTCAGCCTCGTCCAGGGGCAGACGCCCATGGACTGCAATGACCGACCAGATGTAGGCCTTGTTCAGGTCGTGCGCGAAGGGGCTGGGCGGGTCCCCGAGAGACCGCGAGTGGAGCCGCGAGATTTCAGTCTGCGCCTCGGGAAGGCCCCTGTTCGCCGCTATGCAGATCCATTTTCGGCTTTCCGCGTCCGTAGTCGCCTGCCGGTAGGCAAGAAGCGCCGCCCTGGCGTCCCCGGCCTGGGCCGCCGCCAGCACTTCCTCCGGCGTGGGGGAGCTCCCCGCAACCGGGACAATGCTGAAATATTCAGAATATTCCATGTTTTCGCATTGACTCGGGTCGGGCCTCCAGGAAACTGCCAGCAGCATCGCCCGCCATCGCTCACCTTCCGGGATCACCCAGCCGAGTCGTTTTTCCATATCCTCGACGGGCTCGCGCCTGTGGATTGCTATGATCGTCCAAATATAGGCCTTGTATTTATCGTGTCCGAAGGGGCTGGGTGGATCATCCCAGAATGAGTGCCAGTGGAGTTGCGCGATCTCGGCCTGCGCCTCGGGAAAATCCATGTTCGCCGCAATGCAAATCCACTTTCGGCGTTCCGCGTTTATAGTCGCCTGCTGGTAGGCAACGAACGCCGCCCTGGCGTCCCCCGCACGGGCAGCCGCCAGCACTTCCTCCGGTGCGAGGAAGACATCGGGCTGCACCTGCTCCAGCGCCCATTTGGCACAGCCGGCCAGAGCCACCGTTATCACGATCACCAGTATTCTGACGGTACGCCACATGTGGAACCTGCGCGCCTTGGCCCGCGACATGATTTGGATGGCCTGTATAAGGCTCACACTTGCGCATCGGGCGCATTGACGTGAATCAGTCGCGCCGATCGAATCCGGTTATTTTTTAATCCCCACGCACCGGTATAAACGCCGGGGCGTCCACGCTTACGAAGGTTTCCGACGTGAAGCCGTTAAACCGGGTCGCCATGGAATTCGAATAAGCGCCGATCTGGCCGAATTCGATCCAGTCGCCCTCGGCCGCGTCCGTGGACAGCGCGACTCTATGGGGCAGCAGGTCGGTCGAATCGCAGGTCGGGCCGAATATGGTGAATTCCACCATGCCCGGCGCCACGCCGCCGCCCGGGCGGATCAGCCGGGCCGGCAGTTGCACGCCGGCGGCGGCCGGTTCCGACATGCTGTGAAAGATACCGTCGTTGATATAGAGCGCATCGCCCTTGCGCAGCTGAATCTGGACCACCAGGGACAGCGCATCGGCGACCAGCGCGCGGCCCGGCTCGCACATGACGACGCAGTCGGGCCCGATTGGCATCTTGGCCAGACACTCGCGAATGACGGCGAAGAAGTCCTCCAGCGGCGCCACTTCATGGTTGGAATAGGCCGCCGGGAAACCGCCGCCGACATCGAGATAGCGGATCGGCACGCCGGCAACGCCGATCACCTGGGCGGCGATATCCAGCGCCGTGCGCCAGGCCGCCGGTTCGCCGCATTGCGAGCCCACATGAAAGGCCAGGCCGGTTTCCAGCCCCGCCTCATGCACGGCGCGCAGCAGTTCCACCGCTTCGGCCGGGGCCGCGCCGAACTTCTCGGACAGTTCGAACAGCGCGTTGCCGCCCGGCGTCGACAGCCGAACCAGCACCGCGATATCGCGCCGCCCCACGGCCTCAAGAATTTTGGTCAGCTCATCGGCATGATCGATCACGTAATGGCGCACATCGTAGACCTCGGCCGCGGACAACAGCGCCGCGCGCGATTTCACCGGATGCATGAAATAGGCTTCTGCCTTGGGATGCGCCTCGCGCACCTGCGCGATTTCGGGCAGCGACGCGGTGTCGAAATGCTCGATTCCCGCCTCAAACAAATGATGCAGCACGGCCGGGTGCGGATTGCATTTCACCGCATACATGACGCGCCCCGGAAATCCGTCGATAAACCGCCGGGCATTGTCGGCCAGCACATGCGGGCGCAGGCAATAGATCGGATAGCTGGGCTCCAGCGCCGAAATCATTTCGTCAGCGTCGGCAAACCGGCGCAGCAAGGGGTCGCGAACACGCGCCGTCGCGCCGGAATCCAGCGATGAAAGCAAGTCAGGTGTCTTGTACATAACCATATTCCCGATTCGGGCCAGAGCAATACCAAGGATTGCTGATAATGATCCATTTGATGACGCGCGGCGACCCACTGGGCAGGCGCGGTCCGCGGCGCGATGCCCC
>CBFDDT010000227.1:0-5248 GCA_965603635.1 uncultured bacterium | reverse complement strand
CAACACCCTGTCGCCGGGCGACAAAGTGTTGGCATTCAGTTTCGGCCAGTTCAGCCATCTGTGGATCGACATGGCGCAGCGCCTTGGCTTCGACGTTATCGCCGTGGAAGTCGAATGGGGCGAGGGCGTGCCGCTGGAGCGCGCCGATGAAATCCTGCGGGCCGACAAGAACCACGAGATCAAGGCGGTCCTGGCCTGCCACAACGAAACCGCCACCGGCGTGACCAGCGATATCGGCGGGCTGCGCAAGGTCATGGACGGCGCCGGCCATCCGGCCCTGTTGGCCGTGGACGCGGTGAGCTCGCTGGCCAGCATCGATTTCGAGATGGACGAATGGGGCGTCGACCTCGCCGTCAGCGGTTCGCAGAAGGGCCTGATGCTGCCGGCCGGCCTTGGCATCCTGGCGACCAGCCAGAAGGCGCTGAAGGCGCTGGAAACGGCAAAATCGAGGCGCTGCTATTTCGATCTCGCCGACATGATCAAGCATAATCCCGGCGGCTATTTCCCCTACACGCCGGCGCTGCCCATGCTCTATGGCCTGCGCGAGGCGCTCGACCTGATCGACGAAGAGGGGCTCGACAACATCATCGCACGCCATCACTACCTGGCCGAGGGCGTACGGGCCGCGGTAATCGATGGCTGGGGGCTGAAGCTATGCGCCAAGGAGGCCAAGTGGAATTCCGACACGGTCAGCGCGGTGATGTTGCCCGAAGGCATCGATGGCGCGCATGTTATCGACGTGGCATTCCGGCGCTATAATCTGGCGCTCGGCGCGGGCCTCAGCAAGGTCGCGGGCAAGCTGTTCCGCATCGGCCATCTGGGCGACCTCAACGAGCTGATGCTGATGGGCGCGATCGCCGGCGCGGAAATGGCGATGCTCGATGTCGGCGTCAAGGTCCAGCCCGGCAGCGGTGTCGCGGCGGCGTCCAACTACTGGCGTAGCAATGATCCGGCGCCCAAGCACCGGGTCTCCAAGGAAGAGCAGTTCTACGAGAGCCACTCGACGGGTTCGGCCCAGGGCTGAACCAATAAAAACGGCCCGCCACCGGTTTCCCGGTGACGGGCCGCTCCCCCGGTAGGGGCCTCCCTGCCCCTGCCGTTCACCCCGGCATCAGTTCCTCGATATTCTCGAGATTGTTGATGACGTCCCAGGCGCCGCCACCTTTCTCGACGCGGGCCTGCCAGTCGATCAGGCGCTGCTTGTATTCGCGCGGGTCGCGGTTGTCGGAGCGCAGTTTGGTGACGTTCAGCGCCACGACACGGAAATCCTTGAGCTCGAACTCGATACCCTTGCGCTTGAAGCCCTTCGCCAGCTCTTCCTGAAGGTCGGAATAGATGACGATGGTCTTCCGGCCGGTGCCTTTTTCCGTCAGGAACTCGCTGCCCTGCAGGATACCGCCGGTGACATCGGTATACTGGGATGGCTTCACGTTCTTGATGAAAGCGGCCATTTCGGCCTGGAATTCCCGCTTCTGCTGGTTGGCCACGCTGGGCCGGTCATCCAGCGTCACCTTGGCGACGATGTCCTTCTCGCTGAAGGATCCCGTGTCGATGCGGGCGACGGCGAAGGAATCGCCGGGCTCCAGCCGGATCAGGATGGCCAGGATAATCTTCTGGGCCTGGTCCAGCTCCTTGGCGTAGGTGCCCGATGTATCCAGCAGCATGTAATAGCCTTGCGCGCTGGACCCGGCATCGTCGCACGCCGTGAGCCCGAGGGCGACCGCCATGGCGGCGGCGGTTCTGGTCAGATATTTCAACATCACAACATCTCCTTCGTCAGCGCCGGGCGCGGTTCACGCCGCGGCATGGCTTTGTTACTGCTCGAAGATTCACCGCCGCCGGGACGTCGCACCAGCCTGACCGCGCCATCGACCGCAACGCCGACAACCGACAGGAAGTCATACAGATGAACCAGCATGAACCCGAACTGGCGCGACATGCCGCCGATCACCCGCAACAGGGCCGCCAGACCACGCATGCAGACCGCGACGGCCGTGCCGAAGACGCTACGGGCTGTGTGGAAGAAAGTTTCCAGCGGGATGGCCACCACCGCCAGTACAAAAGGCAGGAAGAAGCCAAGGCCCATTTGCGCCGCCGTGATGATCCAGCGCAGTGACTCGCTGGTCGCCATCACCGCCACTTCACCTCGCATGAAGGCGTTGGTCGCTTGATCGTCCTCTACAAGGCTCTCGCGCATCAACGCCAGGCCGGCCTCGACCGAGGCGAATACGGTCAGCAGGAACAGCAGTGCCCATGCCATCTTGACCCGCGTCGAATCCTTCAGGGTTCCGATCACCGGGAACAGGTTGGTGATGCGCAGCGCCTCCATCAGAAACACGCCGGTGAACACTTCCAGCAGAATGATGACCATTGCACCGATCTCGGACACCTTCAACCCGCCGGTGACGGCATTACCGCCCATCATTTCAGACATCGGCCGGGCGATCAGACGGAAGTTGATGCCGGCGCCGGCCACCGCCACGCCCAGCACGAGGGTTGCGATCAGGAAATGAGTGAAGGCCGAGGTCGAAAGCATGCGCTGCGCCTGATCGGTCTTTTTCAGGATCCCCTCATACTCCGCCATATGCCGGTCGATGACCTGCGACTTCTGCAGCAGCTCCGAGACGTTCTTGTCGCTCAGCCCCAGCGTGGATTCCAGCTTGCGCACATCCGGCATCATGTTTTTCAGGAACTTGTGCCGCATCTGGGTCGACTTGCGGTACTCGTCGGTCGCGACCGCATGGGCCTTGACCAGCGAGCTGTGAATGACCTCGAGAATTTTGGCCACCATCGGATCGCCCTTGGAATTGATATTGGAGACCGCCTTGACCGCATCCACCCAACCCGGGGGCGAGGGTGGCACGTCGACGCTCTGCTGGTGGTCTTCCTCGATATTTGTGATGCGCTCGCTGATGCGCCGGTACAGGGCCGGCGTATCGGCGAGGTCGCGGCGGACCGCGCTCTCGATACGCTCGAATTCGCGCTCGATGACACGCTCCTTCTGCTCGCGCCCATGCGCCAGCAGCACCTCGCGATTACGTAGCGAGAAGTTCTTTTCGGCGCGGAGAATCGATTTCGCCCCGATCCGCAGACCGCGGTAGAAGGCGCCGGTCAGGGACAGAATCGCCTGATGCGCAGGTTGCCGGGCTATGTAAAGCAGCGCCGACAGGATTACGACCCAGATGATACCCGACAATGCGGGGTTGGGCGTGATCGCCATTGCTTGTTCGAACGACATTGTTTTTCTCCTTGATTTAAGGGCCGCTTTGCATTTGAGCGGTTGTTTTATTAAAATACTATACAATATTATTGAAATAACTGTAAAGTTAACAAATGGTTAATCTTTAAAATGTCACAATTGAGTAACTATTTGTTAATCATACACTTAAGTCTTTAACTTTTATTAGTTATTTTAATTAACTATAAACACCCTATCGAATCATGTTTTTACTCTGATTTTCTGTTTGAAATAAGGCGGCCGTGGACCTTGCGCCCGCGCCGCCGATTCCTATAATGCGCCGCTTCCAACCGTCTCTTTTGCCGGAAAAGGAGTTGCCGTCATGCCGGACAAGCCTGTCGTCGGTATCGTCATGGGCAGTCAGTCCGACTGGTCGACCATGCGCCACGCCGCAGAAACGCTGGAGGCGCTGGGGGTTGCGCATGAGGCGAAAATCGTCTCGGCCCACCGCACGCCCGACCGAATGGCCGACTACGCCAAATCCGCGAAGGAATGCGGCTTGCAAGTCATCATCGCCGGCGCCGGCGGGGCGGCGCATCTGCCGGGCATGGTCGCCGCGATGACCATCCTTCCGGTATTCGGCGTGCCGGTGGAAAGCAAGACACTGAAGGGCATGGACAGCCTGCTGTCGATCGTGCAGATGCCGGGCGGCGTTCCGGTGGGGACGCTGGCGATCGGCAAGCCCGGCGCAATCAACGCCGCGCTGCTGGCGGCTTCAGTAGTGGCGCTGGGCGACGAGGCGGTGGAAGCGGCGCTGACAAATTGGCGCGCGCGGCAGACCGCTTCGGTCGCCCTGGAGCCGAAAGACGAAGAATGACCAAACGCCTGCCGCCCAATTCCACCATCGGCATTTTCGGCGGCGGTCAGCTTGGCCGCATGACCGCCATGGCGGCCGCGCGATTGGGCTACAAATGCCATATCTACGCGCCGGAGTCGGATATCCCGGCTTCCCAGGTGTCGGCGGCGACCACCCGCGCGCCCTACGACGACGCGGCGGCGCTGGAGGCTTTCGCCCGCTCGGTGGACGTGGTCACCCTGGAATTCGAGAACATCCCCGTCGAGGCCGTTAACCGCGTCGCGGCCATCACCGCTGTCCATCCCGGCGCCGGGGTGCTGGAAATCTGCCAGGACCGCATCAGGGAAAAATCCTTCCTGAACGGCATCGGCATCGGCACGGCGCCCTGGGCCGAGGTAACGGATATCGAGTCCCTTCGAGCCGCCGAGGCAAATATCGGCCGGCCGGCGGTGCTGAAGAGCGCCCGTCTCGGCTATGACGGCAAGGGCCAGGCGGCCCTGCGCGATGGCGACGATGCGGCCGGCATACTGGCGTCGGTCGGCGCGGAAAGCTGTATCCTGGAGGGCTTCGTCGATTTCGCGCTCGAGGTTTCGGTTATGGTGGCCCGCGGACAGGATGGCGAGACCGCCACCTGGCCGGCCGTCGAGAACCGCCACGTAAACCACATCCTGGACACCACCATCGCGCCCGCCGACATATCGGTGGCGGTAGCGGCGAAGGCTGGGGAAATCGCCCGCCATATCGCCGGGGAAATCGGCCTGATCGGCGTCATGGGGGTCGAGATGTTCGTGACCCGAGACGAAGACGTGCTGGTCAACGAAATGGCGCCAAGGCCGCATAATTCAGGCCACTGGACCATCGACGCCTGCCCGGCCAGCCAGTTCGAGCAACTGGCGCGAATCGTCTGCGGCCTGCCGCTGGGCTCGACCGATCGGCATTCGGACGCGGAAATGAAGAACCTGATCGGCAACGAGGCCGACGCCTGGCCGGAAATCCTCGCCGAGCCGGGCGCCTACCTGCATCTCTACGGCAAGGCCGAATCCCGTCCGGGCCGCAAGATGGGCCATGTTACAAGGCTGAAGCCGCGAAAATAGCCCCTCCCCCGACTACATCCCCGGCCAGCTCTTCCGGGCTGGCGCTAGAGAGGGGCTTTTAGCGCCCGTAGGGCCGTCGTGGCCTTGGGAATCCCTTGAAGCGTTCCTTCAGCTTCCCCG
>CBFDDT010000226.1:0-5259 GCA_965603635.1 uncultured bacterium | reverse complement strand
GCATATGAGTCCGGCTATGGCGGAAGAGTTGCTCGGCCGCGTTATTGGCATAGAGAATGCCGTCGTCGGGGCCGATAACAAGTACCGGATCCGGCAGGGCATTCAGCACCGCCGCCCCATCCGGATCATCCTTTATCGGCGTAGAGCCGGCGCCAGGCAGGAATTCCGTGATGTCGGTCATGGAGTCTCAAATTCGGCGTCTGTAGCCCGAATACAGGTAGTTCTACTGCCTATCATTTATGCGATCCGTCGCTATGCACAAATTTTGTGCATGATATGCGCCGTTTGAGCCGCCACGGCAAGTGTTTTTTGCCAACCCCGGTCAGCCGAGAAAAACGTCCTTCACGAATTTAACGCCGGGATATCCGAGTGTTACCAGCAGATAAGCGACCAGAAACCATCTCGACGCCCGCCTTCCGCGCAAGCCGGCCTTATAGTGGGCGAACAACAACACACCGATCAGTACGAATGCACCGAGCATAAAAAGCGTCTTGTGATCGAACACCAGCAACTGCCCGGTTTCGAGGAACTGAATCCCCATGCCGTTCAGCACGTCAACGCCCAGTATCGCCTCGGACGCCACCAGCAGCCGGACCTGAAGCCGCTCGGAGTCGGCGATCGACGGCAGGATGTCAGACAGCATATCGCGGCGCTTCAACCGCATGCCACGCTCACGCAACAACACGGCAAGCCCGGCAATGGCGGCTAGCGTCAACAGTGCGTAGGTGACCACCGAAAGCAGAATATGGACCAGGATCCAGCCGCTGGGCGTTCCAGCCCTCGCGTCGGCGGCGGGCGCATGGTCCCATATGGTCGCGACCAGCCCCAGCAGGATCAGGTAGGGAAACAGCAACCCGGCGAGTCGCCAGGCTTCGGCGGCCACGGCGGATAGCAACGCAAACAGCACAATACCAACCAAGACCGTAACCCAAAGGACCTCGGACAGGCCGCTGTTCCAGGTCGTGCCGTAGCGCACCGCGACCAGGCCCAACGGCCCGGCCAGGGCCACCGCCGTCAATGCCCAGAACAGCCCGTCCCTTGCCGCCCTGCCCCGCCATACGGCGATAGTGATCGGCAGTAGCGACAGCAGGGCCGCAAGATTATGAATTAAACCCGTCATCATTGCGGGCGCACTATAAACTCTGATTACGCCACGACAAAGCTTACCCTTGGCATGGCGGACACAACTGTTCAAAATGCCGCGGATTCTTGATATGAGAGCGGGTGTAAATGACCGAAACGGTCGCACTGATCGTCGCCGCCGGCCGTGGACACCGCGCCGGAGGTGAAATTCCTAAACAATACCGGCCGTTGGCGGGGCAGAGCCTGCTTCGCCGGAGCTGCGCGGCGTTCCTGAACCATCCGCGAGTCGATTCTGTTTGCGCGGTGATCCATCCCGACGACGGCGACCTTTATGCCGAGTCGACAGCCGGTCTGGCGTTGCCGCCGCCGGTGCATGGCGGGGCGACACGCCAGGAATCATGCCGCAACGGGCTGGAATCCCTGGTGGCGCTGGCACCCCAACGAGTCCTGATCCACGACGCCGCCCGTCCCTTCGTGGACGAAGCAACCATCGACCGTGTACTGGATGCGCTGGCTGACAGCCCCGGGGCGATTGCCGCGGTTGCCGTAACCGATACACTGAAGAAAGCGGCGTCCGATTTGCGCGTCGCGGGAACGGTGGAACGGGAAGGCTTATGGCGGGCCCAGACCCCCCAGGGGTTCCGCTATGCGGATATCCTGGAGGCGCACCGCAAACTGGCCTCGCAATCGCTGACCGACGATGCGGCCGTGGCGGAGGCCGCCGGGCTCCCGGTCGCCCTGGCGCAAGGCAATGAGGATAACTTCAAGCTCACCACGGAAGACGATTTTGCGAGGGCTGAACGCATGCTGGGAACTGGCGATATACGGGTCGGGAGCGGTTTCGACGTTCATCGGTTCGATGAAGGAAATACCGTAACGCTTTGTGGTGTTGAAATTAAATACGATAGAGCCCTGGCGGGACATTCCGATGCGGATGTCGGGCTGCATGCCATTACCGATGCGCTGTTGGGCGCCATCGGCGAAGGAGATATAGGCAGTCATTTCCCACCCTCCGAAGCGCAATGGCGTGGCGCCGATTCATCCCTGTTCCTGCGTCACGCGGCCGAACTTGTTGGACAGCGCGGCGGGGAGATCCGGCATCTCGACGTTACGCTGATCTGCGAGGGGCCGAAAATCGGCCCCCACCGCGATGCCATGCGGGCCCGGGTAGCAGCGGTCGCCGGCATCGGCATCGACCGCGTCAGTGTCAAGGCAACGACCACCGAAGGTCTCGGATTCACCGGCCGGGGCGAAGGTATCGCCGCCCAGGCCACTGCAACGGTAAGGTTATGAACCCAAAAATTCCCGCTACCCTGCCATTCTGGCATCCGGCATTCCTGATCGCCACATGGTTCGGCTCGGGGCTGTTGCCCAAGATCCCCGGCACCTGGGGCTCGGCGGCCGCCCTGCCCTTCGCCTGGGTCATCATGTGGCATGGCGGCCCCTGGGTGCTGCTGGCCTGCGCGGTGGGGGCTTTTGCCGTGGGCATCTGGGCCGCCGATATGTACAGCAAGCATTCCGGCATCAAGGACGCCGGGCCGATCGTGATCGACGAAGTGGCCGGCCAATGGCTGACGCTCGTCCCCGTGGGATTATTCGCGGGAACGGACCCGTTGCTCGTTCCCGTGGGATTGATCGCGGGAATGGACCCGGTCCTGTTCATCGCCGGTTTCTTCCTGTTCCGGGCCGCCGATATCCTGAAACCCTGGCCGGCAAACTGGGCAGACCGGGAAGTCCCGGGCGGTTTTGGCGTTATGCTGGATGATATTTTCGCCGCGATATACTCGGGAGCCGGCCTCTACGCCTTCATCTGGCTCTTCGGATGAACGACGACCTGATTGTAGCGGCCAGTGCGGTTCTTGATGCCGCCAGGGCCGCGGACCTTAAGATCGCGACGGCAGAATCCTGCACCGGCGGGCTGATCGCGGCCAGTCTCACGGAGATACCGGGATCCTCGGATGTATTCGAACGCGGTTTCGTAACCTATTCAAACGAGGCCAAGACTGAAATGCTGGGCGTTCCAGCGGGGCTGATCGCCGACCATGGCGCGGTCAGCGAACCTGTCGCCCGCGCCATGGCCGAAGGCGCCCTCGCCCATTCAAGCGCCGATATCGCGGTGGCGGTAACCGGCATTGCGGGCCCAGACGGCGGCGGCCCGGACAAGCCCGTGGGGTTGGTGTTCATCGGCGCGGCAAGGAAGGGCGTATCAGCGATCGCGGAGCGCCATGTCTTCCCCGGCGACCGGGCCGAGGTCCGGCGCGCCACGGTCATGCGCGCGTTGGCGGTTCTGCTTAGCCTTGCTGGCGATTGACCAGCAGCGACACCAGGTTGCGCATCGGATGGCCGGGGCGGCGGGCGAAACCCAGTAGATGTTCCTCCCAATCGTCGAATCTGTTGAAGAAGGGGCCCGGATGTTCCATGGGCCGCCAATCGAATTGACGCAGCCGCGAGACGGCCTCCGCCAGTTCAGCCGTCGTGGTGTCTTCCAGAACCTGGTCGAGATAATACAGCCGGTCACCATGAAACGCGTAACAGCCCAGCAGAATACCGGCGACTTCCGCGGATCGGCTATCGTTTTCAACGGTAAAATCAACAAGGTCGAATAGTATCGTGCGGCTGCGCCCTTCGACCAGCAGGCAAATCCGTGGCGCAATGGCGCCCTCGGCAACGCTGTGACGGGCGAAAAAAAGAATACGATCCAAGTGGTACAGCGAGCCCGGAGCGATAATTTCAAGCACGCGCTGGCTGGCGAACAGCGTGTCGTAGGCGTTGGGCCGGGCGATGCGGTGCAGCCGAACCTCTTCGGTCAGGCCATCCTCTTCAACCTCGATACCGGCGTCCTTCAACGTTCTTTCGATTGCCGCCAGCGTGCTGCTGCGCGGGTCGGCCACCCCGCGCTCGATATTGTTCAGAGTGGCGAGCGAAATGCCGGCCGCGGCGGCAAGGTCCTTCTGCTTGACCTCGAGCATCGCCCTGGCGGCACGGATCTGTCGTGGCGTGATCGGCATGAGTCTGGTGTGTCCGTGGCGGCTGTATCCGCTGAACAGACTAACTTAAATTAAGCGTCAAACCTAATTAAACAGGTTTCATCCCGTCTTTTGTGTGTAATTCAATAGCCTTAGAGTATTGAGATACAGATCAGGATCGGGCCGGGAAACACGCGACTCGGGTGGTCAACGGCCTGCCGGCATCGCGGTATTGTTAATATTCTACTAAATTTTGAGTTAAATTCGTTCCACCAGCGAACCGACATTAGGGCAATGTCCGATCAAACGGAACCGGTTCGGTTCAGTTTAATCGGATGAAATTGCCCGCTATATAAAGGGGCGAGCAGCTTTATCCGCGCAAATGAAATCGCGGGAAGCGATTCCATTTGTACGGATGCTGCTCTAGCCGGGAGATCGGCGGAAAGGTTAATTCTTACCATATAACTGGTCGGCCCGGGTCTCGAATGCGCTCACCATCCGCCGGACCGCCTCGTTGAACAGCATGCCGATGATCCGTTGCAGCAGGCGCGAGCGGAATTCGAAATCGACATAGAAGTCGATCTCGCATCCACCATCCGGCCGCGCGTTGAAAATCCAGTGATTGTTGAGGTATTTGAAGGGGCCGTCGCGGTAGACCACATCGATCCGCATGGCGGCGCGATCCATCGTCACCTCGCTGGTGAATTTTTCCCTGACCCCCTTGAAGCCGATGATCAGGTCCGCGACCACGACATTTTCCCGGCGGCTGCGAATGCGTGCCCCGATGCACCAGGGCAGGAATACCGGGTAACGTTCAATATCGGCGACAAGGTCAAACAGATGATCGGGGCTGTGAGGAAGCACCCGTTTTTCGGCATGGGTCGACATGAAAAGCCTTATTCAGCCAGTGGACCGAGCGGCCTCACGCGCCGCCCGCAGCCGCGCGAAATCGTCGCCCGCATGATAGGACGACCGGGTCAGCGGCGTGGCGGCGACCAGCAGGAAGCCCTTGCCCCGGGCCATGTCGGCATAGCCCTCGAATTCCTCGGGTGTCACGAAGCGGTCAACCGCCACATGTTTGCGCGTGGGCTGCAGATATTGCCCGATGGTCAGGAAGTCCACGTCGGCCGCGCGTAGATCGTCCATAACCTGGCCAACCTCCTCGCGGGTCTCGCCCAGCCCGACCATCATGCCCGACTTGGTGAACATC
>CBFDDT010000225.1:0-5283 GCA_965603635.1 uncultured bacterium | reverse complement strand
AACACGCTGCTGTGCTCGTTCAGGGGTGAGGTCCAGGAGATCACCGGGGCCGGCGGCGGTTTGGGAGGATCTTTTTTCTCCGGCTCCGGCTCGTCCTCGCGCGGCGGCTTCTGGTTCCTGGTCGTCACCGTCAACTCAGCGATTTCCACTTCCATGGTCACGACCACCTCCACCGGCAGGGGATCGCTGGCCGGAAGGCCGACCAACGCCAGAACGGCGATGCCGATATGAAACAGGACCGAAAGGATGAACGCATTACGCATCGATTTAGAGATCCGTCACTTGATTCTACTTGCCGTCCGGCAGATTGGCCAGCAGCGATACCTTCTTGAATCCGGCCTGACTAACGCTGCCCATGACTTCCATGATCCGGCCATATTCGATAGAGCGGTCGCCGCGCACATAGATGCGGGTATCCGGGTTGGCGCCGGTAATCGCGCTCAACCGCGCCGCCAGACTTTCCAGCGGCACCACGGTCTCCTGAATATAAATCCGATTCTTCGCATCGATAGTGATGACGATGGGCTCTTCAGGGGTGGATATCTGTGACGCGTTGGTCTTGGGCAGGTCGACGGGCACGCCCACGGTCAGCAGCGGCGCCGTCACCATGAACACCACCAGCAGCACCAGCATGACATCGACGAAGGGCGTCACGTTGATTTCCGCCATCGGGCGATAGCGCGTGCGGCCCATCCCCGCCCTGCCCCCGTTTCCAAGGTTCATGCCCATGGCTCAGACGGTCTCCTCGATCTGGCGCGACAGGATCGAACTGAATTCGCCGGAAAAGGCATCGAGCCGGCCGGCATATCGGTTCAGGTCGCTGGAAATCTTGTTGTAGGCGATCACCGCGGGGATCGCCGCGACCAGCCCCAGCGCGGTGGCGAACAGCGCCTCGGCGATGCCGGGCGCAACCACGGCCAGCGTGGTCTGCTTCGAGGCCGCGATCGACTGGAAGCTGTTCATAATGCCCCAGACCGTGCCGAACAGCCCGATGAACGGCGCCGTCGAACCGACCGAGGCCAGGAAGGTCATGTTGGTCTCCAGCCGCTCCATCTCACGCGCCATCGTGACATGCATCACCCGGTCGATGCGTTCCTGCACGCTGCCCGTCATCGGACTTCCCGTCCGACGGCGGCTTAGCGAGCGCCGCCATTCCCGCATGGCGGCGGAGAACACGGCGGCCATCGGATGATCCGGCCGCTGGCCGATCTGGTCGTAGAGATCGTCCAGCGAACCGCCGGACCAGAAGGATTCTTCGAAACGGTCTCCGTTCTTCTTCAACCAACGGATCTTTTTGGTTTTGGCGAAGATGATGGTCCAGCACCAGACGGACGCGAACACCAGGATGATGATGACCCATTTGACGATCCAGTGAGCAGACCAGAACAGGCCCCAGATAGAAAGATTGATGGCTTCGGTGGAGCCACTCAGGGCAAGAGAATTGACGACTTCGGTTTCCATTATTCAGATCACATTGTTTGAACGAGGTTTCATGTTGGCACGTGAATTATCGCGGTCGGTTACGGGTACGTCATTTATGGTTGCCAAGCGGTTAAAGTTATACGCATTCACACGCATTTTTCGATCACGGCGCGCAGGTCCGCCGGCATCCGGGCCGGCCTGCCGTCCGGGCCGATACAGCCCAGCTTGACCTCCATGGCAACCAGCCGCTCGCCGTCGCGCCGGACGATCTGCTCCGCTTTCAGCGAGGCGCCGCCGACATGCAGCACCCGCGAATGAACCTCGACAAGATCGTCGAGTTTCGCCGCGCCCGCATAGTCCGCCGTGCAGCGCCGTACGATAAAGGCCATGCCGTCAGCCAGCATGCGGGCATAGATCCCGCCGGAAAGGTCGCGCATCATCTCGGTGCGCGCGCGCTCGGCGAAATTCAGATAGTTCGCGTAATAGACAATGCCGGCCGCGTCGGTATCCTCGTAATAGATCCGGATGGGCGTTATGTGGGTCGCGGCCTCGGGCGCTTCAACCATCGCCGTCCTCCGCGTCGCCCTCGCCCAGAAGATCCATTTGCGCGATGGTGGAGACTGGCGGAGTGTGGCCCAGATAGGCCCAGCCCTGAACGGTCAGCGCCCGGCCGCGCGGCGTGCGCTGTAGCAGACCCTGCTGCACCAGATAGGGCTCGATCACTTCCTCCAGCACATCGCGCTGTTCCGACAGCGCGGCGCCCAGGGTCTCGACCCCGACCGGTCCGCCGCCGTAATTGTCGGCGATGCAGGAAAGATAACGCCGGTCCATGCTGTCCAGGCCGCGTTTGTCCACGTCCAGCCGGGTCAGCGCCTTGTCGGCCGCCGCGGCGTCGATTTCCCGCAGCCCGTCGATCGTCGCGAAATCGCGCACCCGGCGCAACAGGCGCCCGGCCACGCGCGGGGTTCCGCGGCTGCGGCGCGCCACCTCGCGGCCGCCCTCGGGCGTAACCGGCGCATCCAGCAGGCGGGCGTTGCGTTCGACGATGATGGTCAACTCGTCCTCGGTATAAAATTCCATGCGCAGCGGAATGCCGAAGCGTTCGCGCAGCGGCCGGGTAATCAGGCCCGACCGCGTGGTCGCGGCGACCAGCGTAAAGGGCGGCAGATCGATGCGTATCGAGCGCGCCGCCGGCCCCTCGCCGATAATAAGATCGAGCTGGAAGTCCTCCAACGCCGGATAGAGGATTTCCTCGACCGCCGGGTTCAGGCGGTGGATTTCGTCGATGAACAGCACATCATGCGGCTGCAGGTTGGTCAGAATGGCGGCCAGGTCGCCGGCCTTGGCCAGCACCGGGCCCGAGGTCGCCCGGAAGCCGACACCCAGCTCGCGCGCGACGATCTGCGCCAGCGTGGTCTTGCCCAGCCCCGGGGGGCCGTGAAACAGCACATGATCCAGCGCCTCGCCACGCCCGCGCGCCGCCTTGATGAATACCGCCAGATTCTCGCGCACCGCCTGCTGGCCGATGAAATCGGCCAGGGTCTGCGGGCGCAGCGAAATGTCCGCGCCGTCGCCGGACTCGAATTCGGGGGTGATCAGCCTGTCCGCCTCGCCGGTCATTGCGACAGCTCCTCAAGCCCGGCGCGGATCAGGTCGCCCAGCGGCGCCCCGTCTCCCAGCCGGCCACCGGCGCGCGCCACCGCGCCAAAGGCCTCGCTGCGTCCGTAACCGAGATTGACCAGCGCCGAAACCGCGTCCACATCGACCCCGCCGGCAGCCGCCGGCGTCCCGGCGACGCGAATGGCCGCCGCCGCGCCCAGCGCGATGCCGCCGACCTTGTCCTTTAACTCGCTGACGATGCGCGCCGCCAGTTTCGGCCCGACGCCATTGGCGCGCGACACCGCCGCCTTGTCGGCCGCCGCCACCGCCTGCAGCAGATCGTCCGGCCCCATCGCCGTCAGGATCGCCAGCGCAACCTTGGCGCCGACGCCCTGCACCGTGGTCAGCAGGCGGAACCATTCCAGCTCGCCCATATCGGCGAAGCCATAGAGATGGATATGATCCTCGCGCACATGGGTCTCGATATGCAGTTGCACGGTCGAGCCATCCGTCGGCAATTGTCCCAGCGTCCGCCCGGAACAGAACACCATATAGCCGACCCCGCCAACATCGACGATGGCGCGATCCTCGCCCAGCGGCTCCAGAATTCCGGTCAGACGGGCGATCATTGCGCGGCCCTCGCCATCGGCGCGCGTTCCTGTCCCCACTGCTGGCGGGTCTGGGCAAAATGCGCATGGCAAATCGCCACCGCCAGCGCGTCGGCGGCGTCCGCGCTGGAAAACTTACAGCCCGGCAACAGGCGCGAGACCATCATCTGCACCTGTTCCTTGGCGGCGTGGCCGGCGCCGACCACCGATTTCTTGATGCGGTTGGCCGAATATTCGGCGACCGGTATGCCGAACAGCGCCGGGGCCAGCAGCACGACGCCGCGCGCCTGGCCCAGTTTCAATGTGGATTCGGGATTCTTGTTGACGAAAGTTTCCTCCACCGCCGCCTCGCGCGGCTGAAATTCCTTCAACACGCCGGCCAGCCCGTCATGCAGATCGCGCAGCCGCGACGCCATGTCCTGGTCCGTCGCGGCCCGGATCGTGCCGTCGGCGACATAGGTCAGCCGGTTGCCCTCGGCCTCGATCACGCCCCAACCAGTGTTGCGCAATCCCGGATCGAAACCGATCAACCGCATTGGATCAGGCCGTCAGGCGCAAAATTACGTCGTCGTCGATCTCGAAATTGGCCGAGACCACCTGCACGTCGTCATTGTCGTCCAGCACGTCCAGCAGCTTCAGAAGCGTGCCCGCCGCGCCCTCGTCCACCGGCACCGTGTTCTGCGGCCGCCAGGCGAGTTTTACCGCTTCCGGCTCGCCGAACTGTTTTTCCAGTTCGCTCGCCACCGCGTGCAGATCGTCCGGCTCGCAGGTGATCACATGACCGCCGTCACTGGAATCGACATCCGATGCGCCGGCCTCCAGCGCGGCCTCGAACATGACCTCGCCGTCGGCGGCCTCGGCCGGAAAGGCAATTTCACCGACCCGGTCGAACATGAAGCTCACCGCGCCGGTTTCGGCCAAGTTGCCGCCATGCTTGCTGAAAGCCGTGCGAACCTCCGAGGCCGTGCGATTACGGTTGTCGGTCAGGGTCTCGATGATTACGGCGACGCCGCCGGGGCCATAACCCTCATAGCGGATATCCTCATAATCATCGCCCTCGCCGCCGCCCGCGCCTTTCTTGATGGCGCGCTCGACATTGTCCTTGGGCATATTTCCCGCCTTGGCCGCCACGATGGCGGCGCGCAGCCGGTGATTGGAGTCCGGGTCGCCGCCCCCCAGCCTTGCGGCCACGGTGAGCTCGCGGCCCAGCTTGGCGAATAGTCCGGCGCGCTTCTTGTCCTGCGCGCCCTTGCGGTACATGATATTCTTGAATTGTGAGTGGCCAGCCATATCGTTTCCGAGAACTTCCTTGCAAACGCAAATTACAGTGGTTTATCCTGTCGCACTATACTATATCTAGTGTATGCGCGAATGGGGAAAATATTGTCAACCGGCCCATTGATGTCCAGCCAGTTGGGTAGCAACGTTTTATGGCAAGATTGCGGCGTGGGAAAGGCCTTTGAGGCCGCGCCGTGCCGGTCGTCCCCTTTCGCTTCCCTCATCGAGGAGCGAATATTGTGACTCTTTCAATTTTCGTGCCCGCCGGTAACACGACCGGCGCTCAGAGTCTGGCCCGGAATATGTTGTTGTTTTCACAGTCTTGTGTTTTCCTCCGGTTAGGAGAAGGTCGCGCCGCGATGCCGGGCATCGCAAG
>CBFDDT010000224.1:0-5312 GCA_965603635.1 uncultured bacterium | reverse complement strand
CCGGTCGAATTCGACATGTACTACAGCGTCTGACCGGCTCGCCGGATTGACAGTTTAAGACGGGCCGTCCCTCGGGACGGCCTGTTTTTTATTTTAGCTCCACGACAAGTTCCTTGCCGCCATATTCGTGCAGCTTGTCATGGCCGCGAATCGTAACCTCGGTGACGCCGGCCGGGATCTTCACGCCCGACAGCTAGCGCGTGAAGGGTTGTTCGTCCACATGGGGGTGATACAGCACGCGCGTGCCCAACACCGTGCCGTCCGGGCCCAGCACGTCCCAGGCGTCGGCGTAATGGTCCCAGCCCTCGTCGGCATGGCGCAGCGTCACGTCGAAGCTGTAATCGCCGCCCGCGCCCTTAACCGCCGTCGCGCCCACGACATCCACCTCGCCGGCCCAAGCCAGGCCGGCCGGAAGCAAGGCCGCCAGCGCCAGAATTACCATTCGCATCTTCATCCCTCCATTTGTTGCCGGGGACCGATCTTAAACAACGCGCCGCCGTCAGTCTTTCAATTCACCGTGAGGAGGCGCGCAAACCGCTTGGTGATCAGGTCGCCCTGCGGCAGTCTTCCACGAGACCAGATGACAAGGACACACCATGCAGGCCGAGACCACCGCCAACCCCGCGCCGGGATTTGCCAGCCATCCGGGTTACAAGATCACCCTGACGCCGGTAGAGCGGCGGATGCGCGTCTGGCTGGGCTGCGCCGCCATCGCCGACAGCAGCCACGTCCTGGCCATGCGCGAAGACGATTATTCACCGGTCTACTATTTCCCGCGCGCCGACGTGACCATGGATCTGCTGACGGCGACCGACCACGCCACCCACTGCCCCTTCAAGGGCAACGCGTCATACTGGACCATCGAGGCCGGGGGCCACCGGCAAGAGAACGTGGCCTGGTCCTACGAGTCGCCCTATGACGAGATGGCCCGGATCAAGGATTACATCGCGTTTTATGACAGCCGCGTGAAGCTGGAAATGGCGGATTAGAGTATTTCAAGGTTGACATCAATCGGCGCCGGTCCACTCCCTGGATGGCGGTCGAGTTGCGCATCCTTCGACAGGCTCAGGATGAGGTTTTTTCTTTTAATATAAATACATACTCCTCATCCTGAGCCTGTCGAAGGATGCGCCGGGGAGTAGTCTCACTGCCGAGGGCGTCGGCGCCGATCACCTTTGAAAAACTCGAGGTCACCTACTCCGCGTCCACCGGCCTTGGGCGGCCGTCGGGGCCCAGGGCTACGTATGTGAAATCGCCTTCGGTCACCTTCACCCGCACGCCGCCGGCCTCGCGGATGATCCAGGTCTGGATGTGGATCGTCATCGAGGTCCGGCCGACCTTCCTGATGTCCGCGTAGCAGCAGACCACATCGCCGACCTTGACCGGCTGATGGAACACCATCGAGTCGACGGCGACCGTCGCCACCCTGCCCCTGGCGCGCTGATGCGCCTCTACCCCGCCGGCGATGTCCATCTGCGACAATACCCAGCCGCCGAAGATGTCGCCCGACGGGTTGGTATCGGCCGGCATGGCCACGGTGCGCATTGAAAGTTCACCCACGGGTTTTTCGTTATCGTCGGCCATCGGTTGTCTCTCCCAAAAACATTCATCGTAATAGATACAATATGTTGCGATAAATCACCAGATTGCCACAGTATCTACCTTGCCAGCGCCTGATGTCTCCATATAATGCGCCCATGGCGGATCTTTTCAAGAATACGGGCGGCGGCAAGGCCGCACCCCAGGACGACAGCTACTCGGCGAAGCATATCGAAGTGCTGGAGGGGCTGGAGCCCGTGCGCCGGCGCCCCGGCATGTATATCGGCGGCACCGACGAGCGCGCGCTGCATCACCTTGTGGCCGAGGTTATCGATAACTCCATGGACGAGGCGGTGGCCGGCCACGCCAACCGAATCGAGATGGACTTCAACGAGGACGGCTCGGTCACGATCCAGGACAACGGGCGCGGCATCCCGGTCGACCCCCATCCCAAATTTCCGGACAAGTCGGCGCTGGAGGTGATTCTCACCACGCTGCATTCCGGGGGCAAGTTTTCCGACAAGGTCTATGCGACGTCCGGCGGCCTGCATGGCGTCGGCCTGTCGGTGGTCAACGCGCTGTGCGACCGGCTGACCGTCGAGGTCGCGCGCGACAAGAAGCTGTGGCGCCAGGAATACAGCCGCGGCACGCCCCAGGGCGCGCCCAGCGACGAGGGCGCGGTCAGCAACCGGCGCGGCACCAGTGTCCGCTTCCACCCCGACCCCGATATTTTCGGCGAGAGCGCGGTCTTTTCCGCGGCGCGGCTGTTTCGCATGGCGCGCTCCAAGGCTTACCTCTACCGGGGCGTCGAGATCCGCTGGAAATGCGATCCCGCGCAAATGCCCAATGACGAGGAAATCCCGGTCACCGCCTCGCTGCATTTCCCGGGCGGGCTGGCGGATTATCTGGGGGCGACGATCGCCTCGCGCCATACGGTCACGCCAAACGCCTTCGCCGGCCAGGCCACCGCGTCCGATGGCGTCGGCAAGGTGGAATGGGCGATTACCTGGCCCGAGGATGGCGACGGTTTTCTGCGCACCTACTGCAACACGGTGCCGACGCCCCAGGGCGGCAGCCACGAGGCCGGCCTGCGCATGGGCCTGGTGCGCGGGCTGAAAACCTTCGGCGAGATGGCTGGTAACAAGAAGGCGGCGCAGATTCTGGCTGACGACATTATCGGCGAAGCCTGCGCCATGCTGTCGGTCTTCATCCGCGACCCCAGCTTCCAGGGCCAGACCAAGGAAAAACTGGCCTCGCCCGAGGCCAGCCGCCTGGTGGAGCAGGCCATGAAGGACCGGTTCGAACTGTGGCTGGCGGAAGATCCGGCCTCGGCGAACCTGCTGATGGAGCGCGTTATCGAGCGCGCCGAGGAACGGCTGCGCCGGCGCAACGCCAAGGATCTGTCGCGCAAGTCCGCGACGCGCCGGCTGCGCCTGCCGGGCAAACTGGCGGACTGTAGCCGTGGCGGCCAGGACGGCACCGAGCTGTTCATCGTCGAGGGCGACTCGGCCGGCGGTTCGGCAAAGCAGGCGCGCGCCCGCGAAACCCAGGCGATCCTGCCCCTGCGCGGCAAGATCCTGAACGTGGCCAGCGCCACGGACGACAAGCTGTCCGCCAACCAGGAACTGGCGGATCTGGTGCAGGCGCTGGGCTGCGGCACGCGCGGCGACTATGACGATGCGAAACTGCGCTATGGCAAGATCATCATCATGACCGACGCGGATGTGGACGGAGCCCATATCTCGGCCCTGCTGATGACCTTCTTCTATCGCGAGATGCCGGCGCTGATCGAGAACGGCCATCTCTATCTGGCCCTGCCGCCGCTCTACAAACTGGCCCAGGGCAGCAAGACCGCCTATGCCCGCGACGACGCCCACAAGGACGAGCTGATGAAAAGCGAGCTCACCGGCAAGGGAAAGGTCGAAATCAGCCGCTTCAAGGGGCTGGGCGAGATGATGCCCAAGCAACTGCGCGACACCACCATGGAACCAGGCAAGCGCACGCTGCTGCGGGTCGGCATCCCCGATCCGCGCAACCCGGAAGAATCCGACGACGCCCGCCAGACCAAAACCCTGGTCGAAAGCCTGATGGGCCGCAAGCCCGAACTGCGCATGGCCTTCATCCAGGAACATGCGCGGTTCGTGGAGGATCTGGACGTTTAGGGCGTTTTGCATTTCGGCGCTGGCGCTGCCGTGATTCTCATTCTTCCCTTTCCACAGACTCCTCATCCTGAGCCTGTCGAAGGATGTGTTTGAGAACACCCACAGCCAGTGAAGGAGCCTCAAAAACAGCTCTTTTTGACGTTTGCGCCGTCCCTTTCCGGCGCACCCTTCGACAGGCTCAGGATGAGGAGTGAGTGGAAAGGGGAGCGAAAAAGCGGAGCCGATTAAGCATCCACCGACCCGCGCAAGCTTCCACATAGCAAAAAAACAGCCTGCGGTTTACCCTTCGTCAAGCGATTTGGGCGATGCTGAGCCGAAACAACCCCTGCGAGCCACATGACAAACCTCAACACATTCGAATCCGTATTCAAGTCGGCCGACAAGCCGGTGTTCGAATACCAGCCCGTCACGGTGGACCGCGTTCTGCTGGTCACCGACCTGACAGCCGACGAGGCCGGCGCGATGGTGCCGCGGCTGCGCGAGTTCCTGGCCGCGGTCGATGACGGGCATTGCGACTGGAAGGCGCTGGGCGCGGCGGATTTCGACAACGTCAAGGCGCTGCTGGACCAGGTAGAGGCATACCGGCCCGACCTGATTATAAGCTGGCGGCATTTGCGGTCGGACGCGTGGAAATGGCCGTTCAGCCTGGGCGAATATCTCGACGTGCTGGTGCAGGCGACGACCTCGCCGGTGATCATCCTGCCGCATCCTGACGCCGGCCATGCCCTGCCCCACTCCGTCCAGGATACCGACCGGGTGATGGCGATGACAGACCATCTGGCCGGCGACAGCCGCCTGGTCAACGCCGCCCTTGCCTACACCCATGCGGGCGGCCAATGCTGGCTGACCCATGTGGAAAGCGACCATGATTTCGAACGCTATATCGAGGTGATCGCGAAGATCCCCTCCATCGACACCGAGGACGCGCGCGCGACCATCAAGGCGCAGCTTCTGAAGGAACCCCGCGATTTCATCACCCGCTGCCGCGCGGCGGTGGAGGCGCGGAAACTGCCAGTCACGATCGAGGAACTGGTGACCACCGGCCACCGCATGTCGGAATATCGCCAGCTTATAGAGAAACAGGAAATCGACCTGCTGGTCATGTACTCCCGCGACGAGGACCAGTTGGCCATGCATGGGCGGACCTATCCGCTGGCCGTGGAACTGCGGCAAATCCCGCTGTTGATGCTGTAATGCACGAGATATCCCCCTACATAACGGCGTTGTTCGCCGCCTTGCTGGTCGTGATGATCCTGGGCCTGGCGCTGGAAGAAAAAATCCACGCCAAGAAATCGGTGATCGTCGGCGTCGTCGCCATGCTGGCGTTGCTCCTGGCCTCGGCCTTCGGGCTGGTTCACAAGGAAACCGTCGAGATCCTGGGCCACCCCATAAGCCTGCCGGTCTATATCCCGGGCGTGGACTGGGAGGTCATCGCGATCATCCTGGGCTCGTCGATTTTCGTCGATGTCACCAGCAAGTCGGGCCTGTTCAGCTGGATCGCCATCCGCCTGACCAAGCTGTCCGGCGGCGACCCGTTGCGGCTGTTGATCTTCTATGGCGTCATGACGGTGGTGTTTTCCGCCGTGCTGAACAACGTCACCGCGATGATCA
>CBFDDT010000223.1:0-5314 GCA_965603635.1 uncultured bacterium | reverse complement strand
GTCGTTTATTGGCGGGATATTCCGGCGCAGGTTATCGTCAAGGCGGGGCGGCGCAACCAGGTGAAGATCGAGTTGGACCAGCGCTTCGCCAAGGCCATCGACATCGCCGCCATGAAAGGCGGCGCCCGCGGCGACGACGACTATCTCGCCGACTGGCGTAAGGCCGCCCCGGTCGAGGTGTCGGACGATCTGCAAACCGAGGCCGAAACCATGGCCCGGCAGCTGGACGAGGAATACGACGAAGCGCGGCTAAAGGCGCTGATGGCGAACGGCGGGTGGGCCGGGTAGCGGACGGTTACTTTGACTTCCCGGGAAGCCAGTCTTCCAGCAACTGCCTGACTTTGCTTTCCCGCACGTCCTGTTCAATGGCGCCCAGCAGATCGTCGAACAGCGGAACCGTCTCCTCTTCCGCGCCGGTCTGGGGCACGATCATGGCCCAGTCATGCGACCAATCATGTTCCTGGACCATGGCCTGGTCGTGGGGCCATTCGGGGTCGATGACGGTGTCGCGGCGCGGGGCCGGGTCGATGGGGCGGGGGATCTGTTCCAGCAGCGGCCTGATGCCGGGCGGACAGGGGATTTTTAATTCGTAATCGCCATTGAGGCTGACCTCGGCGCAGGTTTCCCTGGCGCGGCCGGGTTCCTCGGCTTCCTGCGCGAGGACGGGGGTGGCGGCGAGCGCGGTCGCGAAAATCCCGAGGACGAATGTCTTTCCAACCATGTCGTGTATTATAACACCAAAAGGGCCCGGAATTATGGCGAAGGCACCTATGGCCGCTCCACGCGGTTGACCACGCGCCATTGGCCGCGCAGGCGTTCCAGGGTGTAGCTGACGGCGACGAAACCGGGGCGGGCGATGTAGAAACTTTCGGTGTCCGCCGCGCCCGGCGGCGGCAAATCGGTGGACTCGGCGGCCCAGACCACCACGAAGATGCTGCCTGGCGCGGACAGTTCCGGGGGCTCCCATTTTCGGATGCGGTCGATGTAGTAGAGCACCGTCGCGCCCCTGGGCCGGAAATGTTTGGGTTCCAGCCCGTCCGCGTTGGCGCAGAGCGCCTCGTCTTCGCGCACCCGGCAGGCGATACGGGTTTCCGCGGCGCAGACCGGTGTATCCCACGCGCCGATGCATTTGCTGGCGGCGTCGCGCGGGCCGATCATGCGAATCCAGGGCTGCCAGGAGACCTTGTCCACCCGCCAGCCCCTTCCCTCGCGCCGGACACCGTAGATCAGCCGCCGCCAGCCAGCTTCCGGCCAGTTCAGCCCGTATTTGCCGTGGAACCGCACCGACACGCCCAGACGCCGGCTGTCGCCCTCTTCCTCGTCATGGATCAGATATTTGGCGCCGGTGACCTCGACGATCTCGAAGGGATCGGGATTACGCCGCGCGAAGGGCAGTTCCTCTTCCGGCGGCAGGGAAAGTCCGACCGCCGCGCACAGCGCCCGGTCGCGCCGCACCCGGCAGGCCAGCGCCGTCTCCACAGCGCAAACCGCGCTGACCGGCGAACCGACGCAATCGCTGGACGCCCCCGCCCGGTCGACCCAGCGGATATCCTCCTCCGACTGCCCGGCCACTGCCCGCGGCCAGACAGCCAGCAGAATAACGGCGATTATCCTTCCCATGCGCATGCCGCAGGATAGCACGGCGTCGAGCTCGCGGAACGCCATAGTGAACCCGCCTGAACCAATCACAAACCGTCAGGATTAAAGGTGAAGGGGATATGGGGATGAAGGGAGATGAGGGGATAAGCCGCACCGCTCGGGCTGCTCCCCTCATCCCCCCTTTTATCTCCATATCCCCTTCACCTTGAAATTTTACCGACTCCCCCGCGATCTGCATGGGAAATTGCAAAATTCATGACATCCGCCCGTGGCGCGGTTTGGATGGAAATTGGCGCGGCGCGGCGATAACCGGCAGGCCGGCGGATGTAGGGTTTTTGGAGCAAATCGGGGGCCGGCACGATGCGGCCCCCTTACGGCATCCACATTCAATATGCATAAGGTTACGCGATATGACCGACACCATCGTCAGCTCCGACAAAAAAGAAATCATCATCGGCTTCGATCGTCCATTCTGCGTCATTGGCGAGCGGATCAACCCCACGGGGCGCAAGCTTCTGATGGAGGAGATGAAAAGGGGCGATTACAGCCGCGTCGAGGCGGACGCCGTCGCCCAGGTGGAGGCCGGCGCCAATATGCTGGACATCAATGCCGGCATCCCGCTGGCCGACGAGCCGGCGATCCTGGCCGAGACGATCAAGCTGGTGCAAGGCCTGGTGGACGTGCCGCTGTCGATTGATTCCTCGATCGTCGAGGCGCTGGAAGCCGGCCTGTCGGTGTACAAGGGTAAGGCGCTGGTGAATTCTGTAACCGGCGAGGAGGAACGGCTTGAAGTGGTGCTGCCGCTGATCAAGAAATACGGCGCGGCCGTGGTCGCCATTTCCAACGACGAGACCGGCATTTCCGAGGACCCGGACATGCGTTTCGAGGTCGCGAAAAAGATCGTCCAGCGCGCCGCCGATTTCGGCATTCCGGCCAGCGACATCGTGGTCGATCCGCTGGTCATGCCGGTGGGCGCGGTGAACAAGGCCGGGGCCTCGGTATTCCGGCTGATCCGCCGCCTGCATGACGAATTGAAGGTCAACACCACCTGCGGTGCGTCTAACATCAGCTTCGGCCTGCCCAACCGGCACGGCATGAACGCCAGCTTCCTGTCCATGGCGATTGGGGCCGGCATGACCTCGGCCATCATGAACCCGCTGCATGAAGAGGAAATGACCGGCATCCGCGGCGCTGACGTGATGATGGGCCACGACCCCGACTGCGTGCGCTGGATCAAGAAATACCGCGAGCCCGCGGCCCCCGTCGAAGCCGGCGCCGAAGGCAACCGCCGCGATCGCGAAGGCCGCCGCCGCCGCCGCGCCTGAGGCTGAAGTCGTTCATGACCATGTCCACCGAAGCCACCGTCGTTTTTACGCCGTCGGGCAAGCGCGGGACGTTTGCCCAGGGGACCTCCGTGCTGGATGCGGCGCGGACGCTTGGCGTGGATCTTGACTCGGTTTGCGGCGGGCGCGGGATTTGCGGGCGCTGCCAGATCAATGTCAGCAGCGGGGATTTCGCCAAGTTCGGCATCACGTCGCGCGGCGATCACCTGTCCCCTTTCGGGCCGGCGGAGAAACAGTACGCCGAAAAACGTGGCCTGAAAGAAGGCCGGCGGCTGGGCTGTCACAGCAAGATTCTCGGCGATCTGGTTATCGACGTGCCGGAGGAAAGCCAGGTCCATCGCCAGGTCGTGCGCAAGCGCGCCGAGGCCAGGGCCATCGAAATCGATCCGCTGGTGCGGCTATATTATGTCGAGGTGCGCGAGCCCGACATGCATGACCCGACCGGCGATCTGGAACGGCTGAAGGAGGCCTTGCGCGACCAGTGGGACGTTGAGGTCGGCGCGGCGGATCTGCATGCGCTGCAGGCGCTGCAGCCGGCGCTGCGCAAGGGCGACTGGACCGCGACCGCGGCGGTGCGCGGCGACGGCGCGCTGATCCATGTCTGGCCCGGCTTCCACGACCGCGCCTTCGGGCTGGCCATCGACGTGGGCACCACCACGGTGGCGGCGCATCTGACCGACCTGGCCTCGGGCGAGGTTACGGCCTCGGTTGGCGCGATGAACCCACAGATCCGCTTCGGCGAGGATTTGATGAGCCGGGTCAGCTATATCATGATGCATCCCGGCGGCGAGGTGGAGCTGATCGCGGAAATCAGGACCGCGATCGACAAGCTGGCCACCGAGGCCGCGCGCGAGGCCGGCATCGAGGCGGACGACATTCTGGAAATCACCATCGTCGGCAATCCGGTGATGCATCACCTGGTGCTGGGCATCAATCCGGTGGAGCTGGGCGGCGCGCCCTTTGCGCTGGCGGCCGATGGCGCCCAACTGGTCACCGCGCGGTCGCTCGACATCCATGCGGTCAACCAGGGCGCCCGGGTCTATACCCTGCCCTGCGTCGCAGGCCATGTGGGCGCGGACGCCGCCGCCGTGGTGCTGTCGGAGGCGCCATACCAGCGCGAAGAGATGGCGCTGATCGTCGATGTCGGCACCAACGCGGAAATCGTGCTGGGCAATCGGGACAGGCTGATGGCCTGTTCCAGCCCCACCGGCCCGGCCTTCGAAGGCGCGCAGATTACCGCCGGCCAGCGCGCCGCGCCCGGCGCTATCGAGCGTGTACGCATCGATCCCGAGACCCTGGAGCCGCGCTTCAGCGTCGTTGGGTCGAAGGCCTGGTCGGACGAGGAAAAGTTCGCAAAGGTCGTCGCGCGCACGGGCGTCACCGGCATCTGCGGGTCGGGCATTATCGAGGTCATCGCCGAGATGTTCCTGGCCGGGCTGTTGACCACCGACGGCATCATCGACGGATCGCTGGCAGGCCGTACCGACCGGCTGGTGCAGCAGGGGCGTACATGGTCGTACGTACTGCACCGGGGCGAGCCGGAGATCGTCGTCACCCAGACCGATATCCGCGCCATCCAGCTGGCCAAGGCGGCGCTGTACGCGGGCGCGCGTTTGCTGATGGACCGCATGGAGATCGAGACGTTGGACCGGGTCGTGCTGGCCGGGGCCTTCGGCACCCATATCGACCCCAAATACGCGATGGTGCTGGGCATGATCCCCGACTGCCCGCTGGAGCACGTGCAATCCGCCGGCAACGCGGCGGGCACCGGCGCGCGCATCGCGCTGTTGAACGCCGGCGCGCGGGCCGAGATCGAACGCGTCGTGCGCGATATCGAAAAGGTAGAGACCGCCGTGGAACCCCGCTTCCAGGAACATTTCGTCGAGGCCATGGCCCTGCCCCACAAAACCGCCGCCTACCCCAACCTGTCGGCCGCCGTCACCCTGCCGGAACCCCAGACCGCCGGCCCGGCCGGCGAATCGGGCGGCAGACCCCGAAGGCGCCGCCGGGGCTGAAGCTACGGCGTTCAGGTACTGGTAATATTTTCGGTAGTATGGTGTGGCAATGAAAACACTTGCCAGTATTATTGCGCCGGCCTTGGCGCTTCTCCTCGCCGCCCTGCCCGCGTCCGCCGACGAGGCGGCGCTGGCGAAGGCTATTATCGATGCCAACGCGGCCATGGCGGAGACGCCGCGGGTGTCGGTGCTGGACCCGAAAATCGACCTCGACGGCGCCTACCGGGTGCAGCAGGTGGTGGTCGACGACATGCTGGCGGGCGGCGATACGGTGGCCGGTTACAAGGCCGGGCTGACCGGCAAGATGGCGCGCTGGTGGTTTGGCATAGACGATCCGGTGTTCGGCGTGATCCCGGC
>CBFDDT010000222.1:0-5322 GCA_965603635.1 uncultured bacterium | reverse complement strand
TGTGCCGGCAACTCGGCGAGCAGCTTCGCTCGGGCGAGGTCCGCCTCACCATGATTGGCAACTCCGAAACGCATTTGTATCAGCCGGGGCTGCTCTATGTGCCCTTCGGCAAGATCCGTGAATCCGAATTGTTCCGCAACCAGCGCAAGGTGCTGGACCGCCGCGTGACCTTCAACCTCGACGCCGCGACGAACATCGATGTCGACAACAACCGGGTCACCTGCGAATCCGGCAAAACCTATGACTACGATTACGTCGTGATCGCCACCGGCTCGCGCATCCGCCCCGACACCATCCCGGGCATGGAGGAAGGCGCGCACTGGTTCTACGATCTCGACGGCGCCCGCAAGATGCGCGAGAGCCTGCGCGATTTCGAGGGCGGCAAGATCGTCGTCAACGTCAACGCGCCGCATAAATGCCCGGTGGCGCCGCTGGAAATCACCTTCATGCTCTATGATTACCTCAAGGAAAAGGGCGTCATGGACAAGAGCGAGATTACCTACACCTACCCCATCGGCCGGCTGCACGCGCTGGAGCCGGTGGCCCATTGGGCGGTGCCGGAATTCGACAAGTACGGCATCAAGTCCGAAACCTTCTTCAACACCAAGGAAGTCGATCCGAAGAAAAAAACCATCACCTCCGAGGAAGGCTCGACCCTGCCCTACGATCTGCTGGTCACCATCCCGCCCCATTCCGGCGCGCAGGTGATACTGGATTCCGACCTCGGCGCCGGCGGCTGGGTCCCGACCGACAAGCATAAATTGCTGCGCGAGGGCTCGACCAATGTTTTCGTGGTCGGCGACACCACCAATATCCCGATCTCCAAGGCCGGCTCCACCGCCCATTTCGAGGCCGACACGATCATCGACAATCTGGCCTCGCTGGTGATGGAAGGTCAGTGGGCCCGCAATTACGACGGCAAGGTGTTCTGCTTCGTCGAGACCGGCCTCAGCACCGGCACCTATGTCTGGTTCAACTACACGACCCCGCCGAATCCGGGGCCGCCGTCGCAGATGCTGCACTGGTTCAAGCTGGCCTATAACCGGCTGTACTGGCTGTCCGCCCGCGGCCTTCTGTAAGGGGGGCGGATCATGACGGAACAAGCAAAAGTAAAGGCGATGCCGAACATGCCCGAGGACGAGACCGCAAGGCTCATCCTCGCGCTGCGCGAGGCGTTGACCGATTCCATGGTCGAACGCCTGGCGGTGACCGGCGGCAACGCGATGGAGGTGGTGGATCGGCTGAACGACGACACCACGCGCGATGCGATCCATAACGCCCTGGACCGGTTGACGGATCTTCACCGGATCGGCGCACTGGACACGCTGTTCGATCTTGTGGGGGTCATCCATGCCTCGAAATCGGCCTCGACCGACGTCATCGTCGAGCGGCTCTTCGCCTTCGTCGAGCAGATGATGAACACGTTCGGCAGCGACAATCTCTCCCGGCTGGCCGACGGCGCGGCCGAGGCGATGGAGGACGCCGTTCATGAAACCAGGGACGTCGAGCCCAGCGGCGGGATCCTGGCGACGGTCTCGATGCTGTCGAAGCCGGAAACGCAGAAGAGCCTGATGTTCCTGCTGAAGTTCGCCGAGAACCTGCAGAAACGTTGTTGCGACTAGAAGATGCTGCAGGGTGCTGGCGTGGCGCGGGGCCGTTTGCTCCGGCCACGTCGGCACCGGCGCCCATGAAACAAACACCCATGAAGGAAACGCCCTGGAAACTCCGGCGCGGGCCCTGCCGTTTTGCCGCCTTAACATTATTGTAACCACCCTGCATCCATAAATATGCGAGGTTACACAGAACGTTCGGAAGCTGGGATGCCATTGGGCCGGAACAAAGAGACAGAGCCCGCTTCCGGGGCGAATACAGAACATGACCGAACGGCGAGCGGTTTCCGGACGGTACCCGTCATTGCAATATTCTATGCGGTTGCGGGGTATCTTCACCTTGCCTATCTGCAGCAAAATCTGGACAGCGCCTGGCTTCTCGTCGCGGTCGACCGGATGTTGGATGGCGGCGACTATCTGAGTGATTTCGTCGAGGTGAACCCGCCCTGGGTGCTGCTGGTCTATTCGCCGGCGGGGCTCGTCGCCCGGCTGACCGGGGCGGCTCCCTATACGCCGCTGGTCCTGTCGATCTACCTGTATGTGGCGGTGACCCTCGTGTTGATCCGGTATGTTACGGGCCGGTTTTGCGCCGCGGATAGCGTCGCGCGGACCTGGTTGCCGGTGGCGGCGGCCTTCTTCCTGCTGGTCTATCCGGCCTATGATTTCGGGCAGCGGGACTATCTCGCCTGCGTCTTCGCGCTCCCCTGGCTGGTGCTGCAGGGGGCGGTTCCGTGGCGCGAGCGGTTGCCCGGCCGGCTGGCCGCGGGCCTGGCCGCATGGGCCGCGCTCGGTCTGTTTCTGAAACCGCCGCTGTTGTTGCTGCCGATGCTGCTTGCGGTGTTCCGCGCCGTTCGCCAACGCTCCTTCCGGCCGATCTTCGGGCCGGACATGCTCACCTTCGGCGCCATGGGCCTTGGTTATATTGTGGTCGTGTTGATCCGGTTTCCCGATTTCCTGGTCGTTGCCCGCCTGCTTGTCGACATTTATGGCGCCTATGACGTGCCGTTAAAGATCGTATTGATCAAGACCGCGCCGTTTGCGGCGTTCGCGGTCGTTCCCGCCATACTGGCGCATTTCGCCGCCGCCGGCGATGACGAACGCCGGATCGTTCAGGTCTTCACGGCCGCCGTTGCGGTGGCGGCGGTCTCTGTCGTGCTCCAGCACAAGGGGTGGTGGTACCATCGTCTGCCGATACCGGTTTTCGGCGGCGTCGCGGGGGTGCTGACGGTGGCGATGGCCGCGCGCTGGATCGAATCCGGGCGGTCGCGCCCGGCGGTGCTGTTCCCGGCCTTCGCCGTCCTTGCGGTCGGCGCGGTGTTGTTCTGCGCCGCATCCCTGCAGGGAGTGATGGCCGCCAAACGGACCCAGATGGTGCAGTCGCCGCTCTATGCCCGCCTTGCTTCCCTGCCGCCGGGCGCGCCGGTCTACGCTTTTTCGGCGGATGTCGGCAAGGCGTTCCCGCTGGTGCCGATGGCGGGCGCGGCATGGGCGTCCCGGTTCCCCCACCTGTGGCCGCTGGCGGGGTATGCCTGGGCGCGCGACAACGACGCCCTGTCGCCCGGGAGGCGCGCCGAGATGGCGGCGCTGGTGCGGCGCTCCGTGCGCGAGGATTTCACGCGCAACCGTCCGGTGGTGGTGCTGGTCGAGCGCGGCGGCGCACAGCAGGGATTCGCCAGGCCGTTCGATTTCATTGAATTTTTCCTGGCCGACGAGGATTTCGCGGCGATCTGGTCGCGCTACGTCTTCGTCGAGACCGTGGGCGAAATCGATGTTTACGTGACGATGGACCAGCCAGCCTGAAAATCCGGTTTTTCCGCGGCGTCAATCCGCCCGACGCCAAGGAACAGGGCTCGACGCCGGAAAGCTCTCTGGCCGCGCCGGCGTCCGCCTCACCTCCCGGTCCCGCCGGTCACGTGTTTTCCCTCGAAGGCAAGGAAGTCGAGAACGTCTTGATAAAGCGCCTCTTCGGATTGTTTGGCGCGCTCCATCTTGTCCTCGCCCGGGGTGTTTGCGTCTCTGGCGTTTGCCTTCGGGATGGCGCTCGCGCGCGCCGGCGCATGCGCGAACAATCCCAGATGCCGGCCCATCAGTTCCAGGCTGCGCGATTTGTCGGCCAGTTTGATTTTCACCCGCCGCGCCGGGCCGCCGCGCGTATCCCGCCCGTCCAGTTCGATCGCGGTGATCGCGGCGCCCTGCTCGCGGGTCAGCCGCGCGAGGTCCAGCCAGGCCATGCCGTTCTCGCCCGTCCCGAGATAGTCCATGATATTGGCGAATCCCAGCAGCGAAATTTCGAACAGCACCCGGTCGGGAGTGATCCCCGCGACCCGGGCCCGGCCCGCCATGGCCGCGTCGATTTCGGCGGCCACGGCCGGGTTCCGCTTCAGCGCCCAGCCGCGCGAGGCCGGATTGCGCGGCGAATACCCCGCCCGCACCGCCGCCCGCGTGGCGTTCAGATCGACCAGGTATTCGTGCACGAACTGCCGCTGCCGATCGCTGAGTTTTGGAAGGTTGGTCATGTCGGTCGATATCCCTTGCCACACAAAAAACCCGCCCCGAAATCCCGGCGCGGGCCACTCTCGCACTGATCGCGAGTCTGCGGATTCTCACCCGTTTTGCTGTCCCCGTCAAGCGCGGTTTGTCCCCGGACGGGGTCCGGCCTGAATCCTGGAACGGCTGCACCAGGGTCCGGTCCCCGCTCTCCCCTCATAATCGCTGGACAGCGGCGGGCCTTCGTGGCCAAATAATGGATCGTCGTTCAGGCTCGCCCCGGGGCTGACCGTGGGAGGCAGGCCTGGGGTTGTCAGTGCAATCTTTCGGGAGGGCGGATCGTGCGTGTCATATTGGCGGCTCTGCTTGCGCTGCTTGTCACGTTCGGGGCTCGGGCTCAGGACCTCGATCCCTATGTCAATGAAGCCGAAGCTGTCCTGCAGCAACTGCGCGGCACGATGATGGCGGAGTTGAAGCTTGCTCTGGAGATGTCCCCCGCCGAGGCTGTCGCCCTCTGCCGGCACCTCGCGCCCGAGATAAAAGAGCAGATCGCGGAAGATACCGGCTGGCAGGTGCGGCGTGTGGCCCTGCGGGTGCGCGATCCCGTGAACCGCCCAAACAAGCAAGAGCGCGGAATTCTCCTGGGCTTTGAGGCCAGGTTGGCCGCCGGGCAGTCCATGCGGCTTCTGCGCGCCGACCGCGTTGTCGAACTACAGGGGCGGCGCCACATCCTTTTCATGCAGGCTATTCCGACCTTCGACACCTGCCTGATCTGCCACGGCCCGGATCTCGATCCGGAGGTCGACCGGGCTGTCCGCGAGCTCTATCCCGAGGACGAGGCCACGGGCTACTCGGTGGGGGACATCCGCGGCGCCTTCGCCCTCTACAAGCCCCTGCCCGAGAGCGGGGAGCCGAGCGTCGCCACGCCGGTGGCGCCTCCCAAGCCGTTGCTCGAACGCCTTGACTACAGGCCGGGAAAGCGCGCGGGGGCAGTTGGCGACGCCGCCACGGGCGCCGCGGCCTTCGAACGCGGTTGCAGGCACTGCCATGCGCCCGACGACCTTGCCAGGCATCTCTTTGCGCCCGAGGCTCCCCCCGCGGATGAAAGGGATATCTGCCTTTTCCTTGATACCCACGGCGCCAGGGAGGAACAGGGCGCTTGCGACATCGTCGCTTTCCTCCAGGACCTGGCGCTCTTCCTGGCCGAGACGGGGCAGTAGTCCCG
>CBFDDT010000221.1:0-5345 GCA_965603635.1 uncultured bacterium | reverse complement strand
GGCGAGACCGTCGGCCTGATCACCTATATGCGAACCGACAGCGTGACGCTGAGCCGGGAGGCGGTTCAGGCCAGCCGGCAGCTGATCGAGAAGGATTTCGGCAAGCAGTACCTGCCCGACGTGCCGCGTGTGTACAAGACCAAGGCCAAGAACGCCCAGGAAGCGCATGAGGCGATCCGCCCGACCGACCTGTTCCGCCGCCCGGCCCAGATGCGCCAGGTGCTGGACGAGGACCAGTTCCGCCTGTACGAGCTGATCTGGAAGCGCACGGTCGCGTCCTCGATGGAAAACGCGGTGCTGGACCAGGTGGCGGTCGATATAACCAGCCCGGACAACCAGGTCACGCTGCGCGCCAATGGCTCGGTCATCGCCTTCGACGGATTCCTGAAGCTCTACCGCGAGGACAAGGACGACGAGGCCAACGGCAATGGCGACGAGAGCGATCGCCGCCTGCCGGCCATGAAGGAGGGCGAAAACCCCGCCCTGACCGGCGTCGAGTCCGAACAGCATTTCACCCAGCCGCCGCCGCGCTATACCGAGGCCAGCCTGGTCAAGAAGATGGAAGAGCTGGGCATCGGCCGGCCCTCGACATACGCCAGCATTCTTAAAGTGCTGCAGGACCGTGAATATGTGGCGCTGGACAAGCGCCGCTTCGTGCCCGACGACAAGGGTCGGCTGGTCGTCGCCTTCCTGTCCAGCTTCTTCCCGCGTTATGTGGAATATGATTTCACCGCCCAGATGGAAGAGAAACTGGACGATATTTCCGATGGCCGCATGGATTGGAAGACCGTGCTTGCCGATTTCTGGCGTGATTTCTCCGCGGCCATCGACAGCACAAAGGAAATTTCCTTCAGCCAGGTGATCGACGTGCTGAACGAATCGCTGGGCCCGCATTTCTTCCCGCCGAAGGACGGCCAGGATTCGGATGCCGCGCGCGCCTGCCCATCCTGCGACGCCGGGCGCCTGAACATCAAGATCGGCCGTTTCGGCGCCTTCATCGGCTGCTCGAACTATCCGACATGCCGCTATACGCGCCAGTTGGGCCTTGAGGGCCAGGGCGACGGCGAATCCGGGGCCGACGCGGAAGGCGCCGCCGACCTGCCCCGCACCCTTGGCGCCGACCCGGAGACCGGCAAGGATGTCAGCCTGCGCAAGGGCCCCTATGGCCTCTATGTGCAGTTGGGCGAGGAAGAACTGCCGCCGCCCGAGGAGCCGCCCGCCGACGGCAAAAAGAAGCCGCGCAAGAAGGCGAAAGGGCCAAAACCGCCACGCGCGTCCCTGCCCCGCGGCATGCCGGCCACCCATGTGGACCTGGAAAAAGCGCTGGCCCTGTTGTCCCTGCCGCGCGAGGTGGGCGTCAATGCCAACACCGGTGAAATGATCACCGCCGGCCTCGGCCGCTTTGGGCCTTATGTGAAGCATGGCACGACATATGTGTCGCTGAAGGGCGATGACGACGTGCTGACGATCGGCCTCAATCGCGCGGTGGAACTGGTGGAAACCGCCATCGAGAAGAAGCCCCCCTCGACCGAAATCGGCGTCCACCCGAAAGACAGCAAACCGATTTCTGTTGGCAAAGGGCGCTTTGGGCCCTATGTAAAGCACGGCAAGACCTTCGCATCCCTGCCCAAGGGTATGGAGATGGATGCGGTTACACTGGAAAAGGCGATCGAGTTGATCGACGCCAAGCTGGCCAAGGCCGGCAACGGCAAAACCGCAAAAGCAACGAAGGCGCCAGCCAAGAAACCGGCGAAGAAAAAGGCCCCGGCGAAAAAGAAGCCAGCCAAAAAAGCCGCGAAAGACTGAGCGCCCCGTCCCGACCGCGGCTCCCGAAAGAGCCGTATCCATTCGCCGATGGTTGCAAGAATTACTGCCGGACCGCCCAGGTTAACATCTGGGCCGGCGGACAGGCGCATGTGCGCCCCCATTAAGGGAACCGCCGTCCGGCCTAAACATGAATTGAGACAAGACATTGAGTAATAAAGAGAAAAATATAAAAAAGAAGACAATAACCAAGGATGTTCCGCGTCCCACCAAGGACCAGATAATCTCGTTTATCGAAGACAGCCCGGCGCCGGTGGGCAAGCGCGAGATTGCGCGCGCCTTCCGCCTGACCGCGGGCGACCGCGTCTGGCTGAAAGGCGTGCTGAAGGAAATGGCCGCCGAGGGCCAGGTGGAGCGTGGGCGCAAGCGCCGCGTGGCGAAACCGGGCAGCCTGCCCGAAGTCGCCGTAATCCAGGTGGACCGCATCGACGCCGACGGCGAAGTCATCTGCAAGCCGGTCAAGGAGGACGAGGGCAAGCCCCCGGTCATTTACCTGAAGCCCGGCAGCCATCGCGAAGGCGCGCCCGGTGAAGGCGACCGCCTGCTGGCGCGGCTGAAGCGCATTGGCGACCATGTTTACGAGGCGCAGATCATCCGCATGCTCGGCGCCGGCCCGGTCAGGCTGATCGGCGTGTTCGAGCCGACCGCCGAGGGCGGAATCGTTCGCCCCACCGACCGCAAGCACAAGACCGACTACGTGGTCGGTTCCGCCGATATCGGCAAGGCGCGGCCGGGCGACCTGGTCAGCGCGGAAATTCTGGACACCAAGGGCTATGCGCGGCGCGTGAAGATCGTCGAGCGGCTGGGCCGCATGGGCGACGCCTCGACCATCAGCCTGGTGGCGATCCACCAGAACAGTATCCCCGTGGAATTCCCGGCCGAGGCGCTTAAACAAGCGGAGGCCGCCAAGCCGGTCACCCTGGGCGATCGCACCGATTTGCGCGAATTCCCGCTGGTCACCATCGACGGGGCCGATGCCCGCGATTTCGACGACGCGGTCTGGGCCGCGCCGGACGAGAACCCGAAAAACGACGGCGGCTGGCATTTGATCGTCGCCATCGCCGATGTCAGCTGGTATGTGCGCCCCGCCGATCCGCTGGACCGATCGGCGCGCGACCGCGGCAATTCATGCTATTTCCCGGACCGCGTGGTGCCGATGCTGCCCGAGAAACTGTCCAACGACCTCTGTTCCCTGCGCCCGCACGAGGACCGCGCCTGCATGGCCGTCCATATGTGGATCGACAGGAACGGCAAGCTGCAGCGGCACAAGTTCGTGCGCGGGCTTATGCGCTCGGCCGCGCGGTTGATCTACGAGCAGGTCCAGGCGGCCCGCGACGGCAACCCGGACGATATTACCAGCCCGCTGCTGGAGCCGGTGATCGCGCCGCTGTACGGGGCCTATGAGGCGCTGTTGCGCGGTCGCGCGGCGCGCGGCACGCTGGAGCTGGAAATCCCCGAACGCCAGGTGATCCTGGGCGAGGACGGCCATATCGAGCGCATCGTCCCGCGCCTGCGGATGGACAGCCATAAGTTGATCGAGGAATTCATGATCCTTGCCAACGTGGCCGCGGCCGAGGCGCTGGAGGCGAAGAAGCGCCCCGCCATGTACCGCGCCCATGAGGAGCCCCCCCTGGACAAGCTGGAGGCGTTGCGCCAGGCGCTGGACGGGCTGGGCTATAAACTTGCGAAGAGCGAGAAGATCCGGCCGGACCATTTCACCGGTATCCTGGCCAAGGCGGTGGGAACCGATACGGAGCAGTTGATCAGCACCCTGATCCTGCGCAGCCAGAGCCAGGCAAAATACAGCCCCGAGAACCCCGGCCATTTCGGCCTGGCGCTGCGGCGCTACTGCCATTTCACCTCGCCGATCCGGCGCTATGCCGACCTGCTGGTGCATCGCTCGCTGATCGCGGGCTATCACCTGGGCGACGGGAGCCTGAGCGAGGAAGAAGCCGAAAGGTTCGAGGAGATCGGCGAGCATATCTCGGCGACCGAACGGCGCGCCATCGTTGCCGAACGCGACGCCATGGACCGCTATACCACGGCTTTCATGGCCGAACGCGTCGGCGCGACGTTCTCGGCGAAGATCAGCGGCGTCACCCGTTTCGGCCTGTTCGTGACGCTGGACGAGACCGGGGCCGACGGGCTGATCCCGATCTCGACCCTGGCCAACGACTATTTCATCCATGACGAAATCAACCACGCGCTGGTGGGCGAGCGCAGCGGCATGACCTTCACCCTGTCCGACCCGGTTGTCGTGGAGATGGTCGAGGCCGACACGGTCACCGGCGGCATGGTCTTCACGATCATCGAGGGCGGCAAGGAAGGCCGCCCGGTCAAGAAAGGCCGAGGCGGCCCACGCCGGGACGGCCCGAGAGGCGCGCCGAGGGGCGGCAAACGCAAACCCGGACGGCCCCGGCGCTGAGGGACAATCCCGGCGCCGTCACCCAGGGCAATGGGCCAGATTAACCAAACCCCTTCATTAACCCGAAAGACTCGGCAATCTATTGTAGCGGACAAAGCGCACCGGGAGGAGAGGCTGCTATCTCTCGAGCAGGTGCGCCGGAATTTAAAACCGTGGAGTCTTGAGATGAAGGTCACACTTAAATTACTCGCCGCCGCTTTCCTGATGGTTCTGTCGGCAACGGCGGCCCGGGCGGAGACCTATATCGGCGGTTCGCTGGGCAGTTCAGCGATGGTTCCGACGGTGGCCGAGGACTCGATCAATCAGTGGAATGCCACCTACTGGGGGCCGGGCTACGACTGCGATACGGTGGGCTGCTATTCCGAAGAGGAAACATCGGGCGGGCTGAAATTCTTCGCCGGCTATCGCGTTAATCCGTACTTCGCGGCCGAGGGCTTCATCGCCTATCTCGGCACTTTCGACAGCTATGCGGACGACGGCTGGACCGATTCCTATGCGACGGCGGATGTCAGCACGCTGGGGATCGCCGCCGTCGGCATGTTCCCGGTGTCGAGTCGGGTCAGCTTGCTGGGCAAGCTCGGCGTGCATAGCTGGTCGGCGGAAGGGACCGTCGATCTGTGGGATGCAGATATCGGCGATGGTTATGTGGGCAGTTACGACACCTCTGGCACCGATTTTATGGGCGGTATCGGCGTGCATATCGACATCGGCGAGCGCGCCGCCATGCGCGTGGAGTTCGAATATTTCGCGGCCAACACCGATTACAGTGAATTCGGTATCGGCCTCTTTTCCGTGGGCGGAATGTTCAGATTCTGACGCAGCACCGACATGCTGACGCTCTGAGCCCCGCCCTTGCTGGCGGGGCTTTTTGCGTTCCGGCATGTTATGGCCTAATGGCCTTTTCACGGGAAAATCATGCGGACCCACGGTCAATAAGCTTGACAGATTCTCCCATCGCCCCATCATCACCACTTCAAACGCGTGGCGCCATCATCACCACGCCAAAATAGAACGAGGGAAGAGATTCATGAGAACAGTTTATCTTGCGCTGGCGGCGCTGGCCGCCGGTGTAATCGGGCTGGGTGGCACAAGCGCC
>CBFDDT010000220.1:0-5369 GCA_965603635.1 uncultured bacterium | reverse complement strand
GGACCTTCGTGTAGGTCGCATCCAGGGTGATGGATCCGCTTGCAACGGTGCGGTCGGGATGCACGGCGCCCTCGGCGAGAACCTTCACCACCTCGCCCTCCAGGTGATCCAGCCCGGTAACAATGGCGGTGGCCGCGCCGCTATAGCTCAGCCCGGAATCCACATAGAAGGCGTCGGCCGCATCGTCGCCATCCTCGTAATCCTTCTCAAAAACTTCGACATAGCGGTGGGTGGCGCCGTCGACCGTGCGCTTGACGATGCACCACAGCTCATCGCGCGCTTCCGTGCCCGCCGCCGCGTTGCCGGGAATGCTGGCGATGCTCTCGACAACGGCCGATCCAGCCCCGAACGTCCCGCCCAGGATATGGCGCGACCAGCCGATCACCTCCTGCTCCGGCCGATAGGTCAGCGCCGCCAGCACCCCGTCGGCGCGCAGCACCCAGACCAGGCTGTGCGGTTCCTCCTGATAGGCCAGCGCCGCGATGTCGCCCCGCGTCACATGCTCGGCGAAGATGGTGAGATCGAGCGCCCGATAACCGCCGCCGTCGCGCCCGAAGGCCATCAACCGGCGTTTTCCCCGCTGGGCGAAGATCGCCGCCTCGTCGATGGCGACGGCGTCCACGTCCGCACAGGCCCGCGTGGTCTGGGCCTTGACCGAGAAATCGACCGGGGTAATCGGTCCGTCATCCAGGTTCGAGCGCATGACGAGCTCATTGGCCGTGGTGCCCGCCACCAGCTTGCCGGCCGGGATCATCCATAGTATCGCATTGACCGTCTGCGAGGCCACGGTGCGCGCGATGGCGTCGTCGTCGGCCACCAGCCCCGCCCCATCGTCGGGCTGCATGTTCTGAAAATCGCCCGATTGCGACATCCACACGGTCTGTGGCTGGTCGCTGGTTCCCGCCCAGGCCGCCCGGCTTTCGTAAAAGGTCACGGCGCGCGGCCAACCCGTGCTATCCGACCAGGCCCCCAGCCGCCATTGGTCGATCGGCGTGGCCGCCCCGAAATCGCGCCGGATATCGGCGGTAACCGAAATCGTGGAATTGACCGCGGCGATGACGGCCCAGCCCCAGTTGCCGCCATATTCTATCCGGATCAGGCGGCCCACGTCGGTGGCGAGGAAGCCTTGCCCGCCATTGATGCCGGTGGTGGAATCCGCCGTGATGGCCACGCCCTTGCCCGTGGTCTCGCCCGGCGTCAGTTTGGTGGCTGTAACATTCACCGACCCCCATGGCCCGTCGGTGAAATCCACCTCCTCCAGCGACCAGCCCGCATGGGCCCGGCGCAACAGTCGATAGGGTTTATGGTCTGGACTGGCCAGATACATGATGTCGGCGGTCTGGGCATATTTGATGGCCGTCAGATCGCCGGTCCCATAGGGCGTGGTCAGTTCGGCCGGGGCATTGTCGATCAGCGAAACATCGTCGATCCGCAGTGTTTTCCCCTCGGCCCGGAACTGGACGTAAAAGGGGCTGGCGTCCGGCGTGAAGGGGTAGGCGTGCCAGCCGGCCCCCAGCGCCGTATCCTCCACCAGATCGTTCCCCGTCGCCGTGGCGCCGATACGCAATTGCACCGCATCTCCCTGCACGCCCAGAACCCGGAAGCGCAGCACATGCTCGACGCCGATGGCGGTCGTGGAGATGGCCTGTTCGGCCCATGCGTAATCGCCAGCCAGCCCGTCCAGGTTCAGCATGCCGTTTGTTGAATCATGGCTGATCGCCGCCGCCACGCCGCCCAGGGTCACGAAATCCGTGGTCGCCGCGCCGGTGGCGGTGTCGGTGATCGGCTCGCCGTCGGTGAACGTCCCGGTGACGCTGGTAAGGGTCAGGGTTCCAGCGGTACCGGAACCCGCCACGCCTTTGTTGATTGCGAGGATAGTGCCGAACGCGGCCGATGTGCCCCCGGTCACAACCAGCCCCACGGTGAAGGCCCCGGCTTCGGCATAAAACGGCAGTTCCAGCACGCCGGACCGGTCGGACCAGCCTGTAATGCCACTGGTAAAATCCCCGTTGGACACGGCCGCGTCGGTTTCGGCCACGGCGATCCGCCCGAGATCCTTGTAAAAACGGAAGTAATTGTCCCCGGCCTCGATCGCGTAGGCCTGCACGGTGGAGAACACGAAGCCGAGCAGCCGGGTCTTCAGCGATTCCGTCTTGACCGCGTTGATATAGCGCGTGCCCGGCCGCCGCATGAACCCGCCCTGCTGCAACAGCAACAGATTCTCGAAGATTTCTCCGGCGAAGCGATACTGCGCCAGATCGACACGCGCCGCCATGCGCGGCGAAAACTCGCCGGCATTGAAGGCGGGAATGAGGGCACTGCTGCGGGCCATGGAGGCTCCTTTCGTGGGGGTTGGGTAAATCGCCCAGGGGTTGCGCGCGGCCTACGCCAAGCACAGCACAAGAAAGGCGCTCAAACAGATGATCATTGAAGAACAGTTGGAACTCGTAACCGGCGCGACAGCCGCACAGGCCATGCTGTTAGCCAGCGTACCGGGGTTTTTTGATGCCCATCTCGCGCTGCAGGGCGAGGCGCAGGGCCAGCGCCTTGCGGGCCAGCATCGGGTCGTCACGGTTTTCCCGGGCCGCCGCAAAGGCCGCGGCAACATCCGTGTCGCGTGTGGCCCAGCCGGCCGGGTCGGTGGCGCGGGCGGTCAGCACCTCGCAGCGGATTGCCGTGCGGGTGGCGTGGCCGGCGTCGCGTTGGTTGGTGTCTCGGGGGCCGCCGCCGGGGGCCTTGGCTGCGATGTCGGCCTCGATCTCCGCCTGTGTCATGAAGGCGTATTCGGCCCGCGTCGCGTGGCGCTCGCGGGCCTGGGCCTGGCCCTGCTGGAAGGCAGCGTATTCGATTTCCGACAGCTCCGAATGCGCCCGCGCGGCCACAGCCTCGTCCCCGGCGCCCGTCTCGTCCAGCACCGCCAGATGCTCTTCCATGTCGATCTCCAGCCCACGCCGACGGGCCCGGGCGGCGGTCGAGGCGCCGGCCTGTTTTACCCGCGCCGTTGTCCGGGCCTCGCCCAGCAGTTGGTCGCGCGCGCGGGCCTCGAAGATATCGTCAAACTCGCCGGATTCCAGCTTCGCCAGCGCCAGCGCGGGATCGATCGCGATTTGGCCGCGCATGGCCGCCATATGGACGTTTTCGGCGTATTCGCCCTGCATCGCGGCGGCCTCCTCCGGCGTATAGATGCCGGCATCCATGGCGCTCTCGATCTGCGCCAACCCGCGCCCGGTCACGCCCGGCGCCATCGCCGGATCGTCGTAGGTCGCCAGCGCCAGCTCGCTACTTTTACTCGACTATCGGTTGCCGAGTGGGTAGGCTGTAATCAGTGGAAAGGAAGGCTGTTCGTTGCGTAAAATTTTGTTTCATCCCCTTGTTTTGCTCGCGTGCCTCGCCCTGGTGAGTTGCGAGAGTGACAGGAGTATTCTGAGCGGCGCTCTGGAAACTGAATTTGCCACCTGCTCTGAACGGCTCGTAACAGGTGAACTGGAGAGTCACGAAGCGCGAGCATCCTGCGACCACTGGAGTGCCGTCGGCGCAACCCATAACTGGGCGATGATCCATCGGCACGGGGACCTTGTCGCGCTATTAACAACGAAACGTAAGGAAGTCGCCCTCTCCGTTGATGCGGGAACACTCACTTGGGAAGAGGCGGACACAAAAAACAACGCCTTCTATGCCCAGTTCCTGGAGGAGATTACGGAGCGTGAAAAACGATACGATGCCGGCTTCCCGTTGGATTATTTAAATTACTGTGAAATAGCGGAAGACAATTTACAATGCACCAGACCACCGGGACCTGAGGATTTACTCGAAATACGTAGTGAACTTATGGAGGAATGCGCGCGCCGCGCCAGCGATGGCGAAATCGTAAACGCCGAACAAAGGATGCGATGCGAGGTGGCGCCAGTGCTCGAGTGGCGCAGAACGCACCAGCTTATCAACAACGATCTGGCGGAACTCCTGCTGGACCTTGGGGTCAGGCTTGCCAGGCAGTATGACGCCGGGAAGATATCGTTTGAGCAATTTGTGCAAGAATATAAAGCTTTTGGAAAACAGTCTGATAAGGAAGCACTCGAACGCAACCGTCTCCGCACAAGTGGCGACCTTAACTGGCCCAGCCGTAAATGCCAGATCATAGACGGCCAATTACGGTGCAATCAGGTCTAAATTTTTTCGTGGAACCGACCGGTCTGCGGTGACTGAGAGTTCGGCCACTGGTACGTAATTGGCAGACCGTCTATCTGGGTCTTTTTCCCCTGCTGTCCATCGCCGCCAGGAATAGTAGGATTATTTGCTAATGTTATCCAACGCCCTATCCTTCAACTTCCCGATGCCTGCCTTTACGAACGGACTCACGAATACCTTACCCGATACCTTAACCAAGTATCGATCATAGTTTCTCTTCCAACTCTTTGCGAACTCGGGCGTTAGAGCCAATTCGGCCATAGCGCGGTAGTTCTCTGTGTCGGTACCGAATTCGGCGACCGTCTTGTAAAAAGATTCGTTGGCGCCGATCACTTGGGCGACACCCGGGATTGTGTTGGGTACCGCCGCGACGCCGTCGCTGACAATGCGCGCCAATGCGCCCATCGGATCGTCTACTACCCCCGGCCGCGCCTCGCTCGCCTTCAGCCGAGCTCGGGCCTTGCCCTGTTTTTCGAGAGCCTTAGTCAACCGATCCACCAGCGCATTGTTCGTTGCTGCCTTGGGATATGGGGGCAAACTTGCGTAGCGATCGAGTGCAGTTTCGTCACCCGGCAACCGATCCCGATGTTGCTCCGAAAGTCTCGGCGGCATCAACTGATCCGGCCGCGCTCCTTCCTCGATATTCCTCACCGTAAATATTTCCATCATGATATTATCGACCTCAGTCGCGTAACCAGCATTGGCCAGCTTGTCCTCGACGCGCCGTATCTGCGCCTTTGCGCCCTCTGGCCGCTTCCTCTCCTTGCCGCCTTCAACCGGCGGCGGCTCGCCGCCATCGTATTCGAAGTCCGCCATCTCCTTCAGGCCCACGTTCGCCAGGGTATTTCCTATCCATTCGTTGCGCCGCTCATCCAGCAGCGCCCGGAATTCATCATCATACAGCGCCTCCATCACGGCTTCCGGGTCGCCGGGGTCAACATCGAACTCCCTGAGCGTGAGCACCAGCAGCCTGTACTGGTCCGGGATCACCGGCGCTCCTTCAATCGCTTTCTCACCCGCATCGCCCAGCGCACGCAGGGTTCCGTATTCGGGATCGTCGACAAAATCCATGGAGCCGAACTCTTTCTCCAGCTCCCGGTAGTTGCGCGAGAAACTCTCCACGCGCTTACCGAGCCGGGCCTCCAGCCCCGACTCATAGGCACGCCATTCCTCCTCGGTCATAT
>CBFDDT010000219.1:0-5399 GCA_965603635.1 uncultured bacterium | reverse complement strand
CCCCTGTATCCTTAAAGCTTTCGGCTTTAGTCAGCTGACCAGCAACCCGACCATGTTCGCCTCCGACGAGACATAGCGAATGGCGTAGCCGGCGTCCCCCGGCGACTGGCTGGCGTAGAGTTTTTCGAATGCGAAAAGGACACCCTGAGACGGAACGTTGATGCGCAGCGGCTGGCCCATCTGCGCCTGATTGCCGTCCGAGGCGCGGGCCAGCATTTCGGCGCTGGCGAGCCGCGGATTGACCATGCGGCTACCGACGACCAAATCCATCGAACCATCGAGCGGGCTGTAACGCGGGCCGACGGGCAGAAAAACCTCCCAGCGGCTGTTGGTGACAATCATGTCAGGACGGGGCAGGCGACCGGAAATATCGCCGATGACGCCGATGCTCTGAACCGGCGTCGCATAGACGATATCGACCGGGAATCCCTGGGCGGAATTGATCATCCTGATGAGCACGGCCGGTTCGCCTCCATCGTCTGACGCTGTCGCGTAGGCCGGCTTTTCCGGCTTGCCGTCGACGAAAACCGACCACACCTCCGAATTCGGCGGCAGGGTCAGCCGCAGGAACTGGCGCCGGCTGTTGCGGACCATCAGCCGCGCGGTTGTCACGCTCAGCCCGTCCCGGGTAATCAGGGATTTGTAGTCGGCCCGTTCGATGGCCGCGACCTGTACGTCGATTTCCTGGTGCCGGGTTATCTTGAGCGCGAGTTGGAAGCGCGGGTTGGCGTTGACATAGCGATAAGCCAGCAAGATCGGGTTGGAGGTCTTGAGGACCAGTTGCTGGGGCAGTTCGTTGATGTCCAGGCTGGAAAGCCGTTCGACCGTCGTCGCCTGAACCTCGACCGCCGTCAGGGCTTCGACCGCGACGCGGCCGTGTTCGACCTCGGCTTGCGCGACCGAGAGAGTCGGCACGACGACATCCATGGCGTCGCCCTCCATGATCCGTTCGTAATTCACCTCGATCCGGAATTGCCCTTCCATGTCGCGGGTGAACGCCATGTCGATCGTCTGGCCGTCTTCGGTCTCGTGCACCTCGTGGCTGCGCAGTGAAGGCCCGGCAACGCCCAGAACGTTGACGTTGGCGGGAACATGCAGGCGCAATTCGAGGAGTGCGCCGGACTTGACGTCGATTTCCACCGTCGCCGAGCCCTTCATGGTCACGTCGCCGAGCGAGATCAGCGTATCAACCCGGGCGTCGAACTGGCCCTGCTTGCGTTCCGGCGCCACGGCGCGCACCTGCAAAACCGGAATTTCCTCGATATATTTGAATGTATGGGCAACCGTCATGGCGATGCGGTTGCGGAAGAAGGCCGGCAGCTGGTTTTCACCGACCCTGGAAGCGCCCTCCGCGCTCTCGGGTTCGAGCGCCAAATCCGGTCCGGATAACAGGGCCACCATGCCGCGTTGGCGATGAACGCCGGCGACGCTAAGCAGTGGCACCGCGACGGGCGCGTCGACGCCGGTATCCAGCAGTCTTTCATAGGACAGATCCAGGCGGTAGTCGCCAACAGCCGGGCGTTCCAGGAAGACGTTGATACGTTTGCGGCCCGCGGTCTCGGATTTCGCCACCACCCAGTCGGAAACACCGCCGTCGGGCGCGGAGATACGGTTTACCTGGGCGTCCTCGGGGACCTCCAGTTCCAGCATGGTGGTTTCACCATGGGTGATCTCGTAGACCACGGTCGCGTCGCCATGCAGCACGCCCTCCTCGGCGTAAACCGCGTGATAAATGCTGGCGTTGGCGCGCCACTGGCCGCGCAAATCGTCTGGAATGGCCTCGCTCCAGGAGAAGACCACATGATCGCCCATGGGGATGAAACTGGTCGCCCTGGTGACGTTGTCGAGCTCGGTCATGCGCACGTCCGCGCCCGGCGAAACACGCACCTCCTTGCTTCCCGGCAAAATCAAGTCGAATTGCGACACGGGAATTCTGGGAATGCGGAAGCCGGCGTGGGGCGGGCCGTCGGCAACGACGACCGGGACCTCGAAATCGACCTCGACCCGGTGCAGGCCGCGGCCTTGCAACAGCGTCGCGAATAAGCCGTCCTGCTCGAGCACGGTGGCCGGTTCGCCGTCAACGCGAAGATCGCTCAGGGTTACGCCCATCGGCATCACCGGCAGGGTGATTCGAGCGCCACTGAAAAGCTCCGCCTGAAACGTCGCTTTCCAGACGATGGCGGTCTCCCCGAGTTCCCCGACGTAGCTTGCGCGGCTGAGGACGAAGGGCCGCCGGGTCGGATCGCGCCAGGAGACCAGAATCGTCGATGTGGCGGGAATGGTGGCGTTAAACAGCGGGACGCCGTTGATTATCGCAGAGGACAGATTCGCCGATGGCGCGACCGACAGGTCGACCCCGGCCTCTGGAAAGGTCAGGCTGAAAGTAGTCGCCGAGGCGCGCGGAACCGCCAGCGACAGCATGCGCCCGCCATCGTACTGCTGGGCATCGACTTCATAGCGTAGCCGCATGTTGTAGACGCCGGCCTTGTTGGTGTTCCAGTAAAGCGCATCGGCGCGTTCGACCAGCCGAACCGCACGCGCTTCGACGGTCGCCTCGCCAAGAGCCACGCCTGCCGGGAGGATCGGTATCAAAGTCCATTGGTCCTCGAATATCTCGATCTGTACAACCACTTGCACAGTGGCCGTTTTTCGGCCTTCATTATCGTGAACTCTCACATTGACGCTGGACCGGCCGATCGCATAGGCCACCTGTGCGGGGCGGGGTTCCTGGTTAAGCTGATTCTGCATCGCCTTGTATTCCGACAGCGGGACGCTGACCTGTCCGCTTTCCGCGGCGACGGCTTGGGCCATCAGCAAGGGCAGCGCCAGAACGAAAGCGAGAACGGTGAGCATGGTTTTCATTTTCCAGTCCTCCTGACCGGTCGGATCGAAACGCGGCATTAGCGTGCCGCCGTCTGTAGTTTCAGGAAAGCGGCATAACGCAGTGACGCCGCAACAAAGTGACGCTGATCCGCGTTGGCGACCGCCGGAGCGGAAAGCGCGGCCAGATAGTCGTTCAACAAGGACTCGTCGGCGGCGAGATCGGGGTCGCTACGCCACCCGGCCACCGTGGCGCGAAGGTCGCGGATCAAATCACGCAACGCCACGATCGAGGCGACCGCGCCCCGGATATCGCCGGCCGCGAGATAACGGCCCGCATCGCCGGTCCGCAGGGCGTATTCCCGGGCGACCAGATTCTTGAGCACGTTCAGTTCCAGCGGCCCCGCGACCGCGCTGCCGCGGGCCACCGCCAGACTGGCCCGCGCGACGCCGTTTTTCAGATGTATGACGTCCTTGTAGCGCGCGGTCACATCGACGATGGGGCCGGCCTTTTCGACCACCACGTCGAGCAGGATCACATGCTCGTCGCCGGCCTGGTAAGCTGGAATGACGATCTGCAGGCCTTCTTCGTCGTCGCCCCGGTCGGCCTGGATTCCGAGATTGCGGGCCAGGCGCCGGTCGATCGACTGCTCAGCCTCGCGCACCCGTTCGGCCTGCGGCTCGGCCAATCTGCGCGACCCCAGCACGTCGATCAGTTTGACGCCGGGCGCCAGGCGGATGCGCAAGCGCACCGCGCGGGCCACGGCCCGGCTGGCCGCGTGCAGTTCGCGGTCCACCAATACGTCGGCGGCCTGGGCGGAGTCGAGAATTCGGCGATTGCCCTGGCCGGCGGCGACCAGGCGCTCCACCTGTTGCGGGTCCTCGCCCGCCGCCAGGCCAATGACGCTGAGCGGCAACCCGGCGACGGCGTTGCGGTGGGCCATCGACTCCAGCGCCTCCAGGTCGCCGGCCATTGAAGAACCGGTCACCAGTATGACGAGGCTGGAGCCGAGCACGGCGGCGGGATCGTCGCCGCTCCTGGCGCTCTCCGCGGCCAGACCGACAGCCTCCGTCAGACCAACCGCGGGGGCGCCGGCATCGTAACCGGCGCCGAACATCCGATCCATTGCCACGCGCAACGGGCCATGTTTGAACTGTTCGGGCGCCGCCACCAGACCGCCACCGGACCCGGCGACGGTTAGCGAGAAGCGGTCCTCCGGCTGTCTTGCCTGCTCCAGCGCCAGAATCAGCGCGCGGATGCGCGCGCCGGCGCCGGGGTCCACGACGCCTCGCCGGTCGATGACGAGGCCGATATTCATTGCCGGCCGGCGACCGCCCTGGCGCTCGGCGCCTTTCAGGCCGACCTGCACGCGCATCCGCGTCGGGCCGTCGATCGCCGGTGTGTCGGCATTTAAATAAACGGCCAGCGCGGCGTCGCGTGGCGCATCGAAAGGCTGGCCAACGCCGCGAACCGACTGTTCGAATGCGCCTCGTAACCCGAACGGAGCGCGGTTCCACTCGCGCAACCGCGCCCCCAATACCCGCATGGCGGGGTCGCCCGGTATATATGTGTTGGCCCAGTATCCGACGGGGTCCTGAAAGATCAGCCCGTCGAGCGAACGATACCGCTCAATGAACCCGGCGGCGAGCGCCCGGTCGCTATCCGCCATGGGCTCTGGTTCCGGCGCAAGCTTCGGCACGACAACAACACGTCCCTCCTTGCCGGCAACATCGGCATCGGCCCATCCGTCACCAACGGGCGCGACGGACTGGTCTATATCGTAAGCCCGGCCGGACTCCGACTGCCTCTTCCGCGCGGGTTTCTTGTCGTTGCCATCGACCGCCGCGACCCGATCCCGGCTTGATTCGTCGAGCGGCTGCAAGGACTCGTCGACGCGCGGCGCCGCTATCTTCGGCTGCGCGATGAGCCCGGAACTCACGCTTTCCTCGCTCCGGTCATCGGAGTCCTTGGATTTGACGCCGGCGGGCGGCGCGAACAACTTCTCTTCCGGCTCAAGGTATGCAGAATATTCCGATTGCTCATTCAGGCGATTCAATTTGCTGCGCTCGCCCGTCTGCCGGTTTTGATTCTCGGCATCCAGCAACGCGACGATGTCCTCCTCGCGCTCGACTTTTCCCGCGGATTTGTTCAGCGCCGGGCCGTCGGCAAGACCACCCGCTTCACCCCCGAACAGGTAACCGCTCGAATCCTTCTTGTTGTCCACGGGTGAGCTCGCAACCGAGTTTCCGGAACCGGATTCCAGCCGGGAAATATCCTCGCCCTTGTATGCGGGCGACTCCATCTCGCTGACCTGTTCCCTGGTCGCCGGCTTCGAAAAGTTTCGAATTTCATCGGACGAAGAAAACATTTCAAAAATCACCGACTGGTCGCCCACATTCGGTTTATAGGAGGGCCCGTCATAGCCCATGTTCAACCCAATCCCGGTGGCGATAAGGACCGAGGCCGCGAGTCCGGCGGCGAACCAGCGATCCCTGACGGCGGGCCCTGTCGGGGCGGCCCCCCCCCCCCCGCCACAAAACCGCGCCGGCCCGCGGAAGGGGCGCCGCGGGTTCCGCAC
>CBFDDT010000218.1:0-5461 GCA_965603635.1 uncultured bacterium | reverse complement strand
TTGCCAGGCGGCCGGCGTCTGTACGCTGCAGAAACTGTCCATCGAATACGGCGCGGGAACCAAGGAATATCTGGGCAGGGAGGCGTGGAAATGAATGTAGCTCTCAAGGTCAAGGGGGCGGGGCCGGTCGATCCGGGCATCGCGCCGCCGCTTGTATCCTGGCCGTTTTTCCAGCTCGAATTCGAGAAATGCATCAAGTGCCTGCAGTGCGTGCGCATCTGCGACGAAGTCCAGCATCGCAAGGTCTATGCGGTCGACGAGTCGGGCTATCCGGTGCTGGTCAGCGGCACCAACGATTTCCGCGATACGCAATGCAACAACTGCGGCCAGTGTGTCGGCGTGTGCCCGACGGGCGCATTGAAGGATCTGTCCGACACCGGCGTTCTGCCCAAGAACCTGCGCCGGAAAACCACCACGACCTGTTGTTATTGCGGTGTCGGCTGCGCCATCGAGCTGGAAACGGAAGCGGGGCGGGTGGTCGCCGTCAATCCCTCGGACATCTCGGACGCCAATATCGGCAATCTGTGCGTCAAGGGCCGATTCGGCATGGATTTCATTCATCACCCCGACCGTCTAACCCGGCCGCTGATGCGCCGTGGCGGCAAGGACAGCCCGCTCGAGCCGGCAAGCTGGGACGAGGCGATCGCCTTTACGGCCAAACGTCTCAATGAGGTCAAGGCCGAACACGGGGCCCATTCTCTCGCCGGTTTCACCTCGGCGCGCGCCACCAATGAGGACAATTTCGTTTTCCAGAAGATGGTCCGCTGCGCCTTCGGCACCAACAACATCGACCATTGCGCGCGGCTTTGCCACATGGCCTCGGCCGTCGCCTTGAAAAAAGCAGTCGGCTCCAGCGCCCCTTCCGCGTCAAGTCCCGACGTTCGCATGGCGACGGCCTTCATCATCTGCGGATCGAACACTTCCGTGACGCACCCGGTTATTTCAAGCCAGGTGTTCAAGGCCAAATATGAGAGTGGGGCAAAGCTTGTCGTCATCGACCCGCGCCGCATCGAGATGGTCGACCATGCCGACGTGTGGCTGAGGCCGAGGAACGGCACCAATGTCGCCGTGCTGAACGGCCTGGCTCATATCATCTGGAAAGAGGGACTGGCCAACGACGCGTTCATCGAGGCGCGAACGGAAAACTGGGACGCCTACATCGAAAACCTCGAAAGATACACACCCGACTATGTCGAAGAGGTTTCCGGCGTGCCGCAAGACCGGCTGCGCGAGGCGGCCCTGATCTATGCCAAGGCGTCGCGCGGCATGGTGTTGTGGGGCATGGGCATCACCCAGCACCTGACCGGCGTCGATGGCTCGCTGGCCATGGCCAACCTCTCGCTGATCTCGGGCCATGTCGGCAAGCCCGGCACCGGCTTTATCCCGCTGCGCGGCCAGTCCAACGTGCAGGGCTGTTCCGACATGCAGGGCCAGCACAACAACCTGCCCGGCTACCACGACATCAAAAACCCCGAGCATCGCGCCAAGTTCGAAAAGGCCTGGGGCGTGCCGATGCCCGAGGACGAGTTTCTGTCGCTGGTCGAGATGGAGGAGGCCGCGGTCGAGGGCGTCGTCAAGGCCATGTATATCATGGGCGAGAATCCCATGGGCTCCAGCCCCGACATAAAAGAGGTCGAACTCGGCCTCAGGAAGCTCGAATTCCTGGCGGTGCAGGATTTGTTCCTGTCCGAAACGGCGGCGCTGGCCGACGTGGTATTCCCGGCCGCCAGCTTCGCCGAGAAGGATGGCACCTTCACCAATACCGAGCGCCGCGTGCAGCTCGTTCGCAAGGCGATAGAGCCGCCCGGCGAGGCGCGGCCCGACTGGGAGATCATTTGCGACGTGTCGACCGCCATGGGCTACGAGATGAGCTATCCGGGCACCGCCGAAATCATGGAGGAGATCGCCTCCCTGGCGCCATCCTACGGCGGCATCCGCCACGAGCGGCTGGGCGGCAGCGGTCTGCAATGGCCCTGTTTCGATACCGACCACCCCGGCACCCGCTACCTGTATGCGGAGAACTTCCCCACGGAATCCGGCAAGGGCCTGTTTCATGTGGTCAACCAGGACGACGTGGGCGAGGACGCGGCGGATGACAAATATCCGTTGAACCTGAACACCGGCAGGCTGCTGGAGCATTATCACACGGGCACCATGTCGCGCCGGTCGCGTGGACTGGATCATATGCGACCCGCGGGCGAGGTGGAGGTGCACCCCGAGGACGCGCGCCGCCTGGATCTGGAGGACGGCTGCATGGGACGCATCGTCACCAGGCACGGCTCGGTCGAGGTCAAGGTATTCGTGACCGACCGGACACCCGAGGGCGCGATCTTCTACCCGTTCCACTTCGCCGAGGCCCCCGCAAACCGGCTGACCGGCGGCCCGCTAGACAAGGCCTCGAAAACCCCGGCGTATAAGCGAACGGCGGCGAGGGTGGAGCGCATTTAGGCGGAAGCGGCAATGACTGACCTCTCGGGCGCCCCCTCACCCTACCCTCTCCCGCGAGGGGAGGGGGTATAGCTATATCCAAACCAGTTTACACTTTTGAACAAATGTGTGGCGAGGCTACGTGATTGCGGTGTCGCGTTGGAGCGTCGCGGCTATGTCCGCTTTCTGTGCTGTCACATCCGCCTATGGTTCAGCTTTGGACGTAATCGGATCGATCCGATTACAGCAGAAGTTGACCCAATGCGGTCGCTCACTGTTGGGGTGGGCCTTAGTCGGCTTTTACGCGCGTTTTCAGAAAACCGTACGCTGTGATATGCTCCCAACGCACCCGGGCCACGAATTGGATCTGTAGAAATGCTCGCATCTGCGCCCCGACTGGCGGCATAGTCAGTGCAGGCACTACAAAATGGAGAATCTCGGCTCACCCATTTCATCACGTCGGCGATCAGCCGCTGACCGAATCGGGAGCACGAACGTGACAGGCGAATCCGGCTTTCAACTGAAACAGGGCGGCCCGGAGGTTTATGAACTCTGCTGGGTCCGCGCCCAGCTGGCCCAGTCCGCCGAGGAACTGGTCGAGGCCGCTGGCGTCGCCCCCGGCGACCGGGTGCTCGATGTCGGCTGTGGCACCGGCGTCGTGGCGCGCGCGGCCGCCACCCGCTCCGGCGCCGCCGCGAACGTGACCGGAACCGATGTGAGCGCCGGCATGCTGGAAGCCGCGGCGCGCTTCGCTGCCGAGGCCGGCCTTGCCGAAATCGCCTGGCTCGAATGCGACGCCGCCGCCATGCCCCTGCCCGACGCCGCTTTCGATGTCGCGCTCTGCCAGCAGGGCCTGCAATTCATGCCCGACAAGCCCGGCGCGATGGCCGAGATGGCGCGTGTGCTGAAGCCCGGCGGCCGTCTCGCCCTCAGCGTTTGGAAGACCCGGTCGCCGATCGGCGCCGCCTTCGCGACCGTGCTCGACAGGCATTTCGGCGCCGGAACCACTGCGCCATGGGAGATGGTCTATTCGCTCGGCGACCGCGACCACCTGCACGACCTGGCCGAGGGTGCCGGCCTGCGCGACGCCCATGTCGTCTTCGATGTCAAATTCGCCCGTCATCCCGACCCGGAGGTCTTCATCACCGGCGCCATCGCCGGCTCTCCCATCGCCGGAACCATGGCCGAGCTGCCCGAGGCCGAGCATGCCCTGCTGATCAAAGAGATCATCGCTGAACTTGCGGACTGCCGCGACGACGACGGCCTCGCCGTCCCGGCACAATGCCTGACCCTGACGGCACGGAAATAGAACGTCCGAAAAGTCCGCTTTGCAGTCGTTGCGGTGGGCCGAACAGCGCACGCTTGGTTAGGTTCGAATCTGACCCATTTCGGAAATGCCGACGTCGGTTTGGCCGGGGCTCAACGCAATTTGCCATTCGCCCACCCACGCGGCGTTGGTTTGATATTTTTACAATTGGGAAGGTTTCCGAAGAGCGCTGCAAAATAACTTCCGGCGTCCCCTTCGTCGTCAATTTCCCTCCAAGCAACCGCATAACCGAGTTGGCAACGTTCCCAGGGTTCGAGCGTGGGAGTTTCAACGAGTATCCAACGCTCAAAGTCAGACGTCACACACATGTTATGGCCGCCGTATTCGGGAATCAGGGTTGACCAGCGGGATGGAAGATCATCGCCACAACGATATTGAAGACCTTCCTCATCTTCGGTTCCAAGTGAAACCGTCATTGGCCCTTTATACCAAGCCATCGAAAAGAAAGCTTGCCCTCCATTATAGCCACCTGAAAAGCCCTGAGCGGCCTCCTCTAGCTGCGCTGAAAAACCGACTTTGAGATCGCTGGACTTAGCCTGCACTCTAAGGAAGGCTGCAGGAACCTCATTGATATACTGATCGACTAGATCGACCGGATTGAGGCAAAGCAATAATTCTACCTCCGCATGAACAAGGCTCCAATGATACAGAACTCCACCCTCGCCGAAGCGGTAGGCCGTACACGCATCAAGTTGCAGCGGCACGCCACGTATCTTGACGTCAAAAACGAACCGACCAGCAGGAGATTCAATCACAGCTTCCGGAGATGGTGTTACGGGACTAAGATTTTTATCCGTGAACAACATTTGTGTCTGACTCACCGGCGTATAGTTGGATTATTGATAGTCAGAATGACGGTGTCAGTCACGCGTTATTGTCGGGCGCTACCCCCACTATGGCGAATGACCTTTTCACAAAGCCCCAGGAATTCCCCGAGCGTCAGATCGTGTTTCGCGTCGCTGGTGCGCCAGGAGCATATATTGAAGGCGGGCGCTTGCGACTGTCACGATGGCTGTTCTGGACGTTCTGCGTTTCGTTCAAGGTCTATGAGCGATAGACGGGGGCGAGCTTGCATTATCGCATTTTCGATTGCCTTTACCCGCTTATACACGGAGTCGTCCGCTGCGGTTTTTCACTCCGCGCCTTACTCCGCGGCCCTCCGCGTCCTCCGCGGTAAAACCTTCTTCCTTCCGGTGGGACGGTAGCGCCGGGGTGGTTGGCTGCGGTATGGGATTTTTAGTGGCGGGTTGCCATGCGTGGTCATGAAAATAAGTATACATAGTAAAATAATGGCTCGCCTGTTTTATTTTGAATTAAACTACGCACGCTTATCATAATGCCCCGTTTAACCGCGCGCCGATCGGTTTTTCGGCCGGCATTTTCCATAATACCGGTCAAAAAACCGCGGAAAACGTCTTTGCATGGGGTTGTTTTCGGATTTTTGAGGGCAGGGGGCTGACGTTGGTTGAGGCGGGGCAAGAATTCACTGCCCCCTCTGTGCCTCTGTGGTAAAAACTCGCGGCTACTCTCCCGCCGGGTGCGGCGCTGGTGAGGGCAGGCTACTCGGATAGATCCGCACGGCGCCACAGGGCGGCGCATCGTAGATACGCAGCCCTTATCCCGTGGCCATCCCGCCGCGCGGGGCGCTTATTCCGCCGCCGCTGGCGCCGCCGCCGGCTCCGCCACCGGCTCCACTTTTGCGGCGCA
>CBFDDT010000217.1:0-5583 GCA_965603635.1 uncultured bacterium | reverse complement strand
GCCGAAGCGGTCCTTCAGCAGCGTGGCGATGTGCACCCGCTCCATGCCGTCGAAGCTGCCGTCCAGCTTCGCCGCCTCGACCAGCAGCGCCGCCGCCGCCAGTCGCAATTCGGCCTGTTCATGCGGCTTGCCCGCGGGCGCCGCGCCTTGGCGGCGAAACAGAAAATCACGAATGAAACTAACCATGCGGCGTGACTAGCACGCGGGCCACGCGGGTTCAAGCCATCGAGATTGAGGAGTTTCAGTTGGCGGTCGCCCGGCCTCTAACCGATCTTCTTCAGGCAATCCGGCTCGACCCAGATGGTATGATAGATATCTTTCGCGTCGATGAATTCGAGCTCTACATTGCCGTAATCGTCAAAACCTTCCACCGCCATCGCCTCGCCCACCTGCGCCTCTATTGCTTTTCGATCGCTGGCCGGCAGCCCGTGCAGCAAATCCTCACGCGCCTCCAGATAGATGGCCTTGTCTCCCTTTTGGAGGGGTTCTCCTTGCGAATCCAGATGTGCCAATGCCAGTTTCCTTGCCTGGTTCGAAACCGTCGCGCTGCTACCCCCGCAACCGGTCCGTCTCCCGCCTCTCCTTCTTGGTCGGCCGCCCGGCGCCCCGTTCGCGTTCGGCGGGTTTGGCCTCTGCCGGAGTGTCCTGTTTCTCTCGGGGCTGGGGCGGGGCGAGGTCGGTGTAGAGGGTTTGCGCTTCCGGCGCGGGGCCGCGGCGCTTGCCGATGGCCTCGACCCGGATCACCCTGATGTGGTCGCCTTTCGGGAAGGTCAGCACGTCGCCCGGGCGGGCCTGATAGTGGGGCTTGGAGGTCAGCGTCTCGTTGACGCGCAGGCGGCCGGCGGAGACCATGGCGGTGGCTTGGCTGCGGCTCTTGAAGAAACGCGCATGCCACAGCCATTTATCGACCCGCAGACTCTCGCCGGCGCCGTTCGCTTTCGCCACCTCGCTCACTTGCGCGACACCAGTTTTTTCAGATCCGCGAAGGGTGAATCCGCGTTGGCCTTCGGTTTGCGCTTGCCGCGCCGGGTTTTCGGCTTGGCCTTCCGGGCGGGCTTGCGGAAGGTGATGCCGTCTTCGTCCTGGCGCGCCCGGTAGCCCAGCGCTCCCAGAATCGATTCAAAGGCCGCGCCCTCGCAACCGGCCAGCGCCAGCAACTCCGCCGTCGCCGCGAATTCGCCCTGGGCGGCGAGCTTGCGCAGGGTCCGCGCCAGCGCCTCCAGCCGGTCGGCGCGGATCGCCCGCGGCCCCAGCACGCGATAACCGATGGCGGCCCAGAATTCCCCCGGCGCATCCGCTGCGGACATCGTCTCGTCGCCCTTGCCGGGCAACAGCGGCGCCGGCCCGCCCTGGCGTGCCGCCCAGAGGATCGCCCGTAGCCGCAACGAACCCGGTTTCAGCAGTGCAATCAGATAGACGGTCTCCAGCCCGATGCGCACCCCATAACGGCCAAGCGCCTGGCGGTCGGCGCGGGTCAGCGCATTGATCTGGGCGGCGGCCGGCCGGCGCGGCATTGCGCCCAGCCCCTCGGCGAGCTGGAAGGCGAGGCCGCGCACCGTACTGCCCAACTCGGCATCCAGCAACCGGTAGAGCGGTTTCATCCGGCGGCGCAACTCGTGCTCCAGCCAGGCCGCGAGGCGCCCGCGCATCCGCTCGCCCTGAGCCCCGTCGATCAGCTCGTTACGCGATACCAGGACGCGCGGGCGCAGCAAATCGTCGCCACCCGCCAGCCGCGCCACCGGGGCCTTGCGCCACTCGATGGCGCCGTCGTCACCCAGGTGAAATTCCGCATCCGGCGCGCCGACCAGATCGCCGACCCGCCGCGCGGCTTCGCTCAACAGCGCCGGGCGGGCGGCGGCCAGGAAGGCTCGATCGCCATCGTCGCGCGTCGGGTTCAGCGGCTTGAAGCTCAAGCCCGCCATGGTTCCGATCGAATGGCCCTCGACCACCACGTCGCCCTTGGCCGTCACCGCCGCCAGTATCTCGCCACCATCGTGGCGACGCCGGCCCAGCAGGGCCTGACGCTGGTCCACGAAGCGCTGCATCAGGCGTTCGTGCAGCGCGTCGGACAGCCGGTCCTCGATGGCGCGGCCACGTTCCTGCCAGTGCTGGGAGTCCGCAAGCCAGTCGCCACGATGGCCGATATAGGTCCAGGTGCGGATATGGGCCAGCCGCATGGTCAGCGTGTCGATATCGCCGGTGGTATCGTCCAGCCGGTTGATATGGCCGGCGACCCAGTCCTCGGGCAACAGACCGTCTTCGGCTGTCAGATGCAGATAGACCTGGCGCAACAGGGCCGCGTGATGATCGGGCATGACCTTGCGGAAATCTGGAATCTGGCAAACCTCCCACAGCAGGCGCACGGCGGCCGGGTTTGTGGCCCGGTCGGCCACGCCCTCGTCGCGCGCCAGTTCGCCTAGCGCCACATGGTCGTCGGCATCGCGCGGGCGCATCAGATAGCGCTTGGCCGGGCGCATTTCCAGGCTGCGCAGCAGGCCCCGCGCGGAGGAGAAATCCAGCAGCCGGTTGCGCCAGGACACGGCCTCCACCGGGTCGAAGCGATGGTCCTCCACCGCCTGTATCATGTCCGGGTCCAGCCCGCCGATGCCGGTGGCGACGCCGAAGGTTCCGTCGCTCATATGGCGCCCGGCGCGCCCGGCGATCTGAGCGATTTCCGGGGCGCTCAGCGGCCTTGTCCGCCGCCCGTCGAACTTGCGCAGGCCGGAAAAGGCGACATGGTCGATATCCATGTTCAGCCCCATGCCGATGGCGTCGGTCGCCACCATATAGTCGACCTCGCCGGCCTGATACATTTCCACCTGGGCGTTGCGGGTGCGGGGCGACAGCGCGCCCAGCACCACCGCCGTGCCGCCATGCTGGCGGCGCAGGGTCTCGGCGATAGCGTAGACCTGATCGACCGAAAAACCGACGACGGCGCTGCGCCGGGGCAGTCGCGACAGCTTGGCCTCGCCGGCATAGCCGAGCGTGGAAAAACGAGGCCTGCTCTCGATTTCGACCCTCGGCACCAACCGCTTCAACAGCCCCCGCATGGTGTCGGAACCCAGGAACATGGTCTCCCAAAGCCCGCGCGCATGCAGGATGCGATCGGTGAAGACATGGCCACGCTCCGGGTCGGCGGCGAGCTGGATCTCGTCGACCGCCAGGAAATCCACCGGCCGGTCCAGCGGCATCGATTCCACGGTGCAGACGAACCAGCGCGGGCGGGCCGGGACGATCTTCTCCTCGCCGGTAATCAGCGCCACCGACCCCCGCCCATGCGCCGCCACCACCCGGTCGTAATTCTCGCGCGCCAGCAGCCGCAGGGGGAAGCCGATCATGCCCGTGGGATGGCCGAGCATGCGGTCCATGGCGAGATAAGTCTTGCCAGTGTTGGTGGGGCCCAGGATGGCCCTGATCCGGTTGCGTTCGCGAATCGACATGGGCGACAGACAGGATCAAGCCGATCCAAAACCAAGGCAAGTGAAATCGAACCTCCCCCTCCACGCCACGCATTTAATCCTTCCTTAACGGGCCGGCCCGCAGGATGAACGCCAGCGCGCTTGCGCAAAAAGACCGACGCCATTGGGAAGCATGAAAATGAAAAGACTGACCGCCTGTTTCGCCCTCGCCCTGACTCTCACCCTTGCGCTGGCGGCCACCGCAAACGCCGCCAAGCTTCCCAAGACCGTGCCCGGCGCGCAAACGGTGGACACGCAACAGGCAAAGCAACTGCTCGACAAAGGCGTCGCTTTCGTCGATTTGCGCAACAGCCGCAAATGGCGGGCGGGCCACGTGCCCGGCGCGATCCATCTTGATTTCAGGAAGGTGTTCAGCGAGGCGGCCCTTGGCCAGCATGTCGGAAAAGAGCAGGCTGTCGCGTTCTATATGGACCGTTGCGGGCGCTGCGCCAAGGCCATCGAGCAGGCCGTGGCCTGGGGCTATACCAATGTCTACTTCTTCCGCGACGGCATGCGGGGATGGGCAAAGCAAGGCTTTCCGGTGGAATCGGGCGGTCAGGTCGGCGGCACGGCGGACGCCAGCCGGCAGGGCAAGAAGGCGCGCAAGCAGCAGCTTGCCGAAACCCCGCCACCCACGGCGGAACCCGCCCCGGCGCCCGCACAGCTGTCCGAAGTCCCCGCACCAGCGCCAGCCGCGGCGACGATCCCCATGGCCGTGCCGGGCGCGAAAACGGTGAATGCAAAGCAGGCGAAGAAACTGTTCGACAAGGGCGTCATCTTCGTCGATCTGCGGTCCGACAAGCTGTCCGCGGCGGGCCGGGTACCGGACGCGGTCCATATCGAATTCTACAATGTTTACAGCGACCAAACCCTCGGCCAGCATGTCAAGAAAAACCAGCCGGTCGTGCTCTATTTCGACGATTGCGCGCCCTGCGCCGACGCCGTCGAGCAGGCCGTGGCCTGGGGCTACAAAAAGGTCTATTTCTACCGCGACGGATTCCCGAGCTGGAAGTCCGCGGGGTATCCGGTGGAAAGCCGCCGCGCGGCAACCCCCGCGCCGGCCGCCGAAGCCGCGCCTTCCCCTTCCCCTTCATCTTCAGGAGAATTATCCGGAGCAGATCGGGATGAATATGATGTTGTCATGGTAAGTTTTGGCGACAATAAGGTGGGGGTAATCAAGGCCGTCAGAGAAATAACGGGTCTTGGTCTTAAGGAATGTAAAGAGCTTGTTGAAAGTACTCCAAGTGTCATTAAGGAGGGCGTTTCATCGAATGAAGCTTATGAATTGAAGGACAAGCTTATAGCAGCGGGAGCAACAATAAAACTTGGCGATGTAGTTTACAAACCGGAAAATAAAACTGTTTCTCCTTCACCTTCAGCAGAAATAACAGCAGTAGAGCAGGATGAACATGATGTTGTTATGGTAAACTTTGGCGACAATAAGGTGGGGGTAATCAAGGCCGTCAGAGAAATAACGGGTCTTGGTCTTAAGGAATGTAAAGAGCTTGTTGAAAGTACTCCAAGTGTCATTAAGGAGGGCGTTTCATCGAATGAAGCTTATGAATTGAAGGACAAGCTTATAGCAGCGGGAGCAACAATAAAACTTGGCGATGTAGTTTACAAACCGGAAAATAAAACAGCCTCTCCTTCACCTTCAGAAGCGTCGGCAGCAGAGCAGACGGAGTTTACCGTTATCCTTGTGAGTGTGGGCGACAATAAGGTGGGGGCAATCAAGGCCGTCAGGGAATTCACGAGCCTTCCCCTAATGGAGGCAAAAGAGCTTGTTGATAATCCTCCAAAGGCCATTAAGGAAAGCGTTTCAAAGGAAGAAGCTGCTGCAATGAAGGCCACGCTTGAAGCAGTCGGCGCAACAGTAGAGCTAAAATAAATAGCGGCTATCGGGGATCGGCTGTCGGGAACAGGACAGGCTATCGGAGACCATCAGGGCCAGCGGCCATATGCGCCGCGCGAAACAGGCCGCCCATCGGCCCCCCGCGCCGGCGCCGATCGACCTTGAAACGCCCTAACCCATCCCCTCCAAATCCATCTTGAAGGCGATCAGGCGCAGCAGGTCCTTCAGCGTTACCAGGCCGGCGAGCCTGCCGTCCTCTACCACCATCAGCCG
>CBFDDT010000216.1:0-5666 GCA_965603635.1 uncultured bacterium | reverse complement strand
TCGACCACCCATCCGGTTTCCGGGCGCAGCTTGTAGGCGCGTTCGGCAAGGCGCAGCGCCTCAACCTTGTCGCCGCCCTTGATCGCCTGCATCAGCAAGCCGCGCACGCCCAGGAAGGCGGTGTCGGGATGATCCAGCATTGCCTCAAAATACCGCCGCGCGGCGGCTTCCTCACCGCCAAGCTGGGCTGCCTGGGCCGATAGCAGCATGGTCAACGGCGGGTCGTCCAGCAACGCGTCGGCCTTGCGGGCCGAGCGCCGCGCCTCGCCCACATCGCCGGCGGCGACCGCCACCATGCCCTGGGTCAGCGCCTTGTAACCCCTGTCGCGCCGGCTGGCCCGCCGCATGTCCAGGAAACTGCCGGGCGCGCGGCGGATGGCGCCCCAGAACCGGGATATCACCACCGCGACGATTACAACCAGGGCTACCAGCAGAACCAGGATGCCGACCGACATATCGATGCGCCAGCCCTGCCAGTCTACAGAAACCCGGCCTTGATATTCGGCCAGCGTAACCGCGGCCAGAACCGCGGCCGCAATCAGGACGAACAGAAAGAATGAGCGAATCATTGGGCCGGCACCCCGGCGGCGGCGCCGGCGAGCGGGGCGATCATCTGGCCGTACAAATCATCGATTTCCTGCTCGGCGTCGATGCGGGCATTGACGAGGTTCAGCCAGGCGTCCCCTTCCGGCCCGAGAGACCCCTTGCCCTCAAAGGCGGCGGCGGCGTCCGCCAGGTCGCCTTGTTCCAACGCCTGTTCGGCCTTCCCGATCGGTGTCAGGTTTTCGCCGTCGATCCTGCGTATCGTGACCAGCCCGGTAACGCTGTTCCATACATTATCGAGCCAGTTGCCTTCCTCCGCGCCGGAAAGCGCGCGGTCAATACCGGGCGCCAGTTCGGCAAATTCGCGACGCAGCGCCAATCTGTCCGGTATGCCGTAATCCGCCCAGGGCGAAAGCGCGGCCACCGCCGCCCCCCCCGATATCATCGGATCGTTACGCCCAAGTTTCTCCAGCCGGTCCAGCGCCGCGCGATATGGCCTGCCCGAATTCATGACGCTTTCGACCTGGCCAAGAGCCAGCACCATGGCGGCGATCTTTTCGCCCGTTTGAACCGGCCTGGTTTCCAGCGCCACCACCCTCGATTCCAGCCCCGCTACAGTCTCGCCGACCGAAGCCACGCTATCGCGAATTGTCCGGCCCTGATCTTCGATGGCCCGCGTCAGTTCGCCGATATTGCCCTCCAGCGCATCCAGCGCGGTACTCGTGGCATCCAAGTTGGCCTGTACGCTTTCTGGCAGTCCATCCTCCGCAGCCTCAAGATTCGCGATGCGGGATTTGATGCCGGATAGTCCCGATTCCAGCGCGCCAAGCTGCTCGGCGAAGGCGGCACCGGTTTCGCCGCCACCGGCCTCCAGCGCGTCAATGCGGCCGGAGAGATTCCTGTCCCCGGTATCAAGAGTGCGCTGCAGAGTTGCCATTAAGCCCGCCAGTTTTTCCAGATCGGCGGCTATTTCGTCGAATCTGGCCGCATCGACCGGCGCGGGGCCTGACCCGGTTCCGATTCCGTCCACAGAGTAGAGCGTAGGCTGCCATAGCGGCCCCGTCAGAACCGCGCCGCCCAACAAAATAACGACGACGATCAGCGTTAACCAGGATATGCCGCCCCTGGGCGGCGGCGGACTGGCGGGTTCCGCGGGGATTGGCGCCACTTCTTCGGCGGGTGCGGGCTCGGGCTTGGTTTCAGGTTCAGGCGCCGGCCGTTCGGGCTCGACTGCAACGGAATCTGGCATTTTTTCCGTGGGCCTTGCTTCTTCAACCGGCTTCGGGTCCGGTGTTATCTTCGGCTTCGCCTTTACCGGTTCGCGCGCAGGCGTTTTTTCCAGCCCGAGATCTATACCGTGTTTGGCGGCGGCCTCCGCGATTTGCGGAAACCGGCCTTCCGGTATATGGCCGCGCTCTTTCCAGCCCTGGACCGTGGTTACCGCGACCCCCAGCTTCGAGGCCATGGGACGGATACCGCCAAAGCGTTCGACAATTTCACTGTCGGAAATGGTGGGTCTGCCGTTGGGGGTTTCTGCTTGGGTTGTCATTTCTGTCCGTTCGTAAGGTCCAATTCTATCCCTGGCCGAGTGTGGCCAACAATGCGGCGCGAGTCGGCTCGGCCGCTACGACGATGCGCCGCCAGGGTAGCACACCAACACGTTGGGCCACGCCCGCGCTGAGGCAATAGGCATCCACGGTCCGGCATGCATTTTCCAGCCCGGCCGCTTTCGCCAGACTAACAAAGGTCGCGGCAGTGCGGGGAGAGAAAAACAACACCCCGTCCAGAAGTCCCTGCCTGAAGGCATTTTTCGTTTCCGCGGTCAGCGAGGTAGCGGGAACCGCATCATACAGTGGTATTCGGTCCACGGAAAACCCCGTCGCGCGTAATGCGCCCGCCAGGTCGCCGGCGTTGACGCTACCCGCGACATGAACCATCCGGCCGTTCTCGGGCTGGGAGTGGGCGATAACGTAATCGGCCAGCGTATCGACGTCTCCATCCGCGCTGTGCACGTCCGTGAAGTTGGCCGACCGGCAAGCCCGCGCCGTCTCGTCGCCGACGCAATAGGCGGGGAGGTCGCGTTCGTCGCTCAGATTCGCGAATGCGCGTATACCGTTGCTTGACGTAAAAAGCAGGCCCTGCGCGCCTTCCAGATCGATCGCGGCATCCTCCATGCGCTCGATGACGAGCATTGGGTCAAGTTGCGCTTCGACCCCGCGCCTGTGCAGTTCCTGCTGCAACGCAGTAGAATCTTCCTTTGGCCTGGTTACCAGGACCCGCATTTTTATTCCCTTCTCCTCGATCGCAGGGGAGGGTACATCCGTAAACCTTGCTTTCAGGTGAAGAAGTCGGCCGGCATGCGTGCCCGCAGCGCTTGCCCCAGCGCGGTGCCCAGTGCCTCCGGGTCGCCCGCGGGCCCCTCCTCGCTCATTTTGTGCAACTGGCTGCCGTCCGGCATGGCGATCAGGCCGGTCAGGGAAAGCCGGTCAGCCGCCGACAATTCCGCCAGCCCGCCGATCGGCGTATGGCACGACCCGTCGAGCGCGGCCAGCATGGCGCGCTCGGCAGTAACCCGAATCCAGGTCGGCGCGTGATTGAGGGGCGCGACCAGATCGAGAACCCGGCTGTCTTCGCGCCGGGTTTCAAGCCCGATGACGCCTTGCGCGACCGCCGGCAGGATCACATCGGTTTCGATAATGCTTTGCGCAAGGCCCTCATTACCCAGCCGTTTCAGCCCCGCAAGCGCCAGAAGCGTTGCGTCGCAAACGCCTTCCTCCAGTTTCCTCAGGCGGGTCTGAACGTTGCCGCGCAGCATTTCCACCCGAAGGTCGGGACGCCGATGAAGAATCTGCGCCTGACGCCGCAGGGAGGACGTGCCGATCGCGGCGCCCGCCGGCAGTTCGTCCAGCGTCGTGGCGCGGGGCGACAGGAAGGCGTCGCGCGGGTCCTCACGCTCCAGCACCACGGCGAGCGTGGTTTCATCGGGCAGCCAGGTTTCGACATCCTTCATGGAATGGACGGCGAGGTCGATCCGCCTGTCGATCAGCGCTTCCTGGATTTCCTTGGTGAACAGGCCCTTGCCACCGACCTCGGCAAGTCGCCGGTCCTGAACCTGGTCGCCGGTGGTGTTGATGATGACGATCTCGACGGAGAGTCCGTCATGCATCGCCAGCAGGCGGTCGCGCACTTCATGCGCCTGGACCAACGCAAGCGGCGAGCCGCGCGTTCCGATTTTTAGATCAGGGGAAGATATGTTCATGATGTTCAGTGTTTACCCGCTGGGGCCGGTTCCGCGCAAGCGGTGACATGCGTTCATTGAAAATCTCATCCGCAAGCTGTACATCCAGACTCATGATCGTACTGGGCATAGAGACTTCCTGTGATGAAACGGCGGCCGCCGTGGTGGCCGGCGACCGGCGCATATTGGCGGATATCGTGCTATCGCAGGTCGAGGAACACCGCCCCTATGCCGGCGTGGTGCCCGAGATCGCGGCGCGCAGCCATCTGGACCATACCGACCGGCTGGTCGGCGAAGCCATGGCGGAGGCGGGAATCGGCTGGGATGCGCTGGACGGCGTGGCCGCGACGGCCGGACCTGGGTTGATCGGCGGCGTGCTGGTCGGCCTGACCACCGCCAAGGCGATTGCCATGGTGCATGGCCTGCCGCTGGTCGCGGTCAATCATCTGGAAGGGCATGCGCTGACTGCCAGGCTGTCGGATGGAATCGATTTTCCCTATTTACTGTTGCTGATCTCCGGCGGACATTGCCAATTGCTGGCCGTGGAGGGTGTCGGAAAGTACAGCCGTTACGGCGGCACGGTGGACGACGCCGCCGGCGAGGCCTTCGACAAGATCGCCGCATTGTTGAACCTGGGCTATCCGGGCGGCCCCGCCGTCGAGCAGGCAGCACAGCGTGGCGACGCCGGTCGCTTTAAACTGCCGCGCCCCATGAAAGGGCGGCCCGGCTGCGACTTTTCCTTCTCTGGTCTGAAGACCGCCGTCCGCCATGCCGTCGCGGATTTGCCCGGCGGAGAGGCGACCCGCCAGGACGCCGCCGATATCGCAGCGGGTTTCCAGCGAGCGGCAGCGGATGTGCTGGCCGACCGTTCGCGCCATGCGATCCGACGATTCCTGTCCGAATTTCCGGAAGGGCGGCATTTTGTGGTCGCCGGCGGAGTCGCCGCCAACAGCCATATCCGTACGGTTCTGTCGACCGCCGTCGAGGAGGAAGGCATGCAATTCACCGCCCCACCGCTTAATCTCTGCACCGATAATGCGGCGATGATTGCCTGGGCCGGGCTGGAACGGCTGCGCCTGGGCATGACCGACGACATTGCATTCGCCGCGCGTCCCCGCTGGCCGCTGGACCCGGATGCCAGCCCGTCCGGTCGCAGAGTTCTGGGAGAAGCGCGGTGAGTCGCGTCGCGGTCATAGGCGCCGGCGCTTTCGGCACGGCGCTGGCCTGCGTGGTGCGCCGCGCGGGTTCGGAAGCAGTCATCTGGGCCCGTGACCCGGCCATCGCCGACTCGATCGCATCGGGGAAGGGCAACCCGATCTATTTGCCGGATATCGCGCTGGAATCGGGGATCGCGGCCACCACCGACCTGGCGGACGCCCTGAAGGGCGCGGACGCAGTTTTGCTGGTCGTGCCGTCGCAATTCCTGCGCGCCGCCACCGAAAACATGGTGTCCCTGCTGCCGGCCGGCGTGCCGGTGGTGCTTTGCGCCAAGGGCATTGAGCGCGGGACCTGCGCCATGATGACCGAAGTGGTGGCCGAGACCCTGCCAGGCGCGCCGGTCGCGGTGTTGTCCGGCCCGACCTTCGCCAAGGAAGTCGCGGCCGGCCTGCCGACGGCGATTACCCTCGCCACCTCGGATGCCACGCTCGGCGCGCGATTGGTCGAGATGATCGGCTCGACCGCCTTCCGGCCCTATCTGTCGAACGACCCGGTCGGCGCGGAAATCGGCGGCGCCGTCAAGAACGTGATCGCCATCGCCTGCGGCATTATGGCCGGGCGCGGGCTGGGCGACAATGCGCGCGCCGCCACCATGACCCGGGGCCTGGCGGAAATCCTGCGACTCGGCCACAAGCTGGGCGGGCGGGGCGAGACGCTGATGGGGCTG
>CBFDDT010000215.1:0-5669 GCA_965603635.1 uncultured bacterium | reverse complement strand
TCGCCGGACTGGCGCTTGGCGCATGCCGTGGGGCGCCGGTCTATAACGTGAATTCCGCGAACATGGCGACGCCGGCGAACGCAACGCTCGAACAGGTTGCCGACGCGATCAAGCGGGCCGGTATATCGAAAGGCTGGCAGATGGTCGAGACGGGACCAGGCGCGATCGAGGGACGGCTGAACCTGCGTACACATGTCGCCGTGGTGACCATTATCTTCGATACCAAGATGTTCTCGATCGCTTACAAGGACAGCACCGATCTGAAATATGATGGCTCCACGATCCACAAGAATTACAATAGTTGGGTTCAGAACCTCGAAAAAGCTATTCTGCAGCAAACCGCCATGATCTAGAACGATCAGGGATCGATCGGTGGCGGGCGGCGGGAATTTTTACGCCGCCCCGCCACTGACCGAAACGATCTGGCCGGTGATATAACCGGCCCTGTCGGAGGCCAGGAAACCGGCCAGTTCGGCGATGTCCTCCGGCTCTCCCGCGCGTTTCATGGGGACCAGCGCTTCCAGCCTGTCTTTTGGAATCGGCACAACGCCGTCGGGCGCGCGGATAATGCCGGGCGCCACCGCATTCACGGTAACGCCACGGTCGGCATATTCCAGCGCCAGCGCCTTGACCGCGCCATGCAGGCCCGCCTTGGCCGCGGCGTAATTGACCTGGCCGCGATTGCCGATAATGGCCGAGATCGAACTGATGCAGACGATGCGGCCCCAGCGCGTGCGGATCATCGGCAAAATCACCGGGCGCGCCACCCGGTAGAACCCGTTCAGCGAAACATCCATGACCCGGTCCCACTGTTCGTCGGCCATGCCGGCCAGCGGCGCATCGTCATGGACGCCGGCATTATGGACCAGGACCTGCACGGCGCCATCGGCCAGCACAGCCTCCATCCCGGCCGCCACCGCCGCCCCGTCACGCAAATCGAAACGGATGGTTTCGGCTGTCCCGCCAGCCTGTTCGATCTCGCCACGCAGGGCCTCGAGCGCATCCGGGTTCGACGAGCCGTGCAGCACCACATGGCAGCCATCGGCGGCCAGCCGGCGCGCGATGGCGCCGCCGATGCCGCCGCTGGCGCCGGTTACCAGTGCTCTTCTGCCGCTCATTTATACATGACGGTAAACCGTCCCTCCACAAGGGCCGCGCCGGATTGCGGGCCAACCTCGAAGGAGTATACGGCCCCATTGTCCTGTGCAAGCAGCAGCGTCGCGCGCACCGCCAGCGTCCCTTCGATTTCGGCAAGGTCATGCGGCGTGGCGCTGACATCCTTCACCCCGCCCAGGACCGCCCCGGCCCCGACCGGCCGCTGTCCACCCATCGCCCCGTGAAGGGCGGCGGCCTGGGCGGCATATTCAATGGCCGCCATGGCCGGCAGTCGTCCGTTGCGGCGCAAGGGATTTTCCGGGTCACGGTGGCTGTCGGCGGCGCAAAGAATAGTCTCGCCGTCACAAGACAGAACGCTATCGAGCAGAACCATGCCCGGCCCATGGGGCAACAGCTCCTCGATCCGATGGCGGTCCACGATCACCGGGCCAGCGTCACGGTCAGCATGGACGAGCCGACCGCGCCAACCCGAACGACACTCGTCTCGCCGGGCGCCATCAATGCGATTTGTTCCGCCATCGGAATGATCCGGGCGGCGGGGTTGGTATCGAAAACCCCCGACCAGAAATCCCTCAGCGGCCGGCTTGGCGTTGTCTCCGCCGCTTCAAGGGCGATTTCCAGCCTGGCCAGGCTGTTGGCCGGCGGTTCCCCATGCAGCACCAGCGCGGCCCCGAAGGGCACGGGAATCCCGGCCTTGATATCGAGCGGCGCGGGAAACGGCACTTCGTAGGCGCAGAGCAATATGGGAATATTGCCCGACAACGCCTGCATGGCGCCCTTCAGCAGGGCCATGGCAAAACTGTCCTCGGCCGCGGTCAGGCTGGTCGCGCCGTGCAGGCTGCCCGCCGCAATGGCCCAGTAACCGACCGCGGCATTGTGGACCGAGTTATGGAAATCGGTCGGCGACATATGCTGTGGGCTATCGGCCAGCGTCTCCATGCTGCGGGTGACTATGGGGCCGTCGCCGGTCATGCTGGCGAAGACCCCCGCCAAATCCGCGCCCTCGACCCCGGCCATGATCCGCGCCTGTTCCGCCACGTCCAGCGCCAGCTTGACGCTGACGGGGCAACGCCTGCGTTCGGCCCCGCTGAGCAACTCCGGCGCCCGGTAGTTATATTCAGCCTCCTCGAAATCGCGTTCGCCGGCAATGATGGCCCGGGCGCTGTCCCAATCGGGAACGCCGGCCGCCGAAATACCGATCCCGGAGAGCCAGACCCGCATCACGAAGCCCGCCCGAACAGGAGGCTGCAATTATTGCCGCCGAAACCGAAAGAGTTGCTGAGCACCCGGGACACGTCGGCGGCTATTGTCTCGGGCAGGATATTGGTTTCGATTTCCGGATCGCGCCGATTCATACGCAGATTACCCGGCATGAAGCCCTCGCGGATCGCCAGCACCGCGATAACCGCCTCGACAATACCGGCCGCGCCCAGCGTATGGCCGGTCCAGCCCTTGGTCGAACTGCAGGGCGTATCACCGCCAAACAACGACATCACGGCGCGAGACTCGACGACGTCGTTCACCTTGCTGCCCGTGCCATGCAGATTGATGTAATCGACCTGGTCCGGCCTTACGCCGGCCGTCCCCAACGCACCGCGCATTGAATTGAAGGCGCCCAGACCTTCCGGGTGCGGCGTGGACATGTGATAGGCATCGCTGCTCTCGCCCACTCCCTCAAGCAGCGCCAGCGCCTGGCCCGCGCCAAGGGGCCGTTCCAGGAGTGCGAAGCCGCCGGCCTCGCCGATCGACAGGCCAGCGCGATCAACGTCGTTGGGGCGGCATGCTTCGGAGGCCGTCAGTTCCAGCGAGCGAAATCCGTACAGGGTCAGCAGGCAAAGACTGTCCACGCCGCCCACCACCACCGCGTCGCAAATATCGTGGGCGATAAGCTGGGCGGCGTCGGCGAAGACTTTGGCGCTGGAAGAACAGGCCGTGGAAACAGTCATGCAGGGGCCTTCGATCCCTAGCAACGCGCCGACGAATTCCGTGGTGGCGTGGACGTCGTGACTGTGGCGATAGTCGAACCAATCGGGAAGGCCGCCGTCGGTGCGTTCGGCGAAGGCGCGTTCGCTTTCCTGGATGCCGGAAGTCGATGTTCCCAACACCAGCCCAACGCGTCGCGCGCCACGCCGGGCAATGCAATCGCGCGCCAGATCGGCAAAACCATCGGCTTGCAGCGTCATCCGCGCCAGTCGATTGTTGCGGCAATCGTAACGGGCCAGCGCCCCGGTCACGGGACTGTCTTCCAGACCGTCCACCCGGCCGATATGCGTTTCGAAATCAACGCCGGGGAAATCGCAAGGCCGCAATCCCGACGATCCCTGACGAAGCGCCGCGAGGGTCGCGTCAAGCCCGGCACCCAGGCAATTGACGGCGGTAATGGCGGTAATAACGGGGTTAGGCCAATCGATCATTCGGCGAATCTGGCAAAGGCTGCGTTGGCGACAAGCGCCAAAAACGAACCCACCGCCACGGTAAGGCCAATGCCATGCAGAATCGGGATCGACGAAAATGCCATTACGAAAAATACGGATGCGGTCGTCAGGTTGCACAAAATCGTGGCGCGAAAGGTAACTGTTCCCTCATCGCCATGGCGTGAGAAGAACAACCCGTAATCCATTCCCAGCCCCGCGACAAGGATAAGCGACAAAACATGGAACACCGATACCGGAATATCGAGCGCTGCCAGCAGTCCCAGGGTAGCCGTCAGGGAAATCAGCACGGGGCCCATCACTCTCGCAACCTCTTTAACCCGCCGCAGCCCGGTATAGAGGACTATCTGAACCGCAAGGAGCGAGACCAGCAGCCACAGGATACTGGAATCGAGAAACGACTGCACCAGCCGGTCTGCTTCAAGCTTTAGGTCGACGAATTCCGCGCCGGAGATGCCTGCGTCCGCGATCGCGGCGGCGGCTATAGCCGGATCGCCAATACCCGAAAGCATGACAACCCCGGTAAACTCTCCGGCACGCGAAGTGAGCCAGGGTTCGACCAGATCCCCGGCCTCGCCCGCCGCCATCGCGTCAAATGTCACGGGAGCGGCGGTACGCATGCGCTCCACATCGGCCAGGAACGGATCGAAGGCTTCCCTTCTGAACGCCGTGCCCGCCACCGCCTCGGCAAGCCGGCGGCGTAAATCGTCGCTGTCGGGCAGTCCGGCCTGCCGGCGTTGCTGTTCGGCGACGCTGGGCAGAAGGTCGGCGACCATGCGCCAGGCGGCGATGTCTTCGCCGTCGCGCAACCTAAGCAGCAGTGGACGCAGTTCTTCCTGGCGTAAAAGGACCTCCTCGGCATTCTTGCCCCGAACCGCGATCAGATAGCGCACATCCGGCGCGCCCAGGCCGGACCGCAAATCGCGGTCCAGCGTCACCATATCCCGGGGAATGGGGCTTAGCGCAAGCAGGTCGGTCTCCCAGACGGAATCCCAGCGCAGGGCCAGAACCGTCAATGCCACAAAGGGCAGCACAATCAACGGCCAGCGCAGCTTCGGCGCCAGCCGGCGTAAGCGTTCGATCAGGCTGTCGGACAGTGGAAAATGCGTAACAGTCGGGCATAACAGCGGGAACAGAAAACGCCCGGACAGAACGGCCGCTACAAGCCCGGCCGCCACGAACAGGCCGACCTGCGCCAGTCCCGGAAAATCAGCCATCATGAAGGGAACAAACGCGGCGACCGTGGTTATCGCGCTAAGCCTCAGGGTCGGCCAGATCGCCCGCGCGGATTGCGCCGTGTTCCCGTCTTTGACGGCGTGGGCCAGTACATGCAGCGGATAATCAATCGCTATACCCACCAGACAGGCGCCAAAAGCCAGGGTGATCCCATGCACGAAGCCGAACACGGCCTGAACAGCGGCGAGCCCCGCCAGAACGCCGACCGCCATGGGCAATCCCAGCAACACCAGCAGCATAGGCCGTCGAAAACCTCCCCAGGCCAGCAACAGAATCAGCAGAACGGAAACGCCCGAGAGAATCCGGACATCCGTCTGGATACGGTCGCGGGTAGCCACCGCGAATCCCGGCGGACCGGCGATCAGGAGCGCATGGTCTTCGGCGCCCGGCAAGGCCGCGAAGACTTGCCTGATCTCGCCCAGCAAGGCGGCCTGCCGATCGAGATCGAAATTTTCAGTACGCGCCCGCGCAACGATTAGAGCCCGTTCGCCATCGCGCGAGACCCAGACTCCGCCCTGGCTGTCCGGGCGCGAAGCCGGGGCCAGGGCGGCTAGAATTGCGCGCCCGCGCCCGGTCGGATCGGCCGGCAGGTAACGGCGCAGCAACTGCCCGGGCGAGGTGGAGAGCAATGCCAGGCTGGTTCGCAGTGAATCGCCAATGTATTGGGTCGAAAATTCTTTATCTGAATCCCACGATAATCCCATAAGGTATCTGTTATCAAACAGATATTCGAACCCATCAGGTGTTACAACCCCGGCCCCGTTGGCGACCCTGTCGAATGACCCGGTAGCGTTAAGGGCGCGCGAGAACTCCAGACTCAGCGTTTGCCGTCCTTCCTTGCCACCACCTTCAATGGCCATCAGGAATGTGCCTTGCGCGCTACGG
>CBFDDT010000214.1:0-5729 GCA_965603635.1 uncultured bacterium | reverse complement strand
CTGAAAATCGCCAGTGTTGAGGAAGACCCCGCCATCATCGACTGCCAGATCGAGACGATGGCGCATATTCTGGCCGTTGATCCCACCCTGCCGGTGCCGCGGGTGCGTTTGTCGGTGGATGGCACGCCGACGGTTACGATTGCCGGCGCCGATGGCGCAGCGCATATTTTTTACGCGCTGTCCTATCTGCCGGGGCAGCTTCTCGACGAGGCGCCGGTCACGACCGAGGCCCTTTCCGCCCAGGGCGCCATTGTGGCGCGGTTGGGGCGGGCGATGCGCGGGCTGTATCATCCGGCCCCCGCCGGGCGCGAGTTGTTGTGGGACGTGCGCCTGCTGCCGCGCTTTCTGGCGCATGCCGACAAGTTTCCGGACTCCGAGCGCCAGCGCCAGGCGCGTGGCATCATTGAGCATTTCGCGGCCGACACCCTGCCGCGGATGAAGGCGTTGCGCTCGCAGCTCGTCCATGCCGACATCAATGAAGCCAACATGATTGTCGACCCGGAAAACCCGGCACGCGTTACCGGCATTATCGATTTCGGTGACATTATCCACGGCACGCTGGTCCAGGATGTCGCCACGATCGCCGCCGAGCGCCCGTTCGGCAACATGGCCCCGCTGGACGGCATCGCCGAGGTCGTGCGCGGCTACGACGCGGTCACCAGGCTGGAGCCGGAAGAGGCCGACATCCTCTATGATGTGATCGTCTCGCGCCTGCTGCTGACGCCGCTGATTAATGCCTGGCGGGCGGCCGAAACGCCGGACCAACCCGGATACATGCATACCTGGACGGATTCCGTCTTCCGCACCATAGACGCGCTTCAGGAAGTGGGCCGCGACAAGGCCACCGCCGCGATCCGCCGGGCCTGCGGGCTGTCGTCATCCGGCGCCGAGGATGTGGCCGCCGGGGACCCGGCGCAAGTTGACGATCTGATCGAGCGGCGAAAGCGGACGATGGGGTCGAAGCTCTATGTATTTTACGACCCGCCACTGCATATGGTGCGGGGCGAGGGCGTCTGGCTGACCGATGCGTCGGGCCGGCGCTATCTCGACGCCTACAACAACGTGCCGCATGTGGGGCATTGCCATCCCCATGTGGTCGAGGCCATCACGCGCCAGGTTCGCACCCTCAACACCAACACGCGTTATCTCGGAACCCAGGTGCTGGAATACAGCGAACGGCTGGGGGCCTCATTGCCCGGCGACCTGAAGGTCTGCGCCTTTGTCAATTCGGGCAGCGAGGCAAACGATGTCGCCTGGCGCATGGCCAGGGCCTACACCGGCAATCGCGGCGGCTTGACCATGGAATACGCCTATCACGGCATCACCGAGGCAATCTACGCCTTCTCGCCCTCCGAAAACCTTTCGGGCGTCCTCGCCCCGCATATGCGCACGCTGACCTCGCCCGACGACTACCGTGGCCCGCACCGGCGCGGCGAACCCGACCTGGCCGCCCGTTACGCGGCCTATGCCGACGAGGCGATCGAATCGCTGCGCCAGGCCGGCATGGAGCCGGCCGCCTTCATGATCGATTCGGCGTTCCTGACCAACGGCGCGCCGAATGTGCCGGACGGCTATCTGAAATCGGTGTTCGCGAAGGTCCGCGCGGCCGGCGGGCTGTGCATCGCCGATGAGGTTCAGTCGGGCTTCGGCCGCATGGGCGCGCATATGTGGGGCCATGCGCATCATGGCGTAACGCCGGACATCGTCACCCTCGGCAAGCCGGCCGGCAATGGCCATCCGCTGGGTGTCGTCATCACCACGCCGGACATCATGGAGGCGTTCCTGAAGGACGCCGCCTTCTTCTCCACCTTCGGTGGCAACAACGTATCCTGCGCGGCGGGGCTGGCGGTGCTGGACGTGATCGAGCGTGAGCGGCTGATCGAAAACGCCGGCGAGACGGGGGCCTTCCTGAAACAGGGACTCAGCGCGCTGATGGACCGGCATGACGTGATCGGCGATGTGCGCGGCACGGGGCTGACTATCTGTATCGAGCTGGTGCGCGACCGCAACAGCCTGGAGCCGGCCAAAGCCGAAACCGACCGCACCCTTAACCTGATGCGCGACGAGGGCGTGCTGGTCGGCAATGAGGGGCTCCACGGCAACATCGTGAAAATCCGCCCGCCCATGGTGTTTGGCAAGGAACATGCCGAGATGGCGGTCAACGCCCTCGACCGCGCGCTCTCGCGGCTGTAATGTTTCCGGAGTAACGGCCACCTACGGTCTGGGATTACAATCCATAAGGAGACGGCAAGTAAATGCGTGCGGTACGGATTGAGGAATTCGGGGGGCTGGAGGTCGTCAAACTGGTCGATATGCCGACGCTCATGCCGGGGCCGGACGAAGTGCGGATCGCGGTGCACGCGGCCAGCGTCAATTTCGCCGACACCCTGATGGTCAGCGGCAAGTACCAGGCCACCCCGGCGCTGCCCTTCACGCCGGGCATGGAGGTCGCGGGCGAGGTCATGGAAGTCGGCGAGAATATCAAATGGTTCAAGCCGGGCGACCGGGCCGTGGCGGTGCTGGACCATGGCGGATTCGCCGAGGAGGTGCTGGCCCATCACTCGCGCATCCTGCATGTGCCCAAGGGCATGACCTGGGAACAGGCCGCCGGCGTGCCCATTGTCTATGGCACCAGCCATCTGGCGCTGACCCACCGCACGCAACTGAAACCCGGCGAGACGCTGCTGGTTCATGGCGCCGCCGGCGGCGCCGGGCTGACGGCGGTCGAAATCGGCAAGGCGCTGGGCGCAACCGTCATCGGCACGGCGTCGACCCCGGAAAAGCGGAAGGTGGTGCTCGAATACGGCGCCGACCATGTGATCGACTCCTCGACCGAGGATATCGCCCGGCGCGTCAAGGACCTGACCGGCGGGCAGGGCGCCGACGTGATCTACGACCCGGTCGGCGGCGACGCCTTCAACGTCTCGCTGCGTTGCGCGGGCTTCGAATGCCGGATCATCATCGTCGGTTTCGCCGGCGGCAAGATCCAGCGCATCCCGGCCAATATCCTGCTGGTCAAGAACATCACCGTCATCGGCTATTATTGGGGCGCCTACGCGACCCGCGGCCTCCGCCTGCTGCGCGAATCCTTCGCGGACCTGGCGCAGATGTATGCGCAGGGCAAGCTGCGGCCGCTGGTCGGCGCGACTTTCCCGCTGGAAGACGCCGCCAAGGCGCTGGCCCATCTGGCCGACCGCAAGGCGATCGGCAAGACCATCATCACCATGGGGCGGGAAAACGACGCCTTATGAACGACGCCGTCCGCGACCAGTACGAAGACCTGCCCTACCCACCGCGCAATCCGGAGGACGAGCGCCAACGCCTGGTGACCGGCTCGCCCAGCCAGATTGTCGAGATCGATCATTACCTGTACGCCGGCGCGCGCGACTGGACCGAACCCTTCCGCGTGCTGGTGGCCGGCGGCGGCACCGGCGACGCGCTGATCATGATCGCGCAGCAGCTCGCCGACCTCGGCTGCCCGGCGGAAATCCATTATCTTGACCTGTCGGCCGCCAGCCGCGCCATCGCCGAGGGGCGGGCGCGCGTCCGGGGGCTGACCAATATTGAGTTTCATACGGGCTCGCTGCTGGACGCGGGCGAATTTGGCTCGTTCGACTACATAGACTGCTGCGGCGTGCTGCATCATTTGCCCGATCCGCAGGCCGGTTTCCGGGCGCTGGCGGGGGCGCTGAAGCCCGATGGCGGCATGGGGGTCATGGTTTATGGCGAGCTGGGGCGCACCGGCGTCTATCACGCCCAGGAAATGCTGCGCATGGTCGCCGGAGATGGGCCGAATGCCGAACGCGTCGGCATGGCGCGCAAGCTGATGGAGTCGCTGCCGCCGACCAACTGGCTGAAGCGCAACCAGGCGATCGGCGATTACAAGCGCGAGGACGCGGCGCTGTTCGATTTGCTGCTGCATTCCCGGGACCGCGCCTACCGGGTGCCGGAACTGGCCGCCGAACTGGACCAGGCCGGCCTGCGCCCGGTCGCCTTCATCGAACCGGCGCTCTACGATCCCGACACCTTCGTGCGCGATCCGGAATTGCGGCGACGCCTGGCCTCGATGTCATGGCTGGATCGCTGCGCCTTCGCCGAGCTGCTGTCGGGCAATTTGCGCAAACACACGGTCTATTGCGTGGCCGCCGCCCAGAAGGCGGATACGGTCGCCAAACCGACCGACGAGGCCGCGCCGGTCTTGAAAAACATCGACGGCCCGTCGCTGGCCGGCGCCATCGGGACGGACGGGTCGATCACGGTTACCGGCGACGGCATGGAGATGGGCATCCGCCTGCCGCCCATGGCCCCCGCCATCCTGCGTCAGGTTGACGGAACGCGGACCATCGGCGAAATCCGCGCCGCCCTCGGTGCCGGCAAGGACGATTTCCACCGCCAGTTCGCCGCCCTCTACAACGCGCTCAACGGCATGAACCAGATGCTGCTGCGTTATCCATGAGATCGATATGGTTGTTTCTGCGAATTGTTTTTCGGGTAATAAGTGCAGAATCGGCCTTGTTCATTCGCCTCACCCCATATTTGTGGAGCTTGCCGTTGCCTTGGCCAACCAGTTGTCGCAGGCGGGATGGGACTGTTTTGTAATCGAAGGTATCCCGGTGGCCGACCGCGACCTCGACCTTGTCCTGTTATTCGGCGACGTCGCCATGCTGCCCTGGGTCGACGCGATGCTGGACAATGTTCGCGCACGCGATATCCCGACCATGCTGTGGCAACTGGAGCCCTTGCCACAGCGCCCCCTGGATGAAAGGGCCCTTGAAGCCGTGCGCAGGCTCTATCCGGTTTTGCGCGCGGAACATATTTATCGGTCGAACCGCATACGGCGGCTGGCGAACAGGTTCCTCAGCTGGCGACTGGCCGGGCAGGCTAGAGCCGCATTCGATGCGGGCCACTTGCCGCTGGACAGGTACAGGCTGCAGCTGGTTTCGCGCAGTTGCCAATGGGTCCAGGACGCATACCGCGCCGGTCGTCTGACGGGAATCATGGCCGGCATGCAGTCCGGGGCGGTGCTGTTGGAACAGGCTGGCATCCAGGCGAAATATGTCCCGGTGGGATACCATCCGCCCTTCGGTGTCCTTCAACCCGACGCGGAACGGGACCTGGATGTTGTGTTTTTCGGCAGCCTTACCGAGGGAAGGGCCGCCGCCCTGCGTGATATCGAATGCCGGCTTGGGAAGGCGGGCTACGGTCTGACGGTCGCATCCGGCGACTGCTATGGCGAGTCGCGCAGCGGGCTGCTGAACCGCGCCAGAATTGTTCTGAACCTGCTCAATTATCAGTGGGAATTCCCGTCCATGAGACTGGTCATGGCGATGGCATGCGGCTGCCTGGTGGTCTCGGTGTCCGGTCCCGATCCGGCCCCCTTCCGGGACGGCGAGCATTTCATCCAGGCCGAACCGGGCTCGATCGTTGAAACGCTTCTCCGCTACCTCGCAAACGAAGATGAACGCACGGCACTGGCGCAACGGGGACACGCCTTCGTCACCGGGGAATTGACGATGCAAAAGACGATCGTCCCGGAAATAGAAAGGATACTTTAAAGGGCGGTGAGATTAAGAGGCGCGACCCCCTACCCCGGCTGAGCCTCTTTCCGCGGGGCGGCTTTCGGTTTGGCGATGGCCAGTATGTTGCCGCCCAGGATCAGCGCCACGCCGATCAACGCCGGGGCGGTCCAGACGTAGTCTTCCAGGAAGGTCGAGATGATCAGCGCCACG
>CBFDDT010000213.1:0-5734 GCA_965603635.1 uncultured bacterium | reverse complement strand
GATTCCACGATTATTCCGGCGCCCAACGTGATGGCTTATCCCCTGGACGACATCATGATTGAGGGCAAGCCGAACTACGATTCGACCTTAGTCGTCGGCGATGGCGGTTGGGATCTCGAAGCATATTGGCTGCAGAATCACGCCGGCGTCGACATGCCGGGCGACCTTTCGGGCGCGACGCGCTTTCAGATCTATCTGTTTGAACAGGGACAATTTTATTGGAAGAAGAACGGCAAGAACGTTCTGGTGACCGAACTGGACCAGGCCGGCGGCGGTTATACCAAGGTCGATCCGGCGGACGCCGACAATGTTGCGGCCGCGGTGATACCAAGCAACGCCGCCGCACCCGACGATGTCTGGACCGACGGCGAGCCGCCGGGCGGCCAGACGGTTTCGCCAGCGGACCCGGACTCCACGATCCCGGGTTACGACCGCCGTATCTTGCGCGTCAACATCCTGAATTGTATTGCCGAGGATGTGAAGGGCAGCGGTGACTACGGCAGCGGCGGCAATTTTATGGAAATCTTCCTGACCGAACCAGCCGACGGGCCTGCGGACGGCGCCGGCATCTATGGCGAATTTATCCGCAAGCTGGATCCTATAATCTCATTGGAGTTCCATGGAAATGTTAGACTTACTGAATAAGTTCTGGCGGAATGAAAAAGGGATTGCCGTAACCGAACTTGCCGTGGTTACACCGATCTTTCTGCTCATGTTCCTCTCGACGATCGAATTGGGGCACATGATCTATTACAGCATCACGATAGAAAAGGGCCTGCGGTCGGGGGTTACCTATGCCGGCCGTGTCGAGGGGCACACGCCGGTGACAATCCAGAACGCGAAGAACATCGTCATGACGGGGTCGCCCAGCGGCACGGACCCATTCCTGGTCGCCGGCTGGGAGGTGTACGGCGCGGATGTGATATTCGAGGAAAAAGACTTTGCCGTCGCGATATCGGGCGCGCCCGATCTTTCGGCGACCGTCATCACGATGACCGCCGACGTGCCCTATGTTCCGGTGGTGGGGATACTGGTTCCGGTGCTGGAACATCTCATGAATTCTCAGTTCAAGCACGGCTCAATTTTTATCACCCTGACCCACGAACAGGCTATGATAGGTAACTGACATGATCGACAAGCGCGCTAACTTTGCCAACCATGCCAAGGCCCTGCGCCGATTTCTGGCTGACGAGGACGGCGCCTTCATCATCGAATTCGGCATCGCCTTTCCGGTGCTGATCCTGTTGTCCTTTGGCTTGCTGGAATTTTCGCTGGTCGTGTTCGACTACCAGCGCGCGGCCGAGTCGACGCGCATCGGCATTCGCCAGACTATTCTTTACACGCCTATTGCCAACACCGGGGCGATCCTGGAGGACACGGTTATCGAATGTTTCAATACCTCGGGTGTCGTGCAGTGTACCGGTGGCGTTCCCAACGACACCGCGGATGAGCATTTCCAGTATTTGCTGGAAGAAATGCAGGGCATCTATCCTACCCTGGAAGCGGAGAACATTCGTGTTACCTATGAAGGGACCGATGTGGGCGACGTGGATGCGACCGGCGGTATTTTCCCGTTGGTGACGCTGCAACTGGTTGGCGTGGAACACAAAATGATCGTGGGGAAACTTATCGGGGTCGAGAGTATACAATTCCCGCCTTTCACCACGACGGTATTGGGCCCGGGCCAATTCGTGAACGTGGCCCCGAAGGTCGGAAAAGGCAAATAGCAAGTTGAATCCATAATATCCGGCAAACCGCCGCGCGTTCTCCCGCGCGGCGGTTTTCTTTTTTGGGCTTGCCGGGACGCAGAGTTAACCACACCTTAAAGGCCGGTCCTTCATTATGGGGCCCTGCCGAAATAACGGGCAGGTCATACTAAACTTCGCGAGTCCGGCCATTCAATGAAACAGCGCCCGCCAGGGGATAATGCCACCCAGATCGATGCTCGGCGCATGTTGTCGGCGATCGTGGATGCCGCGCCGGTATCGTTGTGCGTTATCGGTCTCGACGGCCGGATCGCGCTGGTCGAGGGGCAGGCCTTCCCCGAAATAGGGCTGGTCCCCGGCAAGGCGGAGGGAACAGCGGCCCCGGAATTGTGGCGGGCGTTCGATGTGTTGACCGGCGCGCTAACCGGGGCTCTTCTGGCCGGAGAGGCCGCCACGACCACCGTCGTCGCCGGCGAAAAAGCCATCGAAATGCGCTTTATGCCCGTCGCCGAAGCCAGTGGTGAAACCGGGCAGGTGTTTGTCGTGGCCGTCGATGTTACCGCGCGCTATGCCGGCATGGTCCAGATTCCCGAGCGCGAGGAATATCTGCAGGGCATTCTGGACACTGTGGTGGACGGCATCATCACCATCGACGAACTGGGTCTGATCCGCGATTTCAATCCGGCGGCGGCCGGGATTTTCGGCTACCGGGCCCAAGAGGTGATTGGCAAGACCGTCAACATGCTGATGCCCGAGCCTTTCCAGGGCGGCCACGACGAATATATGCGGCGCTATCTGGAATCCGGCAACAGCAGCGCCATCGGCGTGCGGCGCGAGATTGTCGGCCTGCACAAGGACGGCCACGAATTCCCGATGGAAATCGCGGTCAGCGAACTCAAGGTAGGTGCGCACAGGCATTTCACTGGCATCGTGCGCGACATTACCGTGCAGCAGGAAGCCGAGCGGGCACTGCGCGAAAGCGAGGAACGATACGCGCTGGCGGCCAGGGGAGCCAATGACGGGCTGTGGGACTGGAACCTGAAAGACAATAATATCTACTATTCTTCGCGCTGGAAGGCCATGCTCGGTTACGAGGAAGACGAGATCGGTTCGTCGCCCGACGAGTGGGTAAATCGGATCCACCGCGACGACACCGGCCGGTTCATGGACGAGTTGAAGGCGCATCTCGACGGGCGCACAGAGACCCTGCGTTGTGAATACAGAATCCGGCGCAAGAGCGGCGAAATCCTGCGCATGCTGGCGCGCGGCGTGGCGGTGCGCGGCGAGGATGGCGCCGCCTATCGCATGGCCGGGTCCCAGTCGGATATCACCGACCGCCGCCGCGCCGAGGAACGCCTGATCCACGATGCCCTGCATGATGCCCTGACCGGCCTGGCCAACCGCACGCTGATGACCGACCGTCTGGGACAGGCGCTGGCGCGACTGAAGCGCAACCCGGCCCTGGGTTTTGCTCTGGCGTCGCTCAATCTCGACCGCTTTCGCGTGATCAACGAGAGCCTGGGCCATGCGGCCGGCGACGATCTGTTGCTGGCGGTATCGCGCAGGCTGGAGAACCAGTTGCAACCCGGCGACACGCTGGCCCGACTCGGCGCCGACAGTTTTGCTATTCTGATGGAAGAAGCCGACGACGAGGCGGCCGTGCGCAAGCGCGCGAATCGCATCCAGAAGGCTGTAGGCCAGCCCTACCGGCTTGGTGGACGCGAGGTTTTCAGTTCGGCCAGTGTCGGCATTGTTATGGGGGCGCCGGATTATCAGTCCGCCAACGATATTCTGCGTAATGCGGAACTGGCGCTATCCAGTGCCAAGAAGGACGGCAAGGGCAAGACCGAAACCTATCACGAGACCCTGCATCACCAGGCGGTCGGTCTCATGGAAACCGAAACCGACCTGCGAAAGGCGATCGAAAAGAACCGGGTTGTCGCCTTTTATCAACCCATCATCGCGCTGGGTACCGGCCGGATTACCGGTTTCGAGGCGCTGGCCAGAATCGATCATCCCGACCGCGGCATCATTCCGCCATCCGACTTTATCGGCATCGCCGAGGAAACCGGCCTCATCGTGCCGTTGTGCGAACAGATCCTGGCCCAGGCCTGCAGCCAGACGGCCCTTTGGCAGCGGGATATGGATATTGACGAAGGGCTTTCCGTCAGCGTCAACCTGTCGGCGCGCAATCTTGCCGATGACGGCCTGTTGGATACGCTGCGCCATGTTATTGCCGACAGCGGCATCGTACCCGAAAACTTGCGGCTGGAACTCACGGAAAGCCTGATCATGGCCAATCCGGAATTGATGGCGCAGACGCTGGCGGAATTGAAAAAGCTGGACGTCCGCCTGGCGCTGGACGATTTCGGCACCGGCTATTCCTCGCTCAGCCATCTGCGCCGCTTCCCGCTGGACACATTGAAGATCGACCGCAGCTTCGTCATGCGCATGGTCAGCGAGACGCGCGACCAGGAACTGGTGCGCATTATCATAACGCTGGCCCATACGCTGGGCATGGATGTGGTGGCCGAGGGCGTCGAAACCCAAGGGCACGCTGACAGCCTGCGCGATCTGAATTGCGAATACGCTCAGGGTTTCCTGTATGCGGCCCCCCTGCCGGCGGAAGCGGCGGGCAAGCTGCTGAAGGATAATCGCAAGGGCTGAAGGGCGGGACAATTCGCCCTCTTGTTGCGTCGCCATGGATGGCGTTACCCTCTTTGCCAGGGCTTCCGAACAGGGGAGATAAGCGATGCTGGTCGGTGTTCCCAAGGAGATTAAAACGCATGAATACCGCGTCGGCATGGTGCCGTCGCGCGTTCGCGAAATGGTTCATCACGGCCACAAGGTTGTCGTGCAAAGCGGCGCCGGCGCGCCGATCGGGTTTGACGATGAAGCCTATCGCGCCGCCGGGGCCGAAATAGCGGGGCAGGCGGCGGAGGTTTTTGAACGCGCGGAGATGATCGTCAAGGTCAAGGAACCGCAGCCGGACGAGTGCGCCATGCTGCGGCCCGGACAGATCCTTTTCACCTATCTTCACCTGGCGGCCGACAAGCCGCAGACGGAAGCATTGCTGAAATCCGGCTGCACCGCCATAGCCTATGAAACTGTCACCGACCGCCATGGTCGTCTGCCGCTGCTGGCGCCGATGAGCGAGGTGGCGGGCCGCATGAGCGCCCAGGTCGGCGCCCATTGCCTGGAAAAGGAACAGGGCGGGTCGGGGGTGCTGTTGCCGGGCGTGCCGGGCGTCTCCGCTGGCAAGGTGGTGGTCGTCGGCGGCGGCGTGGCCGGCGCCAACGCCGCGCGCATGGCGCTGGGGCTGGAAGCGCGGGTGGTGGTCATCGAAAAGTCGCTGGAACGGCTGGAAGAACTGGACGCGCTGTTCGGGCCGCGGCTGGACGCGGTCTATTCGACCTGGCAAGCGATCGAAAGCCATGTCGTGGAGGCCGACCTGGTGATCGGCTCGGTGCTGGTGCCCGGCGCGGCCGCGCCCAAGCTGGTGACCCGTGACATGGTGCGCCGCATGCGGCCCGGCTCGGTGATCGTCGATATCGCCATCGATCAGGGTGGCTGTTGCGAAACTTCGCGGCCGACGACCCATGCCAACCCCACCTATGTGGAGGAAGACGTCGTGCATTATTGCGTCACCAACATGCCCGGCGCGGTGGCCCGGACCTCGACCTTCGCGCTGAACAACGCGACGCTGCCCCGCGCGCTGGCGCTGGCCGACAAGGGGTTGAAACCGGCCATGGCGGAAGACGTGCATCTGCGCGCCGGCCTGAACGTCCATTACGGCAAGCTGACCTGCGAGGCGGTGGCCGGGGCGCTGGATATTTCTTACACTGCGTCCGGGCAAGCGCTCGGGATCAGTTCTTGAGGAACGGCTCCAGGTCTTCGAGCTTGACCGGTTTGCGCAGAATATCGAACTCCTCGACCGATATGCCCATCCGCGCCAGCGCTTCCGCGCTGTAACCGGTCACCAGAACGAAGGCTGTCGTCTCGCTGAGTTTTCGTATCTCGCGCGCGCA
>CBFDDT010000212.1:0-5736 GCA_965603635.1 uncultured bacterium | reverse complement strand
CCGCCGCCGCGGCGCTGGTCGACCAAATCGTCGCCGAGGACCGGACGGTCTATGGCGTCAGCACCGGATTCGGGCTGCTCGCAGACAAGCGCATCCCGCACGGGGATCTGACGACGCTGCAACGCAATCTGATTCTTTCCCACTGCACCGGCGTTGGCTTGGCCCTGCCCGACGATGTGGTCCGGCTGGTGCTGGCCCTGAAGGCGACGGGGTTGGCGCGCGGCTGTTCCGGCGTGCGCCGCGAGGTGATCGACGCGCTGTTGCGGCTACTCAACGCCGAGGTTTACCCGGTGATCCCGTCGAAGGGATCGGTCGGGGCGTCGGGCGATCTGGCGCCGCTGGCGCAAATGGCGGCGGCCCTGCTGGGTGTCGGCGAAGTGCGCTACCACGGCGAAATTCTGCCCGCTGCCTTCGGGCTGAAGCGGGCCGGCGTGGCGCCCCTGGTGCTGGGGCCCAAGGAAGGGCTGGCGCTGATCAACGGCACCCAGGTTTCCACGGCGCTGGCGTTGAAGGGTCTGTTCGCCACCGGCGACCTGTTCGCGGCCGCCGCCGTATCGGGTGCGATGACCACCGACGCCGCCCAGGGCAGCGACGCGCCCTTCGATGCGCGCATCGCCGAGGTTCGCGGACAGGCCGGCCAGATCGCCATGGCCGGGGTCTACCGGCAAATTATGGAAGGCAGCGCCGTTCGCGATTCCCATGTCGACTGCCCGCGCGTGCAGGACCCTTACTCCCTGCGTTGCCAGCCGCAGGTGATGGGCGCCTGCCTGGACCAGATCGCCCATGTCGCGGTGATCCTGGGGCGCGAGGCCAACGCGGTCACCGACAATCCGCTGCTGTTCACCGAAGAGGGCGACGTGCTGTCGGGTGGTAATTTCCATGCCGAGCCGGTGGCGCTGGCGGCCGACAATCTGGCCCTGGCGATCGCCGAGATCGGATCGATGGCCGAACGCCGCATCGCCCTGCTGATGGACCCGGCCTTCAGCGGCCTTCCGGCCTTCCTGGTAGCCGATGGCGGGTTGAATTCCGGTTTCATGATCGCCCATGTGACGGCCGCCGCCCTGGTGTCGGAGAACAAGGGCCTGGCCCACCCGGCCAGCGTCGACAGCCTGCCGACCTCGGCCAATCAGGAAGACCATGTATCGATGGCCACCTGGGCGGCGCGGCGGCTGACCGACATGACCGGGAACACCGCCACCGTGATCGCGCTGGAATTGCTGTGCGGGGCGCAGGGTATCGAGTTTCACCGTCCCCTGAAAAGCTCGGCGCCGCTGGAAGAAGTCGTCGCCGATATCCGCGCGCGGGTCGCGCATTGGGACAGCGACCGCCATTTCGCTCCCGATATCGAATCCGTGCTGACCATGGTCGCCAGCGGCGCGTTGCGGCGGTTCGTGCCGGGCCTGCTGCCGGATGGCGACTGAACCGATGGAGCCGTTTCTGTTTCGCGAGGGCAAGGCGCCGCTGCTTGTCAGCATGCCCCATGTGGGGCTGCATATCCCCGACGATATCGCCAACCGCATGATGCCGCTTGCCCTGACGGTTTCCGACACCGATTGGCATATCGACCGCCTGTACGATTTCCTCGACGACCTCGGGGCGAGTGCGATCGCCGCCACCCATTCGCGCTACGTGGTCGACCTGAACCGGCCGCCGGACGGCGCCAGCCTCTATCCGGGACAGGCCACCACCGGCCTCTGCCCGACCGGCACGTTCGACGATGAGCCGCTATACAGGGACGGCGCCGCGCCCGACCAGGCGGAGATAGAGCGCCGCGTCGCCCGCTACTGGAAACCCTATCACGACAAGCTGAAAGCCGAACTCGCGCGCCTCAAGGCGGCCCACGGATACGCCCTGCTGTGGGACGCCCATTCCATCCGCTCAGCCGTCCCGCGTCTGTTCGAGGGCCGCCTGCCGGACCTGAACATCGGCACGGCGAACGGCGCATCCTGCAACCCCGACATGGCGCGCCGGGTTCTGCAGGCCGCCGAATCGGCGCAAGGTTATAGCGCGGTCCTGAACGGCCGTTTCAAGGGCGGCTACATCACCCGCCAATACGGCAATCCCGACGGCGGCGTCCACGCAATCCAGCTCGAACTAACCCAGCGAACCTATATGGAGGAAACACCTCCCTTCGCCTTTGACGAGGATTTGGCGACAGGCATCCGGCCCGTTATAAGATCGATGCTGGAAACCATGCTCGACTGAATTGGATAACAGAGACAAATGCATAAATACGATTTTGAGGGCCGCGTTGCCATCGTCACCGGCGCGGCCAAGGGCATCGGATACGCCAGCGCCGAACGCCTGCTGGACTCCGGCGCGGCGGTCAGCCTCTGGGATATCGACGAGGCCGCGCTGAACGACGCGGTCGCCGCCCTGTCGTCAAGGGGCGAGGTTCAGGGCCTGGTCTGTGACGCCGGCGACTGGCAAGCGGTTGAGGCCGCGACGGCCGAGACCATGGCGCGGTTCGGCAAAATCGACGCCATGGTCGCCAATGCCGGCATCGCCGGTGTCATCAAGCCGGCCTGGGAGACCTCGCTGGAGGATTGGGACCGGCTGATCCGCATCGACCTCACCAGCGTATTTTATGCCTGCAAGGCGGCGATCCCGCATATGCAGGAACGCGATTACGGTCGCATCGTGGTGGTGTCGTCGATCGCGGGCCTTGAAGGCGCGCCGAACAACTCCGCCTACAGCGCCGCCAAGGCGGGCGCCATCGGCTATACCAAGGCCGTCGGCAAGGAACTGGCGAAATCCAACATCATGGTGAATTGCGTGGCGCCGTCGGGCATCGATACGCCCTTGCTGGACGACGTGAAGGGGCCCTATCTGGATTTCGTGCTGGCGAAAATGCCAATCGGCCGGCTCGGCCGCGCCGAGGAAACCGCCTCGCTGATCTGCTGGCTGGCCTCGGAGGAAAATTCCTTCGCCAGCGGCGCGGTGTTCGACAGCTCCGGCGGCCGCGCGGTTTATTAGAGCGGATTTGGGGGAGGGATTCATGGACGGCGAAAACGGTCTCATATGCGCCTACGCGCTGAACGGCGACGGCGGGGCCACCCGTCCGGATTCGGCATTCTGGTGTCGGCCCAGGCGGCCCTGGCCGTGGTCGTGGTGCTGATTTTCCGGTGGTTGAGGTGGCTGTAGGGGGGCGATGACCGGAAAAGCAGTTGTGGGCCCGGTCAGTTGGAAATTGAATGGAATAGTAGGGTTCGTACGACCATGAATACTCTGGATGAGGTGGAAAAAGCAGCTATAGGGCGTGAAGACGACGGCGCCGCCAGGGAGATTCGACTTGTCGACCTGGAACGCTGGATGGAGAGCAGTGATATTGAGGTTTTAGGAGCCGTATATTCAATCATCTCGGAAGTGCGGACGTTTTCGAAGGTTTCCCCGCCCCCAGATGCGGCGAAATGCGATCGGTTTGCCCTATCCTATATTGAAAGATGTATTCGTCACGATCCACATGGAGAGTGGGCAAGTACCCGTTACGAAGCTGCTTACGATGCGACGTCATGGTTCGAAGCGCTCTGGGCGGAGACTGCCGGAACATCGGCCGTTCTTAGTGACCTGCGCGAAACATTGGCGCGGTTGACCATGGAGTGTGATGCAGCGGTTCAGGATTGCATTGTAACCGGGGTGTTGGAGCATCTGTTTCAGAACCGAAAAATTCAAAAATTCTTTGCTGGATGGGCTGAGCGGGAAGTGCTGAAAGATAGTTATAAAGAAGGCTGTGAACTCGCATCCGGTTTTTTAAAATTTAAAGCAGGCACAGGAAATTCCGGGCACAAAATCGGGCCGAACCCCTTGGGCGAGAGAGAAGAATGAGGGACGGTTCCCGAAAAAGGAACTGATGCGGGCTTGAGCCGGGCAATATTTTTCTATTTGTTCCATGGTGCGATAATGGTGTAATAATGCACCACGTCGTTTTCCCCTGAGGGACAAAATCATGTCAAGGCAGAGCATATCCTTTACCGGCCCCAACAGCGAATGGCTCAAATTGAAGGTCGATATCGAGGGTGAATACAAGAGCAACAGCGAGGTTGTTAACGACCTGATCCGGAAAGCCAGAACTCGGGAAGCCGAAATCGAGGCGCTTCGCGCCGCCCTCGTCGAGGGCGAGGCAAGCGGCATTAGCGATCGAACGCCGGACGATATTATGAAAGCGGTGATCGCCCGAAAGCGCAAAAATGGAGCGTTATGAACTAACCAGGGCGGCGGACGAGGATTTTGAAAACATCCTTGATTACGGGATCGATATGTTCGGCCTCGATCAGGCATTGAAATATCAAAACAGCATGAAGCAGCGTTTCGCCGAGCTGGCGGCGCAACCCGAGCTTTACCCGGCCATTGACCATATCCGTGGAGGCTACCGCCGGAGCGCGCACGGTTCCCATTCGATTTACTACCGAGTTGAAGCCGGGCGCGTTCTTATCGTGCGTATCCTCGGCAACCAGGACGCCGCGAAGGCGTTTTAGTGACAGGCAAGACAGTTGCCGACCCGGTTATTGCGGTTCACCTCCTTCGAAAGCGCCCAGCAGACAATTTATTGCTGTCAATTCATCCCTTTTAGATTGATCTGCGTAAATCTCGTCGGCGTGCACCAGCAGAAGCCGGCATTCGTCCTCGTTCTCAATACGTCCCCGCTTGAGTATTTTACTGATTTTCTCGTCGTATTTGTGGTCTTCGTCCTCAAGTCCGGCGCCAAACTGCGAACGAAGCAATTTATCGAGTCGCTCTCGTTTTTCCGGCGGAGCCAGCCTCGTCATTTCGATTTTATCCTTCGTGATTATTCTGAGCCCCCGGATATCTGCTCGATCATAAGCCTCATTAATGATGCGCTCTTCCATTGCTAGCGCGCCGGGGAACCCGGCACCGCCTACGTGCTTGGCCACAGTGAGGTTCCAGTCCCGCAAATATGCCAATTCGTCCGCATGCTTCTCTTTAGATTTCTTGGCCATTGCCTTACGTCCCCCAATCAAAGCAGTGAGTTTAAGCCAGACAGTGATCCAATGACAGAGGCAGACCATGTGCTGTTGCGCGAAGCACCACGTAACCACAGGAAATATAACGAAAATCTCTAAATTAACCGAATGCCGATTCATTTCCCGACCCGCAACGCCCCGTCAACATCCTCGAAACCCGCAGAAAACCCCTTTTGCATGGGACTAATCCGCATGTCGATGGCGGCGCCTACAGCACCGGGCGCAAGAAATCGACCGCCACGGTTTCCTCGCCCAGGGTCAGGCTACTCGCGACTGGCGGCGTCTCGGCGATCACCTGGCCGCCTCGCACCACGAACAGGCGCGCGGGTTTCAGGCGCAGGGCCTCTATCGGGTCGGCGGCTTGCAGGATGACGAAATCGGCGTTGCGGCCAGGCTCCAGGCCGTAACCTTCCAGCCCCATGACCGCCGCGCCATTCGCCGTTACCGCGTCGAAGGCGCTGCGCATTTCGGCGATGCCGGTCATCTGGGCCACATGCAGGCCCATGCTGGCGACTTCCAGCATGTCGTGGGAGCCCAGGCTGTACCAGGGGTCCATGATGCAGTCATGGCCGAAGGCGACATTGACCCCGGCCGCCATCAGCTCCTTGACCCGGGTCATGCCGCGCCGTTTGGGATAGGTATCGTGGCGGGCCTGCAGGGTGATGTTGATCAGCGGGTTGGGCACCGCATGCAGCCCGGCCTCGGCGATCAGCGGGATCAGCTTGCTGACATAGTAATTGTCCATGGAATGCAT
>CBFDDT010000211.1:0-5957 GCA_965603635.1 uncultured bacterium | reverse complement strand
TGGGAGATGGCAGCGCCATGCCCCGCGGCATTCTCGAACAGGCGCGCCGGATGGGAGCTACCCATGTGCTGGTGCATTTTTGCGATCGCGGCGATGACGCAAGACACGCGATCGCGGAGGATTTGATCGCCGCACTGCGGCCGCCCCTCAACGCCGAGGGACGCCGCGCCGCCGCCTGACCAACATTGTATTTACTTCCCCAAACTGACCCTCTCCCGCCCACCCGCGGGAGGGGTTTTCTTTTATTGGGAGTTTGAAAATTCTAAAGAATCAACTTTCGTTAACTTTTATTCAACTTTTAGGTGACATAGTCCGGGAGAACGATACACTTGGAGTACGCAATCATGCATGAGATCGACACTGTTTGCAGGACCCCGCCGGGACAGGCGACGGTTGCCTTGCGCGGTGCGTCCGGCGTGTTGCATGGATTTACCGCCTTTCCGCTGAGCGAGGCCCCCTGCGGTCCCGCGGCCTATATTTTTGCGCGGCCCGTGGCTGACCTGCATAGCCGCATTACGCCGGGCTGGACGTTTCTGGGTATTGGCGAGACCGCCGGCATGCGAGAGCGTCTTGACGCCCGCTACGCCCGGATCGTTGAAGGGCATGCCCTGGGTGCGACCCATGTTCTAATCCATTTCTGCTACCGCGACGCCGATCAGCGCCGCCTGATCCTCGATGATCTGGCCGGACAGCTGAAACTGGCCCGGCGGCAATGTCGAATTCCGCCATGCGCGGCCTGAGTTAACTAGGGGCGGGGGAGCCATTGGCGACCCCGAATAGTGGAAAACCCGGAAGGCCCACCTGCCTTCCGGGTTTTTTCCGCGTTTGAAATCGGCTTGTCGTTACGGATCCTTCGGTTCGGTCTGCTTGAAGCTGCCGCGCCGGGCGACCCAGCCCGACCAGCTGGTCAGGCGTGTCCGGCCTTCACGCCAGTCGGCGTCGGGCCAACGAAAATCGAGATAGCCCAACAGGCAGCCGAGCGCGAAATGAGTGACGTTCGCGGGGCCCTCCAGCCCCTTTGCATTGGACTCGAACCAGTCGAGGCCCGATTCGATGCGGTTCCACTGGTCGTCGACATAGTCGGGCCAGCGATATTCCTCGGGCCGCAGAAATGTCTCGTATCGCACCAGTACCGCCGCCTCCATCATGCCCTGGGCCAGGGCATGTTGGGTCAGCACGTCCCAGCGGTCCGGCCCCGGGGCTGGGATAATCCGCCCGCCACCCGCCAGATCGTCGAGATACTCGCAGATCACCGTTGAATCGTAGATCGCCCGCCCGTCATCCAGCAGCAGCGCGGGAATCTTGCGCAGCGGGTTGACGTTGGCCGCGTAATCCACGTTTTCCTTCGCCGGCGCGACCGCCTGCAAAACCAGTTCGATATCGTCGTCCAGCCCCAGTTCGATCGCCGCCACGCGCACCTTGCGCGCGAAAGGAGACTGTGGCGCATACATAAGTTTCATCGTCAATGACTTCCCCCCGCCCGTTCGATAGCAGACAGTCTGCCCTAGTATGGGGCAAAGTGATAGGGGGTTCCGGCGAGTATGAAGCGCAAAGTCCAAGCCGAACCGGAATCACAACCCCAGCCCCACCTTCCGGCCCTCATGGATCGCCATGTGGACGCGGCGGGGGTGGACGCTGTCGCCTATATTGTGGATTTCCAGGCCGTTGCCTTCCAATTCGCGGGCCAGCCAGTCCTCGGCTACCGGGATGCCGGCCTGCACGAGGGTGTCGGCGGCCAGCACGGTTTCCTCGCCGTCGCGCAGGTCAACCAGGGTGGCGCCATCGCCACGCCATTCCTTGATGGCGGTCTCCGTGAAGGTCTGGACACCGAGCTGCTTGAACCGGCGGCGGATCGGCCAGTCGGCCGTGGTGCGGGTCAGCTCCGCCCCGATGACCGGCAGCCAGGTAACGACCGTTACCCGATGTCCGGCCTCGGCCAGATGCAGCGCCGTGCCCAGCCCGTCCCAATGGCCGATATCGTCGAGCAGGATGACATGCACGCCCGGCCGGGCGCTTCGCGCCATAACCTCGTCGACGGACAAGACGGTGCCCCGGTCGTTGCCCGGCAGCGTTTCCACTTGCGGCAGGGCCTTCTGGAACCCGGTCCCGGCCGGCTGCGCGCCGGTCGCCAGCACCACCGCGTCCGCGCCCAGCTCTCGCACATCGTCCGCGTCTATCGGGCTGTTATAGTTCACCCTGACCTGCAGCTTCTCCAACTGCGTCTCATACCATTCGATGAGATCGAGGATCTGCGCCCGGCGCGGCTGCATGCCGGCGAGGCGAAAGCGCCCGCCCAGCTTGTCCGACGCCTCGGCCAGGGTCACCCGGTGCCCGCGTTCGGCCGCGACCCGCGCCGCCTCCATTCCCGCCGGGCCGCCGCCGACCACCAGAATCTCGCGCGGCGCCTCGGCCGGCGTGAAGCGGTCGCCACCCCATTCGAATTCGTGCCCCGATGACGGGTTGACGACGCACGAAATCCAGTAGTCGCGATAGCGCCGCCCCCAGCACATCTGGTTACAGCTCAGGCAGGGCCGTACGTCCTCCGGCCGCCCCGACATGGCCTTGGCCGCCATATGCGGGTCGGCGATCTGGCCGCGCACGATCGACACCATATCGGCCTGGCCCGCGCCGATCACCGCGTCGGCGTTTTCCGGCGTGCGGATATGGCTTTCCACCTGCAGCTTCGCTTTTTTCAGCGCGGGTTTCAGCGCCTCGGCAAAGGGCGCGCCCAGCTTATCCTCGTACATCACCGTCGGCATCAGCTTGTAGAAGTCGAAATAGCCGCCGGTGCCCACGGTGACGTAATCCATCAGCCCGCGCTCGTCATGCCAGGCGAGAATTTCCTTCATCTCGTCGATCGACAGCGTCACCTCGACATCGGCGTCGATGCTGATCGCCAGCCCGATGATGAAATCCTCGCCCACCAGTTCGCGGATGCGCTCGACGATACGGCGCGAGAACCGCATGCGGTTTTCGAAACTGCCGCCCCATTCGTCGTCGCGACTGTTCGACCAGGGTGTCCAGAACTGCTCAATCAGCGCCTGATAGTTGGCGAACAGTTCGATTCCGTCGAAGCCGGCCTCGTGCGCCCGGCGCGCGGCCTGGCCGTGGGCCTCGATCAGATCTTCGATTTCCGTCCCGGTCATGGCGTGGCTGCCGTCGCTGTCGTGCCAGGACGGCCGGCCCGAGGGCGACCAGTTCGGCGCCCAGCTATTATCGGCGTCGCCATGGGCCCCGACATGATAGATCTGCTGGATCATCACCGTGCCATGTTCGTGACAGGCGTCGGTGATGCGCCGGAAGGCAGGAATGATGCCGTCGTCGTCATTGCGGAAATTGCCGCGTGTCAGCACGCCGGTGCGATGAATCGGCACCGGCTCGACCACGATCATCGCCGCCCCGCCGATGGCGCGCTCAAGGTAATAATTCAGGTGGCGGTCGCCGGGCAGCCCGGCCTCCGCCATGTTGGCGGTATGCGCCCCGAAGACCAGCCGATGCTTCAGCGTTTTGTGGCGCAGCGTTAGCGGCTGGAACAGATGCGGAAACATTGTATCGGCCATGGCGCGTTCTTTCTCGGATACCTACCCATGCCCGACCATAATTCCCCCGGCCCCGCCCGGCCAGCCACGGCGGCGACTTGCCTTCGCCCCTCAGCGACCAGCACACCACAAAAAAAGCGGCGGATTTCTCCGCCGCCGTTATCAGGTTGTGTGCAGTATATTGTATCGGTCGCGCCCGACCGTAATCTTTCTTCATGTACCCTCATGTTATCGGCGATACGGTTGCCCGCTTGTCGCCGCCCCGGATCACCCCCTCAGATGACCGTCACGGCATCGCCGATGTCACGAACGGGACTCTATACAGCACCCGGGGGCAAATACAATAGGTATTCGACATTCGGGGTGTCGATTGTTCAGGTGCTGTTGCCGATATGCAACAGTTTTGGCGCCATGGCGGACTCACTGGTGGCGCCATGGCGCCATGGCGCCTGCTTTTGGCCGTTACACAACACCCGTGACCCCCGAATCATGGCTTTTTCAGAAAGCGCCGAATCGCGCGTATGAAGGAATCTGGTTTTTCCGCGTGCACCCAGTGGCCGGCGCCGGCGATGACGCTCATTGTCGTGGCCGGGAACAGGCGCATGATCAAGTCGCGATGTTCGGGCCCCAGATAGGGTGACAGCGCGCCGGCGATGAAATGGGTAGGGCCGTCATAGCGCCGGTCGAGCAAGGCTTCGGGAAATCCGCCGATCGCCTCCATTTGGCGGTCGATGGCGTCCAGGTTCAGCCGCCATTGCAATATCCCGTCCTTCATCGCCAGGTTCTGCAGCAGGAAGGCCCGTACCGGCCGGTCTTCCACGACCGGGGTCAGCAATTCGCCTACCGCCGCCCGTCGCGTGACCGCCGAAAGATCGATATCCGCCATCGCCTTGACATAGGGTCGCAGGTCCGGCGGCCGGGTGACCGGTGCGATATCGACGACGATCAGCGCGCCGACCGCCTCCGGCCAGGTCAACGCCAGAACCATCGCCGCCTTGCCGCCCATGCTGTGGCCCATCACCGCCGCGCCTTCCAGCCCGTGGCGCGCCATGAAGGCGCGGACGTCGCCGGCCATGGCCTCGTATGAATTGTCGTCGTCCCAGGGAGAATCCCCGTGATTGCGCAGGTCCAGCGTCCAGACGCGGTATGTGTCCGCCAGCCCCTTGGCGATCGAGCGCCAGTTTCCCGCCGCGCCGAACAGCCCGTGCAGCACGATCAGCGGCGGCCCTTCGCCGGTAACTTCATATGAAAGATCGAGCGTCAGCCCTTCAGCCAGGGAAATTGAGCTGAACGATTTTGCCCAGGCGTTCGTGGATATATTCCCACAGTTTCTCGAATTCCTTCGCGGCCTCGCCTTCGGGGTCGGTTTCCAGGACGGTCTGGCCCTTGGCGATCGCCTGCGCCACTTCGGGCCGGCGGAACAGCGTTGCGGGCGCGACCGTGCCGTGCTTGGCAAGCTCCACCGCGATCTGGTCCGACATACGGGCCCCGCGGATTGCCGAGGAGACCACAAAGACCGTCTTGGTGCCCAGCATCTGGGCGACTTCCGACGTCATGTCGGCGGCGAAAACGTCGTTGCGTTCGGGCCGGCAGGGGATGATGACAAGGCTGGCCATGGCCAGTACCTGTTCCACCATGTCATCCATGTCCGGGCCGGTATCGATGATGATCAGTTTGGCGCCCATGCCATGCAGGCGTTCCACCGTGTCGGCAAGGCGCGAGGCCCCGCCCAGCGAGGAAAGTTGCGGTTTCTGGCCGCGCCGCTTGTCCCACCACTGGGTCAGCCCGCCGCGCCGCGCCGCATCCATCAACACCATCGGCCCCAGCCCGGCGCGCGGCGCCTGGATGGCGAGACTGGCCGCCAGCGTCGACTTGCCGGAACCCGCCGCGCCCGACGCCACCGCAATGATGGCCAAGCCCGCGCGATAGAGCTGCCCCAGTTCGCGCAGTTCACCCTCGGAAAGTCCGTAATATGCCGGTTCGTTCATTCGAATTCCTTGATCCCGCCCCAGCCGTTGCGAATAGCACAGCCCGCCACCGCCTGCACGATATATCGCACAATCATGTTAACAGAGGGCGAAGGGAGGGAATTAACGCCTATCCCGCCACCAGTATCCCTCGCAGGTTCCGCCACAGTTCGGCGATGTCTTGCGCCGCGTCTGAACCGGCGTGGCTTTCGGTGACGCTGCGCCCGGCGGTCATGGCGATGGCGTAGGCGTTGGCATGTTGCACCGTGCCGGCGGGCCAGCCGCCGCCGCTGCCCGTCGCGGCCAGGGCGTTGCCGTCCTCGCCGCCGGAATGGCCGCGGCAGTTGATCACGAAGGCAATGGTTGTCTGTTTCGACAGCGCCCGGCCCAGCGCCGCGGCCTCGTTCGCGCTGCCCGCGTCGGCGTCGCTGGGGATCACCACCATGTCGGC
>CBFDDT010000210.1:0-6014 GCA_965603635.1 uncultured bacterium | reverse complement strand
TGGATGAAGTCAGGTCGTTGTTGCAGGAATCCGCCGCGGCGCGGGACACGCAGTCCTCCAGTGTTCTTACCAGTTATCTCGACCGGACGTATGGCGAGGACTGGCATGACGGCGCCGGCGCCGGCCAGCAGGAGGAGCGAGCGCCTCAAAGCGGCGGCGCGATGACGCGGGACGAGGCCTCGCGGGTTCTGGGGCTGCCGGTTGGTGCCACGGAGAAGGAAATCCGCGCCGCGCACAGGAGACTGATGAAGCAGGCGCATCCCGACCATGGCGGATCGGATTATCTTGCCTCTAAAATCAACGAAGCAAAGGACGTATTGCTGGGTGGATAACGCCGCCTTAGCTTGCATCGGCCCCGGCGGCATGGCAGAAACCAGCATTGGTATAAGGTACCGGAAGATTTGAATTTTATGACCAAACGGATTCGCAAGGCAGTATTCCCGGTCGGTGGGCTGGGAACGCGTTTCCTGCCCGCGACAAAGGCGATGCCCAAGGAAATGCTGCCGGTAGTCGACAAGCCGCTGATCCAGTATGCGGTGGAAGAGGCCGCCGCGGCGGGGATCGAGGATTTCATATTCGTCACCGGTCGCGCCAAACAGGCGATCGAGGACCATTTCGATGTTTCGTTCGAACTGGAGTACACGCTGAAACAGCGCGGGGCCGACGATCGGCTGGTCGATGTCCGCACCGTCCGCCCGGCGAACAGCCACGTCTCCTATACGCGCCAGGGCGAGGCGCTTGGTCTGGGACATGCTGTTCTTTGTGCGCGCGAATTGGTGGGCGACGAACCCTTCGCGGTGCTGCTGGCCGACGATATGTTCCTGTCCGACAAGCCCTGCATGCAACAACTGGTGGAAGTCCATGACCGGACCGGCGGTAATGTCGTCGCCGTGGTCGATGTGCCGCGCGAACATACTAACCGCTACGGCATCCTGGATATTGAATCGGAGGATGGCAACTTGGTTGAGGTGAGGGGGCTGGTCGAAAAGCCGGCGCCCGAGGACGCGCCTTCCAACCTGTCGATTATCGGGCGGTATATACTGCAACCCGAGATTTTCGAATTCCTTGCTGAAAGGAAGGCTGGCGCTGGCGGCGAAATCCAGCTTACCGACTCCATGGCGCGCATGATCGGCGGTAAACCGTTCCACGGTTTGCGCGTCGAGGGGCAGCGATTCGACTGCGGCGACAAGCTGGGTTTTTTCGAAGCCAACCTGGCCTTCGCGTTGCGACGCGACGACATGGCCGACGGCGTTCGCCGGATATTGAACGATTACGCCGGTTCCTGAGTTTCTCCAGACACCATCAGGTGAAAATTAAATGCGTGTAACAATGATTGGCGCCGGCTATGTGGGACTTGTGTCCGGTGCATGCTTTTCGGAATTCGGCGTTCATGTGACCTGCGTCGATACGGACGAGGGCAAGATCGCGCGGCTGAATGCCGGCGACATCCCGATTTTCGAACCGGGCCTGAACCGACTGGTGGCGAGCAATCGGGAATCCGGTCGCCTGACCTTCACGACCGAACTGGCGCCCGCGGTGGCCGGGGCCGATGCGGTATTCATCGCTGTCGGCACGCCCAGCCGCCGAGGCGACGGCCACGCCGACCTGTCTTATGTGTATGCCGCCGCGGAGGAAATCGCGCGGTCGCTGGACGGTTATACGGTCATCGTCACCAAATCCACGGTGCCGGTCGGAACCGGCGACGAGGTCGAGAAAATAATCCGCCAGACCCGGCCCGATGCCGAATTCGATGTCGTCTCCAACCCGGAGTTCCTGCGCGAGGGGTCGGCCATCGGCGATTTCATGCGGCCCGACCGCGTGGTCATCGGTACGTTGAGCGAGCAGGCGCGAGAAGTCATGCGTGCGCTCTACAGGCCGCTCTTTCTTACCGAGACGCCGATATTGTTCACCGCCCGCCGGACCGCGGAACTGACCAAATATGCGGCCAACAGTTTCCTGGCGGTCAAAATTACCTTCATCAATGAGATCGCCGATTTATGCGAGAAGGTCGGCGCGAATGTGCAGGACGTGGCCCGCGGCATCGGACTGGACGGCCGTATCGGCTCAAAATTCCTGCATGCGGGGCCTGGTTATGGCGGGTCGTGCTTTCCCAAGGATACGCTGGCGCTGGCACGCACCGCCGAGCAATTCGGCGCGCCCGTGCGCATTGTCGAGACGGTGGTCGGCATCAACGACGCCCGCAAGAAGGCGATGGCCGCCAAGGTGATCGAGGCCTGCGGCGGTTCGGTCGAGGGCAAAACGATCGCCGTCCTGGGGCTGACCTTCAAGCCCAATACCGACGATATGCGCGACGCCCCCAGCCTTGATATCGTGCCGGCGCTTCAGGCCGCCGGGGCGGCGGTATGCGCGTTCGACCCCGAAGGCATGGACGAGGCGAAAAAACTGCTGGATGGCGTCGCATGGCGCGACGACGCATACGAAACCATGGAAGGCGCCGACGCGGTGGTTATTATCACCGAATGGAACCAGTTCCGGCTACTCGATCTGAAGCGCATCAAATCGCTGCTGAAGGAGCCGGTTATGGTGGATCTGCGCAACATTTACAATTCAGATGAAATGGCGGCGGCGGGACTCAGGTACTACTCCATCGGCCGCCCGACCAGCGGGGATAGTTGATTTGGCTGACAAGGGGCATCGCTTCGATCCGGTTATCCTGCGCGAATACGATATCCGCGGCGTGGTCGGTGAGACACTGGGCGCGGCGGATGCGCGCGCGCTGGGTCGTACGCTGGGCTCGATCGTCGCCAGGCAAGGCGGGCGGTTCGTCGCCGTGGGCTACGATGGCCGGCTGACCTCGCCAGAACTCGAAGCCGCCCTGGCGGAGGGAATCGCCGGCTGTGGGCTGGTCGCGGTCAGGATTGGCCTGGGACCGACGCCGGCGCTGTATTACGCCACCCATATGCTGGGCGCCGATGCCGGAATCATGGTGACGGGATCGCATAACCCGCCATCGCACAACGGGTTCAAGATAGTGCTGGGCGGCAAGGCGTTCTGGGGCGAGGATATCCAGCGGCTGGGCGCGGTGGCGGCCGCCGGCGACTGGGTCGAGGGCGCGGGACGCGCCATGCGGGTCGACATAATGGGGGCCTACGTTGCACGCCTGTTGACCGGCTACCGGTCCGACCGTGAACTCACCGTCGTATGGGATCCGGGCAACGGCGCCGCCGGCGAGGTGGTGCAGGCGGTCGTGCGCGATCTGCCGGGCCGCCATATCCTGCTCAACGAAACCATCGACGGGACATTTCCCGCCCACCATCCGGACCCAACGGTCGAGGCTAATCTCGAACAGTTGAAGGCGGCGGTCGCGGAACATGGCGCCGACATCGGTGTCGGTTTCGACGGCGACGGCGACCGGGTTGGGGTCATAGACGGGCGCGGCCGTGTCATATGGGGCGATCAGATTCTGGCGATCCTGGCCGCCGATCTGCTGCCGCGCTATCCCGGCGCCCCGATCCTGGCCGACGTGAAGGCAAGCCAGGTGCTGTTTGATGAAATCGACAGGCTGGGTGGCAAGGGCGTGATGGCGCCCACCGGCCATTCCATCATCAAGACTCGCATGGCGGAGTTAGATGCGCCGCTGGCCGGTGAGATGAGTGGGCATATTTTCTTCTCCGATGGCTATTACGGTTTTGACGACGGGGTTTATGCCGCCATACGGCTGCTGAATGCCATCGCCGCGTCGGGCAAATCGGCGGCTGAACTTCGCGATGCGCTGCCCCAGGTCGTCAATACGCCGGAAATCAGAATCGATGTGCTCGAGGAACGGAAATTCGCCATCGTCGACGAGACACGCGACAGACTCGCCAGCATATCGGGGGTTTCCGTCAACGATATCGACGGTGTACGGGTCACAAACGCGGATGGCTGGTGGCTGCTGCGCGCTTCCAACACGCAGAACGCGCTAGTGGTTCGTTGTGAGGCGGCGGATGAAACCGCGCTGGAGAATTTGAAGGAGCAGGTACGCGGGCAACTGCGCGCGAGTGGCGTGGAGCCGCCGGAACTATAGGCCAGACTACTGAACGAGGCTGGTCTTGAACGCACCGTCCTCGCCTATCGCGAGGCAGGGGATGGCGTGGTCGGCCAAGCGCCGGCAGGCGGTGCGCGCCTGGTTTTCAGTTAACCCGACGAGCCGGGCCCGGTAGAATTGAGATCCGCCTCGGGTCGTCTGCGGCAGCGATAGCCGGGTGCCGCCCAGCAGGTCTGGTATTTTCGCCTTTGCTCCGAGGGCCGCGTCCTCCGCCGGTGTTGTCGAGGGATAGGCGCCGACCTGGACTGCCCACCCCTTGCCGTCCGAGGAAGCAAAGGTCTGTGTCTTTGATGCGACGGTAATGGTTGCAGGGTCGCCCGGTGCGGGAGGTCTGCTCCGTTTTGCCGACATTGTCGGGCGGGCGGCGGCTCGAATCGCTATCCTCAACGCCTTCTCGCCCGTTGGGTTAGTAAGATAAGGCAGGCCGCGCGACGATTGAATAGAGGGAGCGTCGGCAATCTGCTCGAAACCGTAATCCAGCAGGGTCGTCATGGTCCAGTCGCGAATGCTGGGGGTTTTGCTGCCGAGCACCACCGCGACAATGCGCTGCCCGTCGCGTTCGGCCGATCCAACAAGGTTATATCCCGACTGCCTGATATAGCCGGTCTTGATACCGTCCGCCCCTTTATAGGAGGAAAGCAGCGGGTTATGGTTGGCATAGCGGCGGCCATGCCAGGAAAAACTGCGCGTTGCGAACTTTTTGTAATAGTCAGGGTGATTCCGCAACAGCGCCATTGCCAGCCTCGCCATGTCGCGCGCCGTGGTTACCTGACCGTCTTCGTGCAATCCGGATGCATTCCGGAAGACGGTGTCCGCCATGCCAAGTTTACGCGCCTTTTTGGTCATGGCGCGGGCGAAATCGCTCTCTGTGTCCGCCATCGCCTCGGCCAGCACAACGGCGGCGTCATTCGCCGATTTGGTAATCAGGGCCAGGATCGCATCCTTGGCCTTGATCGTCTTGCCTTCCTTCAATCCAAGTTTGGACGGGGGCTGGGATGCGGCAAAGGACGAAATATCGAGCGCTTGGTCGGGCTTGAGTCGAGCGTTTTCAAGCGCTTCGAAAGCCATATACAAGGTCATCATCTTGGTCAGCGAGGCGGGGTGGAGTTGATCGTCCGGCTGATAGGAATAAATAACGTCGCCGGTGTTCGCATTCGTGACGAACGTCGCTTCCTGAGCCCGGGCGGTCCCGGTGATTCCCAACAGGCAGACGAACAGAACCGCTGCCGCCAGCGGCGATACAGCGCCAGCGGGCCAGCCTTTCATATGCCTGGCCAAACTGTCAGACCAATTCCCCATTCGTACGATTCCCTTGTCCCTGCCGGGCGCCACGATCTCCCGACCGTCGAATCATAACGGTGAACTGGTTAACAAAGCGTTTGAATACAGGGAATCGACCCGAATAGCACTGTTTTGAATTTGGTCGGACGGAAATGACAAAAGGCCGCCATTGACATGGCGGCCCGTCAATATTGCTCTACATTTTAAGAAGATAGAGCATCTTTATCCGATCAATCGGATCGCAAAAGCGATTATTTAATTTTCGCTTCCTTGAAGGCTACATGCTTGCGCACGACCGGGTCGTATTTGCGGAATTCCAGCTTTTCGGTCTGGGTCCGCGGGTTTTTCTTGGTCACATAATAAAACCCGGTCCCCGCGGAGCTGACGAGGCGGATCAATACGGTGTTCGGCTTGGCCATGACGGCAATTCCCAATATTTTCAAATTTACCTGACCCAAGGCCAGTTTCGCGTGCCGCGCAAAATACAGAGCGCGGCTATTAAGTCAAGCCCGCAGTTGCGGTTTGGCCGGCCCGGGCCGGGAAATACTTTTAATGTTAATGATTTATTTGCCGACTTGGTCGGATCGTGGGCGAATCCGGGCTATCTACCAAGGTTGGCGCGGCACGGAAGGGGAATTGAGCGATTGTTCGGGAGAGATACAATGAAGAGGGCGAATGTAAGTTT
>CBFDDT010000209.1:0-6140 GCA_965603635.1 uncultured bacterium | reverse complement strand
GGCGGGCTGGGCGCGGTAGGTGCCGAACAGCCGGTCCCAGATCGACAGGTTGAAGCCGAAATTGCTGTTGGTCTCGTTCGGTGAAATCGAATGGTGGACCCGGTGCATGTCGGGCGTCACCACGAATATGCGCAGAATGGCGTCCAGACCCAGCGGGAGTTTTGCGTTGGCGTGGTTGAACATCGCCATGCCGTTCAGCAGCGCCTCGAACACCAACACGGCCGCCGCCGAGGGGCCGAGCGCCGCGATCACCATGAACTTGATGCCCATGGAAAGCAGGATTTCGATGGGATGGAAGCGGGCGCCGGTGGTGACGTCGAAATCCAGATCCTGGTGATGCATGCGATGCAGCCGCCATAACAGCGGCGCCGCGTGGAACAGCACATGCTGAAGATAAATGGCGAGGTCCAGAATGACGATGGCGATCAGGAACTCAATCCAGCCAGGCAAGCCGAATAGTCCCAACAGGCCCAGCCCATCGCCATGGACCGAAGCCGCGAATTCGATCGCCGCCACGGGGAAGAGGACCTTCAGAATTACGATGTTCAGCGCGACGATGCCGATATTGCTGGGCCATCGTCGCAGCCGCCCATGGGATCGCGCGCGGCGCGGCGCCAGGGCCTCCCAGGTCGCCATCACGGCAAAGACGCCGAGGAAGATCGAAAGTCGGATGGCTGGTTCGTTGGCGAGCAGGAATTCATCCATTGTCTTGTCGATCCCGGTTTCAGTCAGGCGGCACGGCGCGCGGCGCTGCCGGGGACTCCCCGGACATGCGCATCTGCCGGTACAGGATAAGCCCTACACCACACAGCACAAGGGCCGCCCCGCCCAATGTGTTCGCGGTCGGGGTCTCGCCCAGCAGCAATATCGCGCCCGCCCCGGCCGCCACCGGCAGCAACAGCAGAAACGGCATGACATGGCTTACCGGGTTGTGGGCGATCAGGTGGAACCACAGGCCATAACCGAAGGCGGTCATTATCAGGCCGAGATAGAGAACGGTTCCCCAGCCCAGAATGTCGGCGTTTGCCAGGGCTTCCATATGACCGTCCTCCAGCAGGAATGAGGCGATGAAAAGCTGGGGTGCGGTAAACACAGCCACCCAGGCGATCAGTTGAAAACCCCCCAGCGAGTTGCCCAGCTTTTTGACCAGTATGTTGCCGTAGGCCCAGGTAATGGTGCCGCCGAGCAACAGGAAAAACGGCGTGAGGTCGTTCTGGACCCCCGGCTGTCCGGCGATCAGGATCACGCCCGTGAAGGCCACCGCCATGCCGGCGATGCGCCACCCTCCCATGCGGTCGCCCAGGAAGATCACGGCCATCAGGGTCGCGAACGGTACTTCCATCTGTATAATGATCGCGGCCAGCGAAACGTCCAACCCGTTCAGCCCGGTGAAGGTCAGGCTGTACTGGACCGTGCCGATGACGAAAGAAATCACGAATATCCGCCGCATCATGCCGATGGGCGGCTTTACGAACCAGACCAGCGCGAGGGCCGTTACCGTGAAGCGCAACGCGATCAGCATGATCGGCGGGAACTGGCCCATGCCGGCCTTGGCGAAAGTCAGCCCCATCCCCCAGGTGACGGCGACGGTAATGCCCATAAGAAAGTCGATTGGCTTCATGCGCGGGCGGCCCCTTTTTGGTAGCATGGCGGAAAGGCGACCTTAGCCATGGGGCTGCCCGGCGGGAACAAAAAAAAGCCGGGCATGATGCCCGGCATATTAAGTTTGAGAGTCGTTCCAACAGGAGAATGTCGGCGTGGTAATTACGTAATCTCGTTCGCGGCGGCCGCCGGTGGTATTCCCTCAGGCGGCTTCCAGCGATTTCATCTGGACCCGGTGCGACAGCATCTCCGCGTCGTCGTCGCGCCCCATGTCGTGGTATAGTGCGGCCAGGTCCGGCAGAATTTCGATAACCCGCTCATGTTCGGCGCCAAAGGCCTGCTTGCGCATCTCAATGGCCTGCAGGTAGGCAACCTCGGCGTCCGGAAGCTGCTGGCGCTGGCGGTGCATTTCAGCAAGGCGCAACATGACCCGCGACCGCAGCGCGTTGGTGGCGCTGTCCTGAAGCTGGTCCAGCAGATTGCGGCACTGGACCTCGGCCTCGTCGTAACGGTCCTGATTCTGATACAGATCGACCAGGCCGAAGGTCACGTTGCCAACCAGGGCGCTGTCATGCCCGAAGGTCGTCTTGGCGGCCGCAATCGCATGTTTGTAAAGATTTTCCGCCCGTCGATACTGCCCCAGCAGGCAGGCCGTAACCGCGGCGGCGTTGTAATAGACGGGACTCTCGGGACTATCCAGGATGGCGCGATCGAATGCCAGCGCGGCGCGGGTATAGTCCCGTGTCTCCATTGCCTTGCAACCTGTCACATATGCATTTGAGCTGCTGTTCGTTTTCATTTGTTTTGTCCCTAACAACACTCAGCCCCGGTTGATGTTCCCCGGTAGTGTCGGTTCAGTCGGTTCCACCCCGCCCGTTCCGCGCTTTGTTAACATTTTATTTACCTTGCCGAGAAATTTAATGCAATTTGTATCGTTTAAAGTACTAATAAAATTTATGCCGAATAAGCGTTAAATTTGTAATGAGTTGGCATTTTTGCGAATGTGCGTTTATCCTGTGCCGGTGGGGAATCAATGTGGGGAGAAGGTTGATGAAAAAACTTGTTGGGTTAGCGATTATTTTGCTGCTTGTGCCGGTGGCCTGCACGCCTATGTCGGAACAGGGGTGGATTCGCGTCAAGGGTGCGATGGTCGAGTCCGATGGGCGCGAATTGAAACGATGCCGCCTGGATGTTTGGGACGCCGCCACGGACGAGCGCAAGGTCGGGCAAGAGGTCGAAGGGCGCTTCGATATTCAGCTCCATCCGGGCCAGTCGCCGGCGCAGACCTATTACATCACGGCTTCCTGCAGCGGCTTCAAGGAACCGCATAAGCTGGGCCCGTGGGACACTTCCGGTCCGGACTGGAAGCAGCCGCTTGATCTGGGCGATATCGTATTTCTTCGCATCGGCGGCTAATACCAAGGCTCGCTGATAAAGACCCATTCGATGGGGCTTCGCGGTCCGCTTGCGGTGAGCAACACCACGGCGCGAACCGCTCCTGTCGAGCGGTCAAGGGAAACCGGTCGAATGGGTCTTTATCAGCGAGCCTTGGTATGAATCGCGGGATTACCGGCGAAGCACATTGAGGACGCGGGCGCGTCCGTCCTCGACGGTTGTCATGGCCAGACGTTGCGGGCCCGCCTTAACGGTTTTGCCCGGCTACTGCATCGTTATGCAGAGGCCCGACAGGCAGTAGGCCTTGGGCTGGATATCGCCTTGCGGGATGCTGGCGCACTCCATCTGTGGCGAGTCCTCGACCAGCGCGATCATGCGGTCGTAATAGGCCCTGGCCTCGTCCAGATGCTTGTCGCTGACCGCAATCCAGGATTCGCAGGGTGCGGGGATGGCGATGCATTTGTCGTCAGGTTCGCAATAGGCCCATGTTTCGTCGTAACTTGGCCGACTGTTGAAAGCCCCGATACCGTACAGATGCCAAATGCCGGCCGCCAGCATAACCACCAGCGCGGAGCCCAGTACGGCAAGGAATTTTTTTTGCCCCGCGGTCATTGGCGGCAGCGGTTTCAACGGATCGATGTTGTCGTCGTCTGTCATGTTAAATCTACTAAAAATTGGCGAGTCGGCTGAAACACTATCATATCTGTCATGGCGCGGGCAGCCATGCGGTTTTCGCTATGCTGCACTGCAATAACTACGTTTCTAGAACTCCATGAAGAGGCGTATATGCGCATTAGTCCAGTGAGCGGCCGGACGCATTTTCCGGTGGCCTTTTTTATTAGGGAGTTTAGAGAGATGAACGACAAGCACACCCAGAACAATCAGTCCTCGATTGGCCCGGTTGGCGCGGTTGCCACGGTCCCCGGTGAGTTTATCTCCAGCGCAATTTATGAAGCAGTGCAAGGCGCCTGCCGCCTGGGCGGCAAGGTCGCACGCAGCTTGCGGCGCTCTTAAGAAATATTGACGGGGGCCGGGTCCGGGATCAGCTTTCGGGCCCGGCTTCCCAGTATTTTACGTTCAGGTCCAGCATCAGCGCGTCGTGGCCGATTTCAAGGCAGTCGCGCATGTTGAAAAAAGTACCTTCCTCGACCTTGGCCAGACAGCGCCGATAGATCGAAGACGCCCGGGAAACGCTTTCCCCGGGAAAAGCCGCGGCATTCGGCGCAATGGCCCGGTCCCACAATCCATTTCTGGTTTCATCGTCCGTGCGGCCCGGCGGCAGCGCGTTGATCATCTTGCTGGTCAGCGTGACCGCCCCAGCCTCGGCCGCTGATTGCCGCATGATTTTCTGGCCCAGCGCACGTTGCGGCCCCAGGGCCAGCGCGATGTCGGCTTCGGTCTGCGGGTCGCTATCGCCGACGATGGTCGTCGGCACCAGCGCCACGCGCTCGCCGATCTCCAGCGCAACCGATACCGCGCCCAGATCGTCGATCACGGATTGGGGCAGGCTGATCTCAACGGCTGTGTAGCTGCGCCGCGTCGTGATTTCCAGGTAATCGCCGCCCGGTAGTCTCGTCGTCGCGCCCGAAGCCTCGGTCACGACCAGCGTAAGATCGCCGCCCTCGGCGCGATACCGGACACCGGGCTTGGGATCCGGGCGTTCCTTTTGCAGGCAGAAACCGCTGAACTCGGCCGAACATTTTCCGCCCTCGCAGAGCAACGGCGCCGGGCCATCGGTTTCCAGAAGAGCCAGAATTTGCGGCGCGGCGGAAGCGCCCGACAGGGGAATGGTCGCCATCAGCAGACCAGCAAGACCCGCGGTTATTAGCCGTATCGTCATGGGAACCTCCATTTGGATTTGCCTGATACAGACCACTAACTCCACCATCCCCCTGAAATCCGTGCTCGTCAATGGCCGGCCCTTGCGGATTGCGGAAATGTGATATGTTCCGCCCGGTCGAATCGGCCGCCCATTTTTACCCGGAGGACCAGTTGACCAGCCCAACAACAGCCCCTTATGGCGCCTGGAAATCGCCCATTACCGCCGATCTGATCACCGGCGGCAGCATCGGCCTTGCCCAGGTGGAACTGGACGGCGAAATCGTCTACTGGCTGGAGCAACGCCCGGCGGAGGGTGGCCGGGTCGCGATCATGCGGCGCGCCGCCGATGGTGCGCCTGGCGAGGCCCTTCCAACCGAATTCAGCCTGCGCAGCCGCGTTCATGAATATGGTGGTGGCTCGTTTGCGGTGCGCGACGGAGTCATCTGGTTCACCAATAATGCCGACCAGCGCGTCTGGATGGCCGAGCCGGGCCACCCGCCCCGGCCCCTGACGCCCGAGGGCAAGACCCGCCATGCGGATTTCACCGTGGACGCCGGTCGCAAGCGACTGATCTGCGTCTGCGAGAATCACGCCGCGGCGGGCGAGCCGGAGAACCTGCTGGTTCTGGTTACCTTCGATGGCGGGCATGTCAAACTGCATCGCGGGCGTGATTTCTATGGCGCGCCGCGCCTGTCGCCCGACGGCAGCCAACTGGCCTGGATCTGCTGGGATCACCCCAACATGCCCTGGGAGGGGACCGAGCTGTGGGTCGCCGATCTGGGTGGGGATTCGCGGCTGGGCAATGCGCGGCGCGTCGCCGGCGGGCCCACGGAATCGATCTTTCAACCCGAATGGTCGCCGGATGGCCAGCTGCATTTCGTATCCGACCGGACCGGCTGGTGGAACCTCTACCGCTGGACGGGCAGGGGAGGGGAGGCCGAGGCGCTCTGCCCGATGGAGGCCGAGTGCGGCCAGGGTTTCTGGCAGTTCGGTATGGCGACATACGGGTTTACGGGCGAAGGCGATATTGTCATGGCGGTGGCCGAGCAAGGCGAGTGGCGGTTGCATCGTTTGGCGGCGGGCGCCGGCGTCTTGCAGCCGATCGACCTGCCCTTCGCGGATTATTACGGTATCAGGGCTGGCGGCGGGCGGGTGGCCTTCGTCGCCGCCGGCGACCGCGAGCCCTCGTCGGTCGTGCTCTATAACGCCGGCGCCGATAGCCATGAGGTGATCAAGCGGTCCTCGGCGGTCGCCGTCGATCCGGGCTACCTGTCGGCGCCCGAGGCCGTAAGCTTCCCGACCGGCGGCGGCGATACCGCGCA
>CBFDDT010000208.1:0-6170 GCA_965603635.1 uncultured bacterium | reverse complement strand
GTTTTTCCGGATCGACGGCATGGCGGTCGCCGAGCGGCGCAACGGGACCAACTTCGCCATCGTGAGCGACCATCTCGGCACCCCGAAAAAATACCTCGACCCTACCAAGGGTGGCCTGAGCAAGAACCTGCGGCTGCGCCCGTTCGGCGACGTTGAATCGACGAGCGGCAGTATCTATCAGCGCTTCCCCGGCCAGTACGACGACCCGGAAACCACCGACCTCTACCAGAACGGCTTCCGCGACTACGACCCCTGTGCCGGCCGCTACCTGCAAAGCGACCCCATCGGACTCGCTGGCGGGTGGAATACCTATGGGTATGTCGGCGGGAATCCGGTGATGCGGGTGGATCCAGAGGGGTTGAAGTTCAAGGACTCGAAGTTCATGCTAGCCGGCGCATACTATGGCCTGTGCTTCTTGATCTGCTTGGCGGAAAATGGAAACATGTTTGAGCAAGCTTTTGGCAACGCCGCCGCAGCCGCCCAATTCGGTAACGTTGCCGGTAACGCCATGGCCGGACCTACTGGAAGGACAGGCGTAGGGGGAATTCCTTCACATCCTACAAGTTGGCAGCATAAGTTCGGTAGCCAATTCGGTTCGAGTGGAAGTCGGATAGGCCGATTTGCTGGACGGGCGGCTATTGGAGTAACGCTGGCCGATGGAGCTTTGAATTTTGTTGTTGCGGTGGGCTGTCTCAATAAGTGCGTGAACGATCTAGGTTGCGTCTTGAGTGGCGGGAACGCTGGGGCACCACCGAGTTTTGACGGAGTATCGCCTTGAGCGCAGTGATAATCGCAGTTGCGGCCCTGGCGTTTGTCATGATCGTTTCCTACCTTTGGCCGAGCGAACACATCAAAAAGGCCTTGGCCGGGCGTGAAGATATCGAGATTGACGAGGTTCTCGTCAGTCGTTTTGCAGACGAGAATATCGACCTCGCGGCGGCAGCCGAACTGTGGAGATCGTTGGCCGAATGCTATTCTGTACGTCCGGGTGTGCTCCGGCTGACAGACCGCTTTACAGTTGAACTGAATAGCAAGCGAGTCTTCCAATATGACGATGAGATCAGTTGCGTAAATCTGAGACTGACGAATTTTTACTCGATGCGCGGCCTCAATGTAGATTTGTCAAAACTGGAAACTGTCGAGGATTGCATTGCGGCGTTGTGTGTGGATGCGCGAGAGTTCCGGGGACAGTGACGGGGTCAAGTGACGGGGTCTACCATCGGATTTTGATGGAACAGGCTGCTGTTATGGATGCGCGGTGGGGATGTGGGGAACTCGCTGATATATATCAAAAAACGCCGTATTAACCGGATTCCGGTTCATTTTCCCGTCCGAAACCACCCGCAAAGCCCCCTGTAACCCGCGGAAAACGTCTTTGCATGGGGTCGAATTGCGAGTTTGGATGTGAAGGGCCGGGGGCCTGTCCGCTGGTCGGCGTCGAGTGTCGAGTTGTTACTTTTGCGCGTTCACGGTCTCGCCGTGTTTCGTGCAGGCGGGGCTGGCGAGGTCCAGGAATGCCGGGGCGATGTCTTCGGGGGCGGGGAGGGTGCTTGGATCCTCGCCGGGCATGGCGGCGGCGCGCATGCCGGTTCTCGTGGCGCCGGGGTTCAGCAGGTTGACGCGGATGCTGGTCTTGGCCACCTCTTGCGCCCAGGTGCCGACCATGTAGTCCAGGGCCGCCTTGGATGTGCCGTAGGGGCCCCAGTAGGCGCGGGGGCCGCGCGATGCACCCGAGGTCACGAAGATCGCCCGGCCGGCGTCCGACAGGCGCAACAGCGGCTCCATGGCGCGGATCAGGCGGTAGTTCACCGTCACGTTCAACAGCATGGTCTCGTCCCAATCCTTCTGCTCCACATGGGCGATGGGCGACAGCACGCCCAGCACGCCGGCATTGGCGACCAGGATGTCCAGCTTGCCGAAGCGTTCATGCAGGGCCGCGCCCAGCCGGTCGATGGCGTCCAGGTCGGCCAGGTCCTGGGGCACCAGCGTCGCCGAACCGCCGGCCGCCGAGATCGCGTCGTCCAGTTCCTCCAGCCCGCCGACGGTGCGCGCCAGGGCCACGATATGGGCGCCCTGGGCGGCGAACAGTCTGGCCACCGCCGCGCCGATGCCACGGCTGGCCCCGGTGACCAACGCCACCCGGCCTTCCAGAATTTTCTCCGACATCAGCCCAGTTCCGCCAGCAGGGACAGTTGCGGCGGCTCGTCGCCTTCCATCTGGTCCTTCAGCGCGATCGGATATTCGCCCGAGAAACAGGCATCGCAATATTGCGGCGCGGCGCTGTTGCGGCCTTCTCCACCGACTGCGTTATACAGCCCTTCCAGCGAGATATAGGCCAGGCTGTCGACGCCGATCTGTTCGCGGATGGCCTCGACCTCCAGATTGGCGGCCAGCAGTTTCTCGCGCTCGGGCGTGTCGACGCCGTAGAAACATGAATGGGCGGTCGGCGGGCTGGAAATCCGCATATGAACCTCCGTCGCGCCGGCGTTGCGCACCATTTCGACGATCTTCTTCGAGGTCGTGCCGCGCACGATGGAATCGTCCACCAGAATGACCCGCTTGCCCTTGATCTGGTCGGCGTTGGCGTTGTGCTTCAGCTTGACGCCGAGATGGCGGATTTCGTCGGTCGGCTCGATGAAGGTACGCCCCACATAATGATTGCGGATGATGCCCAGCTCGAACGGGATGCCGGATTCCTGGGCATAGCCCAGCGCCGCCGGTACTCCGGAATCGGGCACCGGGATCACCATGTCGGCCTCGACACTGGATTCGCGGGCCAGTTCCGCGCCGATTTCCTTGCGCGCGGCATAGACCGACTTGCCCTCGATCACGCTGTCGGGCCGCGCGAAATAGATATATTCGAAAATGCAGAAGCGGGATTTGGTGGTCAGCGAGATGCGGTGGCTCTGCACGCCGTCGTCATTGATGATGACCAGTTCCCCTGGTTTGATGTCGCGCACGAATTCGGCCCCGATGATGTCGAAGGCGCAGCTTTCCGAGGCCAGCATCCAGGAGCCGTCCAGCTTGCCCAGTTGCAAGGGCCGCACGCCCAGCGGGTCGCGCACGCCGATCAGGCCGTCCTTGGTCAACTGGATCAACGAATAGGCGCCCTCCACCGTGTTCAGCGCCCGGACGACCCGGTCCAGCATGCCGCCACGCTCGTTGGCGATGAGGTGGTTGAAAATCTCGGTGTCGGTGGTGGACTGGAAGATGGCGCCGTGGCGGATCAGGTCCTGGCGCAGCAGGCGCGCGTTGGTCAGGTTGCCGTTATGGGCGATCGCCATGCCGCCGAACTCGAATTCCGCGAACAACGGCTGGACATTGCGCAATATCAGTTCGCCGGTGGTCGAATAGCGGGTGTGGCCGACCGCGGCCGATCCCTTCAGCCGCCCGATCACGTTGCCGTTGGCGAAGATGTCGCTGACCAGGCCCATCCCGCGGTGGGCGTGGAACTGGCGCCCGTCGAAGGAGACGATGCCGGCGGCCTCCTGGCCGCGGTGCTGCAGCGCGTGCAGGCCAAGCGCCACATGGGCCGCGGCATCGACATGGCCATATACGCCAAAGACCGCGCATTCCTCGCGCAGTTTGTCGTCGTCGAAAGGATTGGTGGTGGGTAATACCAAGGAACGTTGATAATGACTCATTTGACCGGCTTCCCTTGTCCGCTCGTCAGGAGCGGTTCGCGCCGTGGTGCGCGCCACCACAAGCGGAGCGCAACGCCGCGAGCGGTCAAGGGAAATCGGCCTCCGGTGGGGCCCAGCGGGCCGCCGCGTGCGTTGCGGCCCTTGCCCGATGCGGTTGCATCGCGCCGCGCGCCGCGCCTGCCCGGCGGGCCGCTGGGCCCCATCAAATGGGTCATTATCATCGCTCCTTGGTATAACACGGCGGGGTCCCCCTTTGCGGTGTCCCTCACTGATTGTTCTCTATGAGACGCTGCATATCGCTGCGCTCTTCTTCCTCGTAACCGGGTGGCGGCGGCAATTCGCCGGGCGGTAGCGCCGGCTCGGTTTCGGTTTCCGGCTCGGGTTCGTTCAGGCGGCGCCATTTTTCCTCGGCGTCCAATTCGTCGACTATCTCTTCCAGCTTTTCCCTGGCCACGCCTTCAACGGCGCCTTCGACGCTTTCCTTCAAATCGTTCACCGTATCGTCGATCCGGTCACCGGCGTCATCGCGGCCGGGGAAGGTGTCCTCCGGCGCCAGGCTGGCCAGAAAATCGGCGCCCATTTTGACAAGCGGCAGGCTTTTTGCCTCGGTAATCTCTTCGGGCAGGTCGTCTTCGCGCCAGGCGAATGTAGCAGCCAGATAGATCACGGACACCAGCGCGATTCCGCGCACCAGCCCGAATACGAATCCCAGCGCCCGGTCCAGATGGCCCAGCATGCTTCCCTGCACCCGATTGGCAATCATATGCGAAATGATTGTGAGGATGACAAGTGAAATCAGGAACAGGGCCGAGGCCGCCACGAGTTCCGCAATCCAGTTTTCCGCGACGAATTCGGAAATCAGCGGCGCCACATGCTCGTAGCCATAGAGCGTTATGAATATTGCACCGATCCAGCCGGCGATAGTCAGGGTCTCTTTTACGAAACCTCTGAACAGAGCAATTACGCCCGATATCAGCAGGACCACCGCAACGACAATATCGGCAATCAACTATCCACTCCCCTGGCCATGGCGGCATGCGCCGTCGGCTCTTCATCTTCGAACATTAACACCAGCTCGCCCAGATCGGCGATCTCGCGTACTTGCAAATCCCGCGCCATTCCGCCGGTCTGGCGCAGGCGCGGCGTTATCGCACGCGAGAAACCCAACTTGCCGGTTTCCTTCAGCCGCGCTTCGGCCTGGGCCACCGGTCGAACCTCGCCCGACAGGCCGATTTCACCGAAAACCGCGCTGCCCGCCGGAACGGGTCTGCCGGTCAGCGACGAAATCAGCGCGGCGGCCACCGCAAGGTCGGCGGCGGGTTCCGATATGCGAAGCCCGCCCGCCACGTTCAGATACACGTCATTGCCCGATAAGTGAACCCCCGCTCGCGCCTCCAGCACCGCAAGTACCATCGACAGCCGGCCGCTGTCCCAGCCGACCACCGCGCGGCGTGGCGTGCCCAGCGGCGACGGGGCGACCAGCGCCTGGATCTCCACCAGCATCGGGCGCGAGCCTTCCATGCCCGCGAATACCACCGCGCCGGAGACCGGCTCGTCACGATCCGACAGGAACAATTGCGAGGGGTTGGAAACCTCGGCAAGGCCGCCGCCGGTCATTTCGAACACGCCGATCTCGTCGGTCGGGCCGAAACGATTCTTGACCGCGCGCAGAATGCGGAACTGATGGCCGCGCTCGCCCTCGAAATACAGCACCGTATCGACCATATGCTCCAGCACCCGGGGGCCGGCGATGGCGCCTTCCTTGGTGACATGGCCGACCAGGACCAGGGTAAAGCCCCGTCGCTTGGCGGCGCGGATCAGTTCCTGGGCGCAGGCGCGAACCTGCCCGACGGTGCCCGGCGCCGAATCCAGCGCATCCGCATACATGGTCTGGATCGAATCGATAACCACGATGTCCGGTATGTCCGGGCCGTTCAGCGCGCCGAGGATTTCGTTCAGATCGGTTGCCGCGGCCAGCCCCACCGGCATCTCCGCCACGCCGAGGCGGCGGGCGCGCATGCGTACCTGGTCGATCGATTCCTCGCCCGAGATGTAGATGGCCTTGGCCCCGCCGGCCAGTGCCGCCGTGACCTGCAGCAGCAAGGTTGATTTGCCGATACCCGGGTCGCCGCCCACCAGCAGGGCAGAGCCGGGCACCATGCCGCCGCCGACCACGCGGTCGAATTCGGCGATGCCGGTGACCCGCCGTTCCAGGTGCCGGGATTCGCCGTCCAGGGCAACCAGTTCCAGCTTGGCGCGGGCGCCGGGGGACGCCTTGCGGCCGCCGGATTTTCCGCCGATCGGGGCGGTGAGGGCGGCTTCCTCGACGACGCAGTTCCATTCGCCGCAGGCGTCGCACTTGCCACCCCAGCGCGGATGTACCGCGCCGCAGGACTGGCAGACATATTGGGTGTTCTTGCGGGCCATGGGCGGTGGCGGGTCCTTGCTGCAAAAGCGCCGGTCAGGGCGCACGGACCTCCATCTGGATCGGGCCTTCGGCCCGGCCATGGATGAACTGGTCGACGA
>CBFDDT010000207.1:0-6217 GCA_965603635.1 uncultured bacterium | reverse complement strand
GCGTCACCTCCAGCACCGCGCCGCGGCGCTCTGTTTTCACGGGGTTGGTCATGTTTTTGTCCTTGTCGGAATTACAGAAAACGTGAACTTCTAACGGGGCCCTGATACCAGATCGGCGAGCGTGGTCCGTCGGGCCGGAAAGCGGCAGCTTTGCCTTTCATGGCGGCGGCGATGCGGCCCAGATCGGCGATGTCGGCCATGTCCTCGTCGTCGAGTGTTGCGCTGAGAATATCGGCCGCGATCTCGTCCGCCGGGCGTGTGTCGGGCGGCACTGTCTCGGATCCGTGACTTTCCGGGTCGACTTGCATGCGCTCGCCCCAGGGGGCCATATTAGTCTGATACAGCAACGTCACGATATCGGGCGTGTAGGGCGCGGGCTCGGTCCAGCGCGCGGCATGGCAATACAGCATCTGGCCGGGCCTGCATTCCGATAGCGGACCATAGGCTTCATCCGGTACCTCCATCGGATCGTACGCCACGATCAGGCCTGCGCGCCGGGGGTCGCCGAACGGCTCCAGCGGCAGGTCGAATAGTTCAGCCGCGGCCGCCGCCAGGATGGAACCGCCGCGCCCCCCGGCGGATATGATCCGGTCCGGCGTATTGCCCCAGGCCTCCAGCACCGCCTTCAACCGCACCAGCCCTTCCTTGCAGCCGGCGAGCGAACCCTGGGTGAAGGCGTAGCGGCCGTTCATGCCGTCGTCGAAGCCGTGGGGGGAGAGATGGGTCAGGATGCCGCCGGTCAATACGTAGTGCCAGCCGCGCAGATCCTGGCCGTCCAGGGCGCAGATATCTCCGACTGCGTCGGCGCGGGCAAACATGTCTCCGATCCGCACCGCCATGGCGGTCTCGTCCGGGTCGGACGGTTCGCCCAGCGTTTCCATCGACCGGCGTGCATCGGCCAGGTCGCCCGTCATGATGCCGTTGAATACCAGCAGGTAACGCAGAAAGAAATCGATCTCCAACAACTCCGGCGCACCGCGCAGGGTTTCGCAGGCCTGCTGGCTCTGGCCCAAATTCTCCAGCGCCTGGGCAATGCCGCCGATAATTACCGCCTCGCCGGAGATCAGGTCGTTCACGCGAAGGAACGCGATCAACGCGATATCGCCCAGATTTTCGCTCAGCAGCGAACTGCCCAGATCGTACAGCGCTTGCGGATCGTGTCGCGCGGCCGCCCGGGCCATGTCGACATGCTCGGCCGAGCCGTAATGTTCCGAAATGCGGGCGAATATCTCCAGTGTGGTGGATAGGCGCGGCAGATCCTTGTGAAGCTCCGGCTGGCGGCAGATTTCGCGCAGCGTGATCAGCGCCCTGTGCGGGTCGTCCGCTCCCAGGGCCGCTTCGGCTTTCGCCAGCAATTCGTCCAAGTCACTCATCCGGAACTCCTCATTCAGGCGCCGCCAGTCGGATCAAGGCATCAGCGGCAACGGCGCCACTGCCTTTGGGCCGGACCATCAGCGGATTCACATCCAGTTCAAGAATCCTGTCGGCATGCTCGGCCGCGAAATTGGCGACCGCCATGATGGCGTCGACCGCGGCCTCCATGTCGGCGACGGGCAGGCCCCGATAACCGGTCAGCATCGGGGCCGTCTTCAGCGATTGCAGAGCGGCCAGTATCTGGTCGCGGTCGGTCGGCAGCAGCAATGTGTGGCTGTCGTTGACCAGCTCCACCAGCACGCCGCCGAAACCAACCACCAGATAGGGGCCGAACTGCGCATCGCGGTCGATGCCGACGATCAGCTCCGCCACCCCGTCGGTGACCATCTTTTCCACCAGAACCCGGCCTGAAATGCCCAGCATCCTTCGTGCCGCCTTGTCCACGGCGTCGGCGTCTATCAGGTTCAGCGCGACGGCCCCGGCCTCGGTCTTGTGCGCGATCTCCGCCGACACCGCCTTGATGGCGACGGGATAACCCAGCGCCTCGGCCGCCGCCACGGCCTCCGTCGCCGAAGTCATCAGCGCGCCCCGGGGAATGGTCAGCCCGTGCGCCGCCAGCATGCGCTTCGATTCCCATTCGTCGTACACCCGGCTGCCGCCTTGGGCCGGCGGGGCGGGATGCAGCAGGGCAGGGGGCTCGCCATTGGCCCGCGCCCGCCCGATCCGCACGGCCGCCTCGATCGCCGTCAGCGTCTCCGCCATGCCCATCATCGGGGCGACGCCGTGTGTCGTAAGGTGCGCGCCGACATCCTCGGGCAAACATTCCTGCATGCTGGCCAGCACCGCGGCCCGCCCGCCGGTCGCTTGCGCGGCCTTGACGATGCCGTTGACGGTGGACCACCAGTCCTCGTCGTCACAGCGGTCGCGGCGGGGAAAGTCCAGCACCACCATCGACAAATCGTAACCGCCGCTCATCATGGCGGTGAAGGTGGCGGTGATCTGGTCTTCCTGGCCCCAGATGAAGGTGTGGTAGTCCAGCGGGTTGGAGACGCTGACCAACTCGTTCAGCGTGCCGGCGACCCGGTCGCGATGGCCGGCCTCCATCGGCGGGAAATCCACGTTGCGCCCATCGGCCAGATCCACCATCAACGAGGCTTCGCCGCCGGAACAGCTCATCGAACAGACCCGGTTGCCCGGCATTGGTCCGACGACCGACAGCAGCTTCAGGCATTCCAGCAGTTCCGGAATGGTATGGACGCGGGCCACGCCCAGGCGCTCGAACAGCGCGTCGTAGAGTCCGTCCGGTCCGGCCAGCGAGGCGGTGTGCGACATGGCGATTTCCGCGCCCTTGATCGAGCGGCCGGTCTTCAGCGCCACAATGGGAATGCCGGCGTCCCGCGCGGTGGCGGCGGCGCGCTCGAAGGCGCCGATATCGCTCAAGCCCTCGACATGCAGGCCGATGGCGGTGACGCGCTCGTCGGTGGCCAGGGCCTCGATGGATTCCGATATGCCGATGGTGGCCTGGTTGCCCAGGGTGACCATATAGGCCAGCTCCAGCGAGCGCTGCTGCATGGACAGGTTTAGCGCGATATTGCCGCTCTGGGTGATCAGCGCCACGCCGCGCTCCACCCGCGCGCCGCCATGCTGGTCGGGCCACAGAACCGCGCCGTCCAGGTAATTGACGAAGCCGTGGCAATTCGGCCCCATCATCGGCATGGCGCCGGCGGCGGCGACCAGCCGTTCCTGGCGCTCGATGCCGGCGCCGCCGATTTCGCGAAAACCGGAGGCGAAACAGATGACGCCACCGGCGCCCATTTCCGCCAGCAGCGTTACGGCCTCGATCGTCGGCTCGGCGGGGATTACGATAATGGCCGCGTCGGGCGCTTCCGGCAGGTCTTCCAAATGTTTGAAACATTGGCGGCCGGCTATCTGCTCGCGCTTGCCGTTAACCGGCCAGATCGTTCCCTCGAAACCCAGCCTGTCACAGTTTTGCGCCACGATCTCGGCCTGCCGCCCGCCGATTACGGCAACGGTTTTGGGGCGCAGCAGGCGCTGGAACGACCCGGCCACCATCCCGTTCAATCCTCCAGCGGGCGCAAGATCGTACGCGAGATGATGTGGCGCTGGATTTCCGAGGTGCCGTCCCAGATGCGCTCGACCCGCGCGTCGCGCCAGAAGCGTTCCAGCGGCAAATCATCCATCAATCCCATGCCGCCATGGATCTGGATCGCCTCGTCGGTGACGCGGGCCAGCATTTCCGAGGCGTAGAGCTTGGCCGAGGCGATCTCGCGGTTGGCGTCCTCGCCCTGGTCCAGTTTCCAGGCCGCGGCCAGGGTCAGCCAATCCGCCGCGTCGATTTCGGTGATCATGTCGGCCAGCTTGAAGCTGGTACCCTGGAACTTGCCGATAGTCTGGCCGAATTGCTTGCGGGTCGCGCACCATTCGGCGGCCATGTCGAAGACCCGGCGCGCCCGGCCGACGCACATGGTCGCCACCGAAATACGGGTGGCGTAGAGCCAGTCGTTGGCGACCTCGAAGCCCTTGCCTTCCTCGCCCAGGATTTGCGCGTCCGGCACCCGGCATTCGTCGAAATTCAGGATGCAGTTGTTATAGCCGCGGTGCGAGACCGAGTTGTAGCCTTTGCGGATCTCGAAGCCCGGCGTGTCGCGGTCGATCAGGAAGCAGGTGATGCGCTTCTTGAGCCCGCGCGGGGTTTCCTCCTCGCCGGTGGCGATGAAGACGATAATGAAGTCGGCGATGTCGGCGTGGCTGATGAAATGTTTGGTGCCGTTGATCACCCAGTCGCCGCCGTCGCGCCGCGCCGCGCATTTCATGCCGCGCACGTCCGAGCCCGCATCGGGTTCGGTCATCGCCAGCGCGTCATGCCGCTCGCCCTTGACGCAGGGGATCAGGTATCGCTCGCGCTGTTCCGGCGTGCCGGCGCACAGGATGTTGGACGGCCGGCCCCACCAGTGGTTCAGCCCCATGGAGGTGCGGCCCAGCTCTCGCTCCAGCAGGGCGAAGGTCAGATTATCGAGCCCGCCGCCGCCGAATTCCTCGGGGATGTTGGGCGCGTAGAAGCCCATCTCCATCACCTTGTCCTGGATATCCCGGGCGACCTCGCGCGGCAGCTCGCCGGTGCGTTCCAGCTCGGCCTCCAGAGGGTAGAGTTCGTTCTCGACGAAGGCGCGAACCGTCTCCACCACCATGTTCTGTTCTTCGGTAAGTCCGAAATCCATGGTTCACCCCCCCGCCTTGCGGCGCGCTTCGTCGTCGGCCAGCACCTTGCCCGAGGCGATCTCGTATTTCTGCAAGGTCCGCATGATGTCGATCAGGCAGTTGTCTCGCAGTTGTTCCAGTTCCTTGACCGTCTTGCCCTCGGCCTGTTCGTGGGTGCCCTCGACCATGCGGTCGATCAGCTCGTCGGTCAGCTCCGGCGCCTCCAGTTTGGTCCAGGGCAGTTTCAGGGCCGGCCCGAACTGGTGCAGCATATGGCGCATGCCGGTATCGCCGCCGGCCATGTGGAAGATCAGGTTGGTGCCCATGATCGCCCAGCGCAGGCCAGGGCCGTACTTGATGGCGTCGTCCAGCTCGCCGGTCGTCGCTACCCCGTCATTCACCAGATGCAATATCTCGCGCCAGACGGCCTCCTGCAGCCGGTCTGACAGATAACCCTCGATCTCCTTGCGCACATGCAGCGCGTACATGCCGATGGAGGTGTAAAACTCCATGGCCCGCTTGATGTTTTCCGGCGCGGTCTTGCTCCCGCCCACCACCTCGCACAGCGGCAGCAGGTAAACCGGATTGAACGGGTGCCCGATCAGCACCCGTTCGGGATGCTTGCAGTCGGCCTGGATGGCGGTCGGCATCAGGCCGGAGGAACTGGAGGCGATGATGATGTCGGGGCGCGCCGCCGCGTCGATCCGGGCATGCAGCTTGCGCTTCAAATCCTCACGCTCGGGCGCGTTTTCCTGGATGAAATCCGCGTTGGCCACGGCCTCCTCGACGCTGGCCACGAAGGTCAGCGTTCCGGGCGCAACATCCGGCGAACCGTATAACTCCTCGGCCGCGGGCCGGGCGTTTTCAAGGGACGCCCGCAGCTTTGCTTCCGCGTCGGGTCCCGGATCGGTCGCCACCACGTTAATGCCGCGGGCAAGGCAGCGGGTGGCCCAGCCGGCCCCGATAACACCGGTGCCGACGATGGCGACAGTCTTGATTTCCGTCATCTGTGTATTCCTGTCCGGATTAGCGGGCCTTGAGGCCCAGTTTCTCGCGGGCCTCGCCCGGGGTCAGGGTGCGGCCGCCCAGCAGGCGGACGAGTTCCGCGGCGCGCTCGGTCAATTGCCTGTTGCTGGCGAAGACGCCCTTCTCCAGGTACAGATTGTCTTCCAGCCCGACGCGCACATTGCCGCCCAGGATGGCCGCGGTCGCCGCCATCGGCATCTGGTGCCGGCCGATGCCGAACGAGAACCAGTTCGCGCCCGCCGGTAAATTGTCGCGCATCAGGCGCATGGTGTCGGGGTCCGCGCCCAGCGCCCAGGGGATGCCCAGGCAGATCTGATAGAGCGGCGGCGCGTCCACCAGTCCCTCGGCGATCAACTGGTTGGCGAAGCGCAGATGGCCCATCTCGAAGACTTCCAGTTCCGGTTTTACGCCCAGTTCCTGGATCCGCTTGGCCATCTGGCGAAGCATTGGCGGGGTGCTGATATAGAGGCTGTCGCCAAAACACAGCGAGCCGCAATCCAGCGAGCAGATTTCCGGCTTGATCTTCTCCACATGGGCCATGCGTTCGGTGGCGTTCACCAGATCGGTGCCCTCGATGCCCTTGGTCGGGTCGTTCGGA
>CBFDDT010000206.1:0-6225 GCA_965603635.1 uncultured bacterium | reverse complement strand
CTGACAGCGAGGTTACTCCCCGGCGCATCCTTCGTCAGGCTCAGGATGAGGAGCGAGTGTTGAGGATTAGAGAAAATCCTCATCCTGAGCCTGTCGAAGGATGCGGCCACTCGGCCAACGCTGGAAGGGCGCGGCTATCCCACCGCGCGCGTCGCCTCGGCCAGCCAGGCGGCGGTGTCTTTGTCGACCAGCGGGGTCAGGGTTTCGTTTACGCGGGCGTGGTAGGCGTTCAGCCATTCGGTTTCGGGCGGGGTCATAAGGGCCGGTTCCACCAGGGCCAGGTCGATGGGGGCGAGCGTCAGGGTTTCGAAGCCGAGCATGGGCCTTTCCGCGCCTTCGATTTCCAGCGTGGTGACGCAGACCAGGTTTTCGATGCGGATGCCGTACGCGCCCGTCTTGTAATAGCCGGGCTCGTTGGAAACGATCATGCCGGGCTTCAGCGCCACCGTATTGGCGATCTTGGAAATGCGCTGCGGCCCTTCATGGACACCCAGATAGCTGCCGACGCCATGGCCGGTGCCGTGGTCGTAATCCAGCCCCGCCTGCCAAAGCGCCTGGCGCGCCAGTATGTCGAGATGCGAGCCGGTGGTGCCCTCGGGGAAACGTACGGTGGCCAGCGCGATATGGCCCTTGAGCACGCGGGTGAAGCGGTCGCGCATTTCGGCCGTGGGCTCGCCGATGGCGACCGTACGTGTGACGTCGGTGGTGCCGTCGCGGTACTGCCCGCCGGAATCGACCAGGTACAGCTCGCCGGTTCCCAGCATGCGGTCGCTTTCCGGGGTCACCGAATAATGCACGATGGCGCCGTTCGGGCCGGAGCCGGAAATGGTTCGGAAGGAAAGGTCGGTGATATGCTCGCCCTCGAAGCGCAGGGCCTCCAGCCTGTCGGCCGCCGCGATCTCGCCGACGCCGCCCCTGGGGGCCTCGCCCACCAGCCAGCCGAGGAAGCGGGTCAACGCCGCCCCGTCGCGGCGGTGGGCATTGCGCATGCCCTCGATTTCGACCCGGTTCTTGCAGGCCTTGGGCAGCTGGCAGGGGTCGTCGGCGCGCACGATCTGCGCCCCCGCCTTGCCCAGCCGCTCGAACACCAGCGCCGCCGTGCCCGCCGGGTCGACCAGCACCCGGTTGTTGCCCAGCGCCCAGAGCGCCGGCTCGAACTCGTCCGCATTGCGCACCGTCACCTCGTCGCCCAGATGCCCGGCCAGTTCCGGGATCACCTTGGCCGGATCGACGAACCATTCGACGCGCCCGGTCGCGTACAGGATGGCGAAGGACAGCGGCAGCGGTGTATGCGCCACGTCGCCGCCGCGGATGTTCAACAGCCAGGCGATGGAATCCGGCGCGGTGATGACGGCGCTGTCGGCGCCTGCGTCGGCCAGGTTTTTCGCCACCCGCTCGCGCTTGGCGGCCGAGGATTCGCCGGCGAACTCCTCGCCATGGGGCGCGATTCGGGCGGCGGGGGCGGCCGGGCGATCGGCCCATGCGGCGTCCAGCGGGTTATGCTCGACCGCCAGGATCTCGCCGCCCGCCTTCTCCGCCGCCTTGCGCCAGACATCCAGCGCGCGTTCGGTATGGAGCCATGGGTCGTAGCCCAGCTTGCCGCCCTGGCCCAGATGTTCGGCGACCCAGTCTTTTGGCGGCTCGTCGCTGATATGGCGGATGTCGAACAGCGCGCCATCGACCTGCTCGCGGATCTGGATGGTATAGCGCCCGTCGGTGAAGGCCGCAGCCTTGTCCTTCAGGATAACCGCGGCCCCGGCCGAGCCGGTAAAACCAGTGATCCAGGCCAGCCGTTCCGCGCTGGGCGGCAGATATTCGTTCTGGAACTCGTCCGCATGGGGCACGATAAACCCGTCCAGCCCCAGGCGCGCCATCTTGGCCCGCAATGCATCCAGTCTCGCCTTCATGCCATCCCCGCTCCCGCCATTCATATGAAACACAAGCTAGGCGCGGCGTGCTTCCCCGGCAAGAGGAACGAGTCCTATCCCCACAGGAAGCGCAGGGCCAGGAAGGCGGTGCTGGCGACGAAGCCAGTGGCGGGGATCCAGACGGGATAGGTGCGCACGCCCTCGGGCGCCGGCGTGCCGCGGCGTTTGATCGCCACCAGCGCCAAATTGACTATCGCAAAGACGATCAGCACGATGACAGATGTGGTCTCGGCCAGATATTCCAGCGGGAAACCGATGGCCAGGATCAGGATGATGGCGGTCACCAGCCCGGTCGCCACCATCGGCGTGCGGGTGCGGGGATGGACCCAGGCCAGGCCGCCGGGAAGCGCATGCTGGTCGGCCAGGCCATAGATCACCCGCGAGGCCATGATCACCTGGATCAGCGCGCCGTTCAGCACCGCGAAGACGGCAATGCCGCTGATCAGCCGGGACGGGACGCCGGTGGCGCGTTCATAGACGTAGGCCAGCGGCGCGCTGCTCCGCGCCAACTCGCCCGGCGGCACGGTCAGCACCGACACCGTCGCCACCAGCAGATAGAGCAAGGTGGTAACAGCCAGGGTCAGCAGGATCGCCGCCGGCATGGTGTGGGTGACGTCTTTGGATTCCTCGGCGACATTGACCAGATCCTCGAACCCCAGGAAGGCGTAAAAGGCCAGCATCGCCCCCGACGTGACGCCGATCCAGGCGAGGCTCTCGAAGGGCGGAATCAGTTCAGCCCCGCGCGTTGGCAGGTCGGCCAGGCTGCCCTTCGCCGCCCAGACGACCAGCAGCAGCGCACCGATTTCCAGCACCGTGAATATGGCGGCCGCGGTCACCGACTCGCCGATGCCCCATAACGCCAGCACGGTCAGCAGGGCCAGTATCAGGACTACCCCCAGCGCCTGCGGCAGGGCCACGAATTCATGCAGATAACCGACCGAGCCGTTGATGATGGTGGCCGACGATATCACCCCCGACAGCGCCACCATCAGCCCGACGATCAGCGCCAGCCGGTGCGAGCCGAATCCCTCGCGCACATAGATGGCCTCGCCGGCGCTGCGCGGATAGCGCGCCACCAGTTCGGCGAAACTGAAGGCGGTGAAGGCGGCCAGCAGGGATGCGACCAGGAAGGATACCGGCGCCGCCATGCCCGCGCGCCCCGCCACCCTGCCGACCAGCACGAAGATGCCGGCGCCGATGGTGGTGCCCAGCCCGTAGAAGGTCAGCAGCGGTAAATTAAGGCGGCGGTTAAGCGCCGGATGGCTCTTTTCGCTCATGGCCCGGCAGAATGCACCGGACCGACGCGTTACTCAATGATCCATCTCAAGCGCCGGTTCTGGCAAGGTCTCCAGCAACCGGCAGGCGATGTCCCGCCATTCGGATGACAGCGAGTTCGCGCAGGGCGCGCGGCCGGCCACGTCATACCAGTACAAGGCGTTTGCGGAATCGCCCTCTACCCGGTGCAAAAAGGCATGCACCCAGGCCGCGGCCTCGGTCCGTTCGTCCTGAACCAGGCCATGCGCCTTGTCCCAGTTACCCTTTGCCTGAAGCCATAACGCGCAAAGCGGCGGCGGCAAATCGGCCGGCGGTTCGGTCCGGCCGAGAGAGTCCTTAAATTTCTGAATTTCCATAACGTCCACCCAACGTTGATGCGAGCATTTTAGCATCCCAGCAAGAAAGAGGCCAATCACAGAAACGTAAAATACGCGGGACCGGCCTGGCAAGTTGAGTAAATCCGGCGGATTCACCCCACAACCGGCCCCGCTAGTGGCAAGGGCGCGGGAGAGCCCTCGCCGTGGGCGATCAACAAGCCGTCGCCAACCTTTCGGCCGTGCCGTTTTCGTGCAGGATGTCCATATAGCGGCGCTTGCGGCGGATGAATTCGCGCTCGTTGTAGATCTCGCCGAACAGCCAGCGCATGCCGGTCTCCAGGTCATCGACGCTCATGTTCTTCGGCCGGTAGTTCACGTCGAACAGGGTGCAGCGGTCCCAGTAGCGGTCGGACAGCAGCCGGCCCTCGCGGCGCAGGCGGTCGTACAGCGGCGTGCCCGGGAACGGCGTCTGCACCGTCAGTTGAACCTCCAGCAGTCCCGACCGGGTCACGAAATCGCGCACCCGCTCGAAGGTCGCGGGCGTGTCGCCGTCCAGCCCCAGGATAAAACAGCCGTTGACCGTGATGCCGCGCGACTGGATGCGCTCGATGGCCTCCAGGTAATGGTCGGCATGGCGGCGCTTCCAGTCATGGGGGTCCATCCCGGCCAGCCCGTCCGCATCGGGGCTTTCCAGCCCGACCAGGATCTGGCGGCAGCCGCTGTCGGCCAGCATATCCAGCAGTTCCGGGTCGTCGGCCACGGATATGTCAGTCTCGGTGAACCACATCACATTCATCGGCGTCAGCGCGCGCAGGAATTGCTTGCCCCACTTCTTGTTGACGAATGTGTTGTCGTCGGCCAGTTCCAGGAACGGTCTGTCGACCTGGGCAATGGCCTCGCCGATCTCGGCAATGGCCAACTCCACCGGCTTCTGCTGAAAGCTGTTGGTGATGCGCAGGCTGGCGGCGCAGAATTCGCAGTTCAGCGGGCAGCCGCGCGAGGTCTGCACGGTCACCCGGTTATAGGGCCGCCCGGCCAGCAGGTCGAAGCGCGGCTTGGCGTACCAGGGCTCGCGGAACACGTCCTGGCGCATGCCTTCGTAGCGGGATTTCATGCGCCCAGCCCGGAAATCGGCCACCAGTCGCGGCCAGGCGCCCTCGGCCCCGCCGGTCACGATGGCGTCGGCATGGCCGGCGGCCTCGTCGGGCATCAGCGTTACATGCAGCCCGCCCAGCACCACCGGCACGCCGGCGGCGCGGTATCTGTCGGCCAGCGCATAGGCGTCGTCGATCATCGCCGAGAACGAGGATATGCCGACCAGGTCGAACATCTCCAGCTCGCCTTCGCCGGGCAGTTCGTCGACCTCGCGATAGACGACCTCGACATCGTCCGGCGTCAGGGCGGCAACGGTCAACAGACCCAAGCTGGGCAGCGACGCGACCACCGCCCCGCGATTGACGAATTGCGGCAGGGTTACACCCAGTTCGGCGAGCTCCTTCGTGCGCACCCGCACGCCGCTCATGGCGATCAGCCCGATTCTCATGACACGGGCTCCAGGGCATTGCCATAAATGCCCAACAGGCCCAGCAGGTCGCCATAGCAGCGCAATTCGACCATCTCCTCGTCGGTGATACGAATGCCGTAGCGCCGCTCGGCGGCGGCCAGAAGGTGCAGTACGTCGATGCTGTCGATGCAAAGCGCATCCTGCAGGCTGGTTTCGGGGGCCAGGGGGCCGATCTCCCGCTTGACGGTGCGGGCGATCAGTTGGCGCAGGTCGCTGTCGGTGGGCTTGACGGTCATCGTTCGTGCTCCTCTTCTAGTGGAGTGAATCTAACGGATGGTACCCATGGGACGGCTTTACAAGTTCATCCGGCAAGGCGCGTGTCGCGCCGCGATGCTGGCGCATCGCAAGCGGCGCGCAACGCGGCCGGTGGGCTTGCAAAGCCGCCCCGTGGGTCGTGTTTCCCGCCCCCCCGGTGCGTCGGGCCCGCTTGACGATGCGCCAGCATCGCCCGCGCGCGCCCTCCTGCCGGGGAGACGGGAAACACGATCCCATAGGTACCATCCGTTAGATTTACTCCACTGGGTCGGGTTGCGCGTAGTCGGCCCAGCCGCCCCAGGCGGCGATGCAAAGCGCCAGCGTGACCGCGAAGGCCGCCGGCGCGGTGAGATATTTCAAGGGCTCCCAAAAGGCGGCGGCGATCAACGCGATGGGCAGCGCCACATTGCCGAAATTCATGCAGCCCAGCGCCCCGCGCATCGCGTTGCGCCCCAGCGGCAGGGAGGGAATCTGGCGGACCAGGATCAGGTTCAGGAAGGCCAGCCCGAAGAAGGCGATATGGCCCAACCGCAACAGCCGGCGCGGCAGGTCGCCGTAATCGCCGATGGCGTCGGGCACGGGCGCCGGCCCACCGAAGGACCATAGCCCCATCAGCATGCCGCTGAGCGCGCCAAGCGCCAGGCTGGTCAAGGCGATCGAACGGTTCAGCGCGGTAAGGCGGCGGATTGTCCAGCCATCGCTGGATCGAGTGTTTATGTCCGTGCAAAGCGTATCCATGCCCCGCATTGAAACCGGGCCGGTGAGAAAAGCGAAGCGGTTAGGATTTCCGTTTGGTAGGGGCGGTTGTCGGCTGGCCCTGGTCTCAGCCCTGTTTTTCGCAATTCGACCCCATGCACAGACGTTTTCCGCGGGTTTCAGCCGGGTC
>CBFDDT010000205.1:0-6269 GCA_965603635.1 uncultured bacterium | reverse complement strand
GGTAGCCACAGCCCGCCAACCAGGAAGCCGATCGCAGCCCCCGGCAACACCGAATGGGCCAGCGCGTCACCCATCAGGCTCATCCGGCGCAGCACCAGCAGCACGCCCACCGGCGCGCCGCCCAGCGCCAGCGCCAGGCAGGCGACCAGAGCGCGCTTCATAAAGGCATAGTCGGCGAACGGGGCCAGGAAGAAATCGTAGAGCATGGCTAGCATTGGTATCAGGCGGCGGCCCAGAAATTGCGGTCGGCGGCGCAGGCGTCGCAGAGATGCTGGGCCCGGTGCAGATTGTCGTGGGTCAGGACTTCGGCCGTCGGCCCACAGCCCACCGATTCATGGGCCAGCAGCATCGACCAGCCGAAATGCCGATGCGCCAGGTCGATGTCGTGCAGCACCGCGACGACGATGCGGCCCTCGGCCCGCCAGCTTTCCATGATTTCCATCAGCGCCTGGGTAGTGTGGGCGTCGATATTGGAAAACGGCTCGTCGAGCAGGATGACGGGTGCATCCTGCAGCGCCAGCCGGGCAAACATGGCGCGCTGCATCTGGCCGCCCGACAGCGCCCCGATGCGCCGGTCGGCGAAGGCTTTCAGCCCGACGGCGCCGATCGTCTCCTCGATGCGGGCTTCCTGATCCGCCGTGACGCGGCCCAGCGCGCCGATGCGCGGCAGCAACCCCATTCCCACCACCTCGCGCACCGAGATGGGGAATGTGCGGTCGAAACCGGCGGCCTGGGGCAGGTATGCGCAATCCATACGCTCCATTCCGGCAATGCGTACAGCGCCCGCGCGTGGGCGCAACAGTCCGGCGATGGTCTTTAACAGCGTGGTCTTGCCGCAGCCGTTGGGGCCGATCACGGCGCTGAGCATGCCGGTGGGCAGGCGCCCCGACACGTCATGCAGGATGTCGGCGCCGTCATAGGCCACCGTCAGCCCGTCCAGTTCGATCGCCGCGTCGCTCACAGCGCCCACCAGACAGCGGCCCACAGCAACACCGCCAGCCCCGCGGCGAGCGCCAACCGTTGCCCCGCACCCATTTCCATGATGCGCGCCGCCATTGGCCTTCGCATGCTATATCCGTTTCGATAGGGTAATTTAGAAATGTTATGTTATAACATAACGACTATTTACGCCACCGGTTTATTGCCATGGAATACCCGAAATGAACGCGCCCGCGCCCCTGCCCGACCTGACTCCCGACCAGACCGAAATGCTGGCCGAACTATTCCATCTGCTGGGTGAGCGCAGCCGGTTGGGCATCGTGCTGGCCTGCCTGGAAAGCCCCATGCCGGTGGGCGAGATCGCGGCCAGTCTGGGGTTGTCGCCGTCGCTGGTTAGTCACCATCTACGCCTGCTGCGCGCGGCCCGTCTGCTGCGCGGTGAGCGACGCGGCAAGCAGGTGTTTTACACCGCCGCCGACGAGCATGTCCGCACCGTGGTCACCGACCTCGCCAACCACATACTGGAGCCGGGACATTCGAGCGAGGAATAGGGTCTGGCCGCCGCCCCAATCCCACACAATTTTCCCGCCTATTCCCTTCGACGCGACTCATCAGTATGCTGAGGCAAATGATTAGCGTTTGATTATCGCCACGAATGGCATGGGAATGAAATCGACTGTCGCCCGGGAAACCGAGGCCGCGAAGCGCAATATGCCGGAGATCGCCTGGCCGACCATCCTGCTGGCCGCCGGCCTGCTGGTGGGGTTTGTGCTGTCGTGCTGGGCGGGATTGAGCGGCGTTTGGCCGATGTGGGCATCCACCTTGGTGAACATTGTTGTCATTTATGCGATTTACACCCCGCTGCATGACGCGTCCCATTTTGCGGTTGTGCCGCGCATTAAGGGGCTGCGCTGGGTCAATACCGCCGTCGGCTGGGCCTGCGCGGCTCCCCTGTGGATGTTCTTCCACGAGCATCGCAAGGCCCATTTCCAGCATCACGCCCACACCAACATGGAAGACGACACCGACCTGTGGGCCAAGGGCAGTTTCGCCCGCGTGACCCTGATCCAGGTGCCCTGGCTGCTGGTGAATTATTTCAATCCGGTGGCGCTGTGGCGGGCCTGTATTGACCTGCATCTTTCGGCGGGCGAACGCTGGGGGACCATGGCCTTGTTCGCACTCAATACGGTGATTGTCGCTGGGATCGTGGCGGCGGGTTACGGGATGGAACTGGCGGTGCTGTGGCTGATCCCCTGGTTTATCGGTTTGCACGTCATGCAGATGATGTTCGGCTGGGCGCCGCATCACGACCATTCGGAGACCGGCCGCTATCGTGACACACGGGTCGCCGAGTTTCCGCTGGCAGACATCCTGACGCTGCAGCAGAACCTGCACCTGATCCACCATATGCTGCCCAGCGTCCCTTGGTACCGCTACCGCGCGGTGTTCGAGGAAATCCGACCGATTCTGATTGAAAACAATGTAAGGATCGAGGGTTTCTGGCCAAGCGCACCGGGCCGGACCGGCGGCGCACCTGGCGAATAGTCCCGCATGACTTGCCCCGCGCCTGTTTCGAGCGCAGCATAACCGCCATGTTTTTTCTTCCCCCCGACCTGGAACCCCTGGCGGCGCTGCTGATGATTGGCGTCAGTATGGGCGCATCCTTCATTACCGCGGCCTTCGGGATCGGCGGCGGCATGGTGCTGGTCGCGGTCATGGCGGTTCTGTTGCCGCCGGCGGCGCTGATCCCGGTGCATGGGGTAGTGCAGTTGGGTTCGAATTTCGGGCGCGCCCTGATCATGCTGAAGCATGTTGAGCGCTCCACCATCCTGCCCTTCCTGGCGGGCAGCGCGATCGGCGCAGGGTTGGGCGGGGCGCTGTTCGTGCAGTTTCCGCCCTGGGCGATCCAGATCGGCCTGGCCGGGTTCATCGTCTGGTCGGTGCTGGGGCGGCTGCCGGCGATTGGGAAGGGCCACATTTTCGTGGCCGGCGGAGTGTCGAGCTTCCTGACCATGTTCTTCGGGGCAACCGGCAGCTTCGTTGCCGCCACGGTTAAAGGCATGAAGCTGCCGCCACTGGATCATGTGGCGACGCACAGCACGCTGATGACGCTGCAGCATCTGTTGAAAAGCCTGGTGTTCGGCTTCCTGGGCTTCGCCTTCGCACCCTGGCTGCCCTTCATCGCCGCGATGATCGCCAGCGGCTTCCTGGGCACCGTGATCGGCCGCCAATTGCTGGCCAAAATGGGCCATCGCTATTTCCAGACTATCCTCAGCGGCATCCTGCTGCTACTCGCCGCCCGCCTCGCCTGGAGCGGGATGGAGGGGGTGCTGGCGGGGTGACGGGGCCGACACGGCCAGTTCAGTTCGGCAGAATCTGGTAGCCGAGGTCGCTTTTGCGCATGCGGAACTCGGCCATGCCGCGCTGGACCGGCGAACCTTCGCCCTGGTCGATTTCCACTTCCAGTGTGACCTTGACGATACCGGGCTCGTCCGCCGGATCGGACCAGGCGTAGTGGAAAGCCGGATGGAACGGATGCTTGTAGCGCCAGAAACCTCCCGGATGGGCCGCCTCGGGGCGTTCCGTGCGATAGAAGAATTCACCGGATACCAGTTGTGCGCGCTCGATATCCGAGCCTTCGAGATCGTAGTAGCGGGCCAGCGCCGGCCAGTCCCTGGCCTCCAGCATCACGGTGATTTCCTCGACCGCCTGGCGCGGCGATTCGAAATAAGCCGGGTCGTCATTGGCAGCCATGTCATCCTCGCATCCAGCGAGCGCCGCGGCGCAGAAAAACAGCACTAACATGAAAACGGCGCGCATATCGCCCAGGCTCCGGTAACCGTTGCAGGGCGGATAGTATAGCACATCCTCTCCCAGGGCAGCCATGCGGCGCGGCGTGGGCGCTAATCCTCCAGCGACATCAACGTCGCGTTCCCGCCCGCGGCCGTCGTGTCCGTACTGACCACCCGTTCGGTCGCAAAGCGGTGCAGGTATCTCGGACCGCCGGCCTTGGGGCCGGTGCCCGATAATCCCTCGCCGCCGAAGGGCTGGACGCCCACGACGGCGCCGATCTGGTTTCGGTTTACGTAGGCGTTGCCGACTTCGGCGCGCTGGACGATGTGGCGGATGGTGGAATCGACGCGGCTGTGGACGCCCAGCGTCAGGCCGTAGCCTGTCGCGTTTATGGCGTCGATGACGGCGTCCAGGCGGTTCGCCGCGTAGCGCACCACATGCAGAACCGGGCCGAAGACCTCACGGTCCAGCGCGGCGATGTCGCCGATCTCATAGGCGCGCGGGGCGAAGAATGTGCCATGCGCGCAGTCCGGGCCGGGCTCCAGTGCGCATAACTGCTTTGCCTCGCGGTCCATGCGCTCACCATGGGCTTGCAGCATGGCCAACGCCTCGCCGTCGATCACCGGGCCGATATCGGTGGACAGCAGCGCCGGGTCGCCGACCGTCAGTTCACTCATGGCGCCAGTCAGCATCTCGATGGTCTTGTCGGCGATGTCGTCCTGCAGGAACAGCACGCGCAGCGCCGAGCAACGCTGGCCGGCGCTGCGGAAGGCGGAGGCCAGCACGTCGCGCACCACCTGTTCCGGCAGGGCGGAGGAATCGACGATCATCGCGTTCTGGCCACCGGTTTCGGCGAGCAGGGGAATGATCGGGCCGTCGCGCCGGGCCAGCGTCTGGTTGATGATGCGCGCGGTGTCGGTGCCGCCGGTGAAGGCAACGCCGGCAATGCGCGGGTCGCCTACCAGCGCCGCGCCCACCGCCGCGCCGTCGCCGGGCAACAGATGCAGCACGTCGCCGGGGATGCCGGCCTCGTGCAGCAGTTGCACGGCGCGGGCCGCCATGATTGGGGTCTGTTCGGCGGGCTTGGCCAGTACACTATTGCCGGCGGCAAGCGCCGCGGCCACCTGGCCGGTGAAGATTGCCAGCGGGAAGTTCCAGGGGCTGATGCAGACGAAAGCGCCCCGGCCATGCAGCGAAATCTCGTTGCGCTCACCCGTGGGGCCCGGCAGTTCGACCGGCCCGGCGAAATCGGCGCGGGCGCGGGTGGCGTAGTAGCGCAGGAAATCGACCGCCTCGCGGATCTCGGCGATGCCGTCATTCGCGGTCTTGCCGCCCTCGCGCGCCGCGATGGCCATCAGTTCGCCGGTGTGGAATTCATATAAATCGGCGGCCGCCTCAAGGGCGGTGGCGCGGGTCTCGGCCCCGGCCTCGTCCCAGCCCCTTTGCGCCGCGACCGCCAGGTCGATCGCCGCCTCGACATCGAAGGAGGCCGCATCCGTGACATGGCCGATTGCGAGGCGCCGGTCGGCGGGGTTGGTGGCGGGGCGGGAATTGTCAGTATTCATGCGGCCGCCGATAATCGGGCCAGCATGCCATTCGCGGTTGTCGGCCTCGGTCATGGCGGCGGCCAGCGGGGCCAGAATCGCCGGATCGTTGAGGTCGATGCCGGCGGAATTGCGCCTCGCCTCGCCGAACATCCCGGCGGGGCGGGGAATGCCTGGATGGGGGCGCGGCGTGGTGATGGCGGCGCGGGCCACCGGGTCGTCGACGATATCGTTGATCGAGGTGTTCTCATCGACGATACGGTTGACGAAGGACGAGTTGGCCCCGTTTTCCAGCAACCGGCGCACCAGATAGGCCAGCAGTTCCTCATGTCCGCCGACGGGGGCGTAGATGCGACAGGGGATGTTCATGCCACTCTCGCCGACAATCTGGTCGTACAGTTCCTCACCCATGCCGTGGAGGCGCTGGAATTCGTAATCGCGACCGCCGCCGGAAAGCTCGATCACCGTGGCCAGCGTGTGGGCGTTGTGGGTGGCGAACTGCGGGTAGAAGGCGTCGGCGTTGGCGAACAGGCGCTTGGCGCAGGCGATGTAGGAGACATCGGTGGAGGGTTTGCGGGTGAACACCGGATAATCGGTCAGGCCCAGTTCCTGGCTCCACTTGATCTCGCTGTCCCAGTAGGCGCCCTTGACCAGACGCACCATCAAGCGGCGATCATGCCGGCGCGCCATATCGGCCAGCCAGTCGATCTGCGGCAGGCCGCGCTTCTGATAGGCCTGGATGGCGAGGCCGAAACCGTTCCAGCCCTTGAGCGCCGGGTCGCCGGAGACGGCCTCGATCACGTCGAGCGAAATATCCAGGCGATCGGCCTCCTCCGCGTCAACGCAGAAACCGATATCGGCCTCACGCGCCATGGCGGCGAGTTCGTTGAGGCGCGGCACGAGTTCGGCCATAACACGGCCCTTCTGGGCGTATTCGTAGCGCGGATGCAGGGCCGACAGCTTGACCGATATGCCCGGCGCGTCGATCGGCCC
>CBFDDT010000204.1:0-6281 GCA_965603635.1 uncultured bacterium | reverse complement strand
ACGCCCAGACCGCCATGAACGGCTTCATCAACAGCCTGGCCGCGGAGTAATTTACGGCGTGAATCAATAGCGTGGCGCCAACTGACGGCGCACTAAAAGCCCAGCAGAATCTCCTCGTCCTCGGCGAACCGGTACTCGTCGCAATTCTCGCCGCCACCGCCGCGGTCCACCACGATGAAATCCGACACCGCCTCCAGCGCGATCAGCGGGTGGTGCCAGACGCCGCGATGGTAGTTCACCCCCTGCCCCGCCCCGGCGATGAAGGCGCGCAGATCACCGGACTTCGGCGGCTCGCCCGCCGGGGCCACCACTGTTAGCCATAATTGCGGGCCGGTGGGGATGAAGGCCTGGCTGCCCAGGGGATGGCGTTCCATCATGCGGATGGCAAGCGGCATTTCGCGCGGCTGGCCGCGAAAGATATTGATCAGCGGCCGACCGTCCCCTTCGGCGATATCAACCGCCGCCAGATCATGGAAACGCTCCGTCGTGCCCTCGTTGATCGGGAAATGTTCGGCGCCCAGGGTTTCGATCACATCGCCGAAGGCAGCGAAGGCCTCGCGCGTCAGGGGTCGGGGTTTGAGGATCATCACGCCGCCCGGCCGAACAGGCGCAGCCGGCTGACCCCGCCATCGGGGAAGATATTCAGCCGCAGATGCGAGATCGGCCCCAGCGCGCCGATCGCATTGCCGTCGAATTCGTGAATCGCGTCCATGCCCAGTTTCTCGCGGCCCAGCAGTTCGTTCCAGAACATCGACTGGGTAATCACCGACTGGTCGGTGCCGCCCTCCACCATCGCCGCCTGGATGCTGCAGCTTTCCGGGAAATTACCTTTAAAGTGAGCGGTATCCACCTCAATTTTCTCGATATTCCCCGGTGTACCAAGCTGGACGATGATCCAGTCGTTGCCCGGCTCGCGGCGCCGCCTTGTCTCCCAGCCGTCGCCCATATCGACACCGCGTCCCGGCGCCAGCAGCGCCCAGGGGCTGCCGTAATGGGCGTTGTTGTAGGCGACGATCCGCCCGCCATTTTCCAGCGCGGTGAGTTCATGCACCGCATTCGCGTCGCGCGCCGACCAGTCGCACCAGGGCTCGCCATAGACCCGCAGGCGGGCGATGCCGCCGTCGGGGAGCATGTTCACCCGCAGCCAGTTGAACGGCCCGGCCCGCTCCAGCGCCACGAAATGATGGGCGTCGCCATCCAGCGACATCGCCGGCTGCAGCGTCACCCAGGGCCCGTCATCGCCCGGCTCCGTCTCGCTCATGCAGGCCTCGATCGAGGCCGCGGGCGGGAAGTTGCCGGTGAAATGGCTGGTGTCGATATCCAGCCCGTGGATGGTGCCGGGCCAGGCCAGTTTGACGATACAATGATCGCGACCGCCATCGCGGCGGCGCCGCGTCTCCCAACCGTCCATCCATTTGCCGTGATCGTCGTATTTGTCGGCAATGAACACCGCCGGCGCGTCGTCCAGCATGCGCGCCTTCGGGGCAAAGAACTCGTCGGTCGCCCGCACCGCCTCGGCGCCCAGCCGGGCCGACGCCAGATTGACATAACGGGTTGCGAAATCGGGAAGATCGTTATCAATCGCCATTTTGGCCATCCTCTTCAAACATCTGTTCCAGGCGCAAGAGCGCGATGCGCTCCACCTGCGCCAGTGCGGTCGTGAATTCAGTTTCGGTGTCGTTGTTCACCCGTTCCTCGAAGGCCTGGATGATCTCGGCGCGTGTCCGCCCCTTCACCGCCATGATGAAGGGAAAGCCAAACTTCGCCTTGTAGGCGTCGTTCAGGGCCTGCAGCCGCTCGAATTCATCCGGCGTGCATTTGTCCAGCCCCGCGCTGGCCTGCTCGGCGGTCGAATCGGCGGTCAGCGCCCCCGCCAGCGCCAGCCTGCCGGCCAGATCCGGATGGGCATTCAGGACGCCGAGTTGCCGGTCATGGCCGGCCGATTGCAGTACGGCGCACATGCGCGCATGCAGTTCGCTGGCGCTGTCCAGGCTCACCCCTTCAACCCATGCGCCCTCGGCCACCCAGGGGGAATGCTCGAACACGCCACCGAACCGCTCGATAAAATCCTGGCCGTTCATGCGGCGCTCCAGGGATGATGTTCGCGCCAGTGGCGGGCGATATCGATGCGGCGGGCGAACCAGACCCGGTCATGCGACTGCGCATAATCGATGAAGCGCGCCAGCGCCGCCAACCGTCCCGGCCTCCCGACCAGTCGGCAATGCGTGCCGATCGACATCATGCGTGGGGTTTCCGCCCCTTCGGCATAAAGCGTATCGAAGGCGTCGCGCAGATAGGCGTAGAACTGGTCGCCCGAATTGAAGCCCTGCAGAGCGGCGAAGCGCATATCGTTGGCGTCCAGCGTGTAGGGCACGATCAGATGCGGCGTATCGACCTCGCGGCTCCAGAACGGCAGGTCGTCACTATAATCGTCGGCGTCGTACAGGAACCCGCCCTCTTCGGCGACCAGCCGCCGCGTGTTCGCACTGGTCCGCCCGGTGTACCAGCCAAGCGGCCGCTCGCCGGTAATGCGCGTTATGATCTCGATCGCCTTGTGCATATGCTCGCGCTCGACATCTATCGGCGTCGATCGATAGTCGATCCAGCGATAGCCATGGCTGCAAATCTCGTGCCCGTCGGCCAGCGCGGTCTCGGCAACCGGTTGGTTGCGATCCAGCGCCATGGCCACGGCGAACAGGGTGATCGGGATTTGACGGGCGCGGAACAGGTCCAGAAGGCGCCAGACGCCTACCCGGCTGCCATATTCGTATATGGACTCCATGCTCATATGGCGCTGGCCTTCCCAGGGCTGGGCGCCGACGATTTCCGACAGGAACGCCTCGGAGGCCTTGTCGCCATGGAGGATGCAGTTTTCGCCGCCTTCCTCGTAATTCATCACGAACTGCACGGCGACGCGCGCCCCGCCCGGCCAGTTGGCCTTCGGCGGATTCGGTCCGTAACCGATCAGGTCGCGTGGATAATCGGATGGCATTCGCTGTTCTCCCTTTGGCCGCCATATAAAACAGCCGGTACTATAATACAGACATTAGCCGGCTTCTTTTTTCAGTAATTTTTGAAAGTCCTTCGCGAGAAGAGCGGTTTTCCATGGCTATGCTAGGCTGTATCGTGCATCCATAAGACCAAGAAGAAAAAATATTACAGGGCGGCGTTACCCGAAGAGTTCAAGGCATGATGCCCGGGTCCGCCACGGTTCACGGAGGAACGCAAGATGGCGGGCGGAAAACTCACTACCCATGTGCTCGACACGTCGTCCGGCAAGCCCGGCGCGGGATTGCGGATCGATCTCTATCGCCTGACGGGCGAGGATCGCACCGCGCTGAAGACCGTGCACACCAATAGTGACGGCCGTTGCGATGAACCCCTGCTGACCGGCGGCGATTTCGCGCCCGGCGAGTATGAGCTCGTATTCCATGTGAACGACTATTTCACGGGCGCGGGTATCGAGCTGCCCTCGCCGGCCTTTCTCGGCGCGGTGCCGGTTCGTTTCGGCGTCTCGGCCGCCGGACAGCATTACCATGTGCCCCTGCTGATCTCGCCCTTCGGCTATTCCACCTACCGGGGGAGTTGACGGTTATGCGCGACCATATCCGTTTTATCCTGGGCGACGAGACAGTCGAGCTGCGGGACATCGACCCGACGATGACGGTGCTGGACTGGCTGCGCCTGGAACAGAACCGCGCCGGGACCAAGGAAGGCTGCGCCGAGGGCGATTGCGGCGCCTGCACGGTGGTAATCGCGCGGCCCGAGAACGGACGCCTCTCCTACCGCGCGGTCAATGGCTGCATCGTCTTCATGCCGATGCTGGATGGCTGCCAGTTGCTGACGGTCGAGGATTTGAAGAACCCGGACGGCGCGCTGCATGCGGTGCAGCAGTCGATGGTGGATTGCCACGGCTCGCAATGCGGATTCTGCACGCCGGGCTTCGTGATGTCGCTGTTCGCGCTGTACCGCAACGAGGAAAACCCCACCGACCAGCGGATCGACGACGTGCTGGCCGGCAATCTCTGCCGCTGCACCGGTTACGCGCCGATCGCGGCGGCGGCCAAGCAGATGTATAGCGAGGCCGCGCCGTCGAACGACCGCTTCGCGGCAGGCGAGGCCCAAATGGTCGCGCGGCTGGAGGCTCTGGCGGACGACGAGACCCTGTGTGTCGGATCGGAAGGCCGCCAGCTTTTTGCCCCCGCCAATATCGACGGGCTGGCCGATATCCTGGCGGAAAACCCGGATGCCTGTATCGTGGCCGGCGGCACCGATGTTGGGCTGTGGGTCACCAAGCAGCTTTGCGATATCGCCCCGGCGGTTCTTATTGGCCGGGTCGCGGAATTGCGGCGGATCGAGGAAAGCGACGACGCCATAATCATCGGCGCCAGCGTCACCTATAACGAGGCGTCATCCATCATCGCCGCGCATTATCCCGATTTCGGCGAGTTGATCCGCCGCATCGGCGGCCAGCAGGTGCGCAACATGGGCACCATCGGCGGCAATGTCGCCAACGGCTCGCCGATCGGCGATTCGCCCCCTGCCCTGATCGCCGCCGGCGCGACGCTGGGCCTGCGGCTGGGGTCCGAACAGCGGACCATCCTGCTGGAGGACTTCTTCATCGATTACGACAAGCAGGACCGCCGCCCCGGCGAGTTCGTCGAATATGTAGTCCTGCCCAAGCCGGAACCCGGCACGCAGTATCGCTGCTACAAGATTTCCAAGCGGTTCGATCAGGACATCTCGGCGGCCTGCGGCGCCTTCCGGCTGCGCCTCGACGGTGACATAGTTGCCGATATCCGCATCGCCTTCGGCGGCATGGCGGCGACCCCCAAGCGCGCCGCGGCGACCGAGGCGGCCCTGACCGGCAAGCCCTGGACCGAGGAGACCATGGAGGCCGCGCTGGACGCCATGGAGCAGGATTACACGCCGCTGACCGACTGGCGCGCCTCGGCCTGGTACCGCATGGCGGTGGCGAAAAACCTGCTGCGCAAGTTCCATGCGGAAACCTCCGGCCCGGCCGCGCCGATCCGGCTGGTCGGCGATGGAAGGCTGGCCCATGCGTGACGATGTAAGGTCCGAGCGCATCGATGGCGGCGTCCGCGACCCCCGCCGCCATGACAGCGCCCACAAGCATGTCTCGGGCGAGGCCGTCTATATCGACGACATGGCCGCGCCCGAGGGCCTGTTGCACGCCTATCCGGGATTAAGCGAGCGCGCCCATGCGCGGATCGTCTCAATGGATTTGTCGAAGGTCCGCGCGGCGCCGGGCGTGGTTATGGTGCTGACCGCCGAGGATATCCCCGGCGTCAACGATATCAGCCCCACCGGCCTGCATGACGAACCCGTCTTCGCCGACGGCCTGGTGCAGTTCCACGGCCAGGTGATGTTCGCGGTGATCGGCGAGACCCGGGCCCAGGCCCGCCGCGCCGCCCGGATAGCCGAGGTGGAGTACGAGGATTTACCCGCCGTCCTCGACATCGCGGCGGCGCGCGCCAAGGCCGAAATCGTGACCGAGCCCCTGACCCTGTCGCGCGGCGATGCGGCCGCCGCCATAGAGAGTGCGCCGCACCGCGTCGAAGGCCGCATGGAGATCGGCGGGCAAGAGCATTTCTATCTGGAAACCCAGATCGCCATGGCGATCCCCGGCGAGGACGACGAGGTGCTGGTCTATTCCTCGACCCAGCATCCCAGCGAAATCCAGCATATGGTCTCCCATGTTCTGGGCGCGCCATCCAACGCCGTCACCGTCGAAATCCGCCGCATGGGCGGGGCCTTCGGCGGCAAGGAGACCCAGGGCAACCTGTTCGCGGCAATCGCGGCGATGGCCGCCAAAAAGACCGGCCATGCGGTCAAGTTCCGCCCCGACCGCGACGACGACATAATCCTCACCGGCAAGCGCCATGATTTCGAGGCCGACTACCGCGTCGGCTTCGACGATGACGGGCGCGTCACCGGGGCCGAGTTTACCTTCGCCGCGCGCTGCGGGTTTTCCGCCGATCTCTCGGGGCCGATAACCGACCGCGCGCTGTTCCATGCCGACAACACCTATTATTTCGACGCGGCGCATATGATCTCGCTGCCATTGAAGACCAATACCTGCTCCAACACCGCCTTCCGCGGCTTCGGCGGGCCCCAGGGCATGGTCGCCGGCGAGCGCGTCATGGATGAAATCGCCTATGCGCTGGGCAAGGATCCGCTGGATGTTCGCAAGGCGAATTTCTATGGCGGGCCGGGCCGCGACGTCACCCCCTACCACCAGACCGTCGAGGACTGCGTCG
>CBFDDT010000203.1:0-6326 GCA_965603635.1 uncultured bacterium | reverse complement strand
ATCGTCATGCCTGAGTACCTGATGGACCCGAACAACCCGGACAGCAACGTGATCACGATGGAGGAGCTTGCCACGGATCTGGTGTGGCTCGGTCAGGGGTCGAGCGACTTCATCAATACGGAAGCACGGAAGAGGTGGCCCGTGCCGTCGGCAAGGTGTTCACCGACCACCAGGACGCCTACGCCAAAGACTGCAATATGTAAGACCGGGCGGCGGGCGCATTTGCCGTCCGCCGCTCCCTTTTCCAGAACACCGGTAATTCCATGACAGCGCTGCTGGTCCTCGAACAGGTGCTCAACGGGCTGCAGTTGGGGGTCATGCTGTTCCTGCTGGCGGCCGGGTTGACCCTCGTTTTCGGCATCATGGACCTGATCAACCTGGCGCACGGGTCGCTATACATGGTCGGCGCCTTCGTCGCGGCGACCGTGGCGCAATGGACAGGGTCCTTCATGCTGGGCCTGCTGGCGGCATTGCCGGCGGCGGCCCTGGTCGGCATGGCGGTGGAGATGATAGCGCTACGGACGCTCTACGAGCGCAACCATCTCGACCAGGTTTTGGCGACATTCGGGCTGATTCTGTTCTTCAATGAACTGGTACGCATTATCTGGGGCCCGAGGGCGATTTTCATGGATGTGCCCGAGGCGCTGTCGGGGACGATAGAGATCGTTCCCGGGGCGCCCTATCCCGCCTTTCGCCTGGCCATCATCGCCGTCGGCATCGCGGTGGCCCTGTTCCTGTATTTCCTGATCACCCGCACCCGGATTGGCATGCTGATCCGGGCCGGCGCCAGTAATCGCGAGATGGTCGGCGCGCTGGGCGTGGACGTGAAGCTGCTCTACACGCTGGTCTTCGGGCTGGGGGCGGCGCTGGCGGGACTGGCCGGTGCCATGGCCGGGCCAATCTTTGCGGTCGAGGTCGGCATGGGCGAGGGCATCCTGATTCTCACCTTCGTGGTTATCGTTATCGGCGGCATCGGTTCGGTCCGTGGCGCGCTGGTCGGCGCCCTGCTGGTCGGGCTGGTCGATACGATGGGCCGGGCCTTCCTGCCGACCCTGCTGCGCCTCGTCGCCGATCCGGCGACGGCCGATGGGGTGGGGGCGTCGCTCGCCTCCATGTCGATCTATATCCTGATGGCGGTCGTGCTGGTCTGGCGCCCGCGCGGCCTGTTCCCGGCCCATGGTTGATCCGCGTAAACTCAATCGGCGCGCCCTGGTCCATTGGACCGCGCTGGCCGTGGCGTTGCTGCTGCCACCGGTGGCGCTGGCCGTCGACGAACCCTTCTTCATCAGCCTGGCCAGCCGCATGCTGATTTACGGGCTGGCGGCGGCCAGTCTCGATCTGATCCTCGGTTTCGGCGGCATGGTCAGCTTTGGCCACGCGGCCTTTTTCGGCGTTGGCGGTTATGCGGTGGGGATCATGTTTGCGCATGGTTTCGAGGGTTCGAATTTTCTGGGGCTGATACCGGGCAGCGACAGTGCGCTCGTCGTCTGGCCCCTGGCCATGCTTGTTTCGGGAGGGCTGGCGCTGGTCATCGGCGCGGTCAGCTTGCGCACCGGCGGGGTCTATTTCATCATGATCACGCTGGCGTTTGCGCAGATGCTCTATTACTTCTTCGTCTCGCTGCAGACTTACGGGGGTGATGACGGGCTTTCAATGTATGGGCGCAGCCAACTCCCCGGCCTCGACCTCTCCGACGATACGACTTTCTATTATGTCTGCCTTGCGTTGCTGCTGCTGTTCCTGTGGCTCGGGCGGCGGCTGATTGCGTCGCGCTTCGGCATGGTGATTGCCGGCGTGCGTGAGAACGAACGCCGTATGACGGCCCTCGGTTTCCCGGTTTACCGTTACAAGCTGGCCTGTTTTACCATCGCCGGCGCCGTGGCGGGGCTGGCCGGCGCGCTGATCGCCAACCAGACCGAATTCGTCAGCCCCTCGCTGATGGAGTGGACCAAGTCCGGCGAGATCATGGTGATGGCGATCATGGGCGGCATGGGCACATTGATCGGCCCGATCTTCGGCGCGGCGGCGTTCCTGCTGCTCGAAGAGTTGCTGTCAGGCTGGACCGAACACTGGAAAATCCTGCTTGGCCCGCTGCTGATCCTGATCGTTCTGTTTGCGAAACAGGGCATCTATGGCTGGCTGGCCGGTCGGAAGGACGCGCCATGAGCGACGCGCTGCTGCGGGCGGACGGGCTGGTCAAACGTTTTGGGGCGGTAACGGCCTCGGATGCATTGAGCCTTGAGGTCCGGCCCGGCGAGATTCATGCGCTGATCGGCCCCAACGGCGCCGGCAAGACCACGGCGATCGCCCAGCTTTCCGGCGAGATGCACCCGGATGCGGGCGCGGTGTTTTTCGGTGGGCGGGATGTCACCAGGCTTGGCGCGGACGCGCGGGCCCGGGCCGGCCTGGCGCGGTCATTTCAGATTACCAGCCTGTTCCGTGGTTTCACGGCCGAGGACAATGTCGCCATGGCGATCCAGGCGCATCAGGGGCACAGCTTCCGCTTCTGGGGCAGTGCGCGACGCGACGCGTCCTTGCGCGAGCCCGCCCGTTCTGTGCTGGAGCGCGTCGGGCTGGCCGGGCGCGCCGATATTCTGGCGGCGAATCTGGCCCATGGCGAACAGCGCCAGCTTGAACTCGCCATGGCGCTGGCGACGGACCCGAAACTTTTGTTGCTGGACGAACCGATGGCCGGCCTGGGCCACGATGAATCCCTGCGCATGGTGGATCTGCTGGTTGGGCTGAAGGGCAAGCTTTCGATCTTGTTGGTGGAACATGACATGGATGTCGTCTTCTCGCTGGCCGACCGTATTACCGTGCTGGTTAACGGCCGGGCCATCGCCAGTGGCGCACCCGGGGAAATCCGGGCCGATGCCGCCGTGCGCGAGGCTTATCTGGGGGGGGGCGCCTGATGCTGGAAGTGCGCGACATCGAGACCTTTTACGGCGCCAGCCAGGTTTTGTTTGGCGTTGGGCTACAAGTCGGCGCGGGCGAGGTTGTAACCCTGATGGGCCGCAACGGAATGGGCAAGACGACGACGGTGCGCTCGATCATGGGGCTGACCCCGCCGCGGCGCGGATCGATATTGTTCGGCGGCGTTGAGATGGCGGGCCGACCGGCATACAGGATCGCGCGCGCCGGGATCGGGCTGGTGCCCGAGGGCCGGCAGATATTCCCCAACCTCACCGTGCGGGAAAATATGGTGGCGACGGCGTCCGGCGAAACCCCCTGGAATTATCGTTCGGTCTGCGAAATGTTCCCGCGTCTCGCCGAGCGGGCCGGCAATATGGGCGACACCCTGTCGGGCGGCGAGCAACAGATGCTGGCCATCGCACGGGCGCTGATGACCAATCCGAAACTGTTGATCCTGGACGAGGCCACGGAAGGGCTGGCGCCGCTGATCCGTCAGGAGATCTGGGGTGTTCTGGCGCAACTGAAACAGGCCGGGCAGGCCATTCTGGTAATTGACAAGGATATCGCCGCGCTGGCCCGGATAGCCGACCGCCACTACATCCTGGAGAAGGGCCGCGTGGTCTGGTCCGGTGGGTCCGATGCACTCGTCGCGGACGCCGAGCTTGCGCATCGCCATCTGGGCGTGTAATAGCAATTCCTTAACAGGTTCATCAGCATACTGTTTTAAATTATGACCGATAAAAAAAGGAAGGGCCGGCATGATCGACCCAGCAATGGACAGGCTGTACAACAATCGCGCAAACGTCCCCGAGCATCCGGAACTGTTGGCTGAATGGGCCGCCATGAGCGCGGCCTGGGAGGCCGACGCAAAAAAAATGCGTACATTTATCTACGGCGACAGCGATGCCGAGACGCTGGACCTGTTCCTGGCCGAGGCGGATAATGCGCCGGTCCATATGTATATCCATGGCGGCTACTGGCAGGCCAACGACAAGAAATCATCCAATTTCGTGGCAAGGCCCCTGGTCGAAGCCGGCGTCCATGTGGCGGTCATCGATTACGGGCTTTGCCCGGACGTCACCATCGACGAAATCGGCCGGCAATGCCGCGGCGCGCTGGCCTTTCTGTATGGAAGCGTGAAGAGCTTCGGCGGTAACCCGGACCGCATAACGGTCTCCGGTCATTCCTGCGGCGGACAGTTGGTCGGCATGGTCATGGCGACCGACTGGGCGGAATTCGGCGAAGACCTGCCGAAGGACCTGGTGAAGGGCGGCGTTTCGATCAGCGGCGTTTTCGACCTCGAGCCATTATTGAACACCACGATCAATCTGAAGGTCGGCATGGATGACGCGGTCGCGCGGCGCAACAGCCCGCTGTTCATGATGCCGGCCTGCGATGCGCCGCTCGCGCTCTACTGGGGCGACAACGAGACCGACGCCTTCCGCCAGCAGTCCGAGACCATGGCCGCGACCTGGGGCGCGAAGGGCGTCGAAACCGTCGCCGAGGCAATTTCGGGAGTGAACCATTTCACGGTATTGACCGGCATGGAGAATCCGGCGCATCCTGCGACCCGGGCAATATTGCAACAGCTGGGGCTGGGCTGACACCGGCCCCCACCTCCGGGGGCGGCAATGACATCGACACAGGAATTCGACTTCATCATCGTTGGCGCGGGCTCGGCGGGTTGCGCCATGGCCTACAGGCTTTCCGAGGACGGCAGGCACACGGTGCTAGTACTGGAATATGGCGGCACTGACATGGGACCGCTGATCCAGATGCCGTCGGCGCTGTCCTACCCGATGAACATGGCGACCTACGACTGGGGTTACGCGTCGGAGCCCGAACCCCATCTTGGCGGGCGCAAGCTGGTCTGCCCCAGGGGCAAGCTGGTCGGCGGCTCGTCGTCGATCAACGGCATGGTCTATGTACGCGGCCATGCCCACGACTACGATCATTGGGAGAAACAGGGCGCGACGGGCTGGGGTTACCGGCATGTGCTGCCCTATTTCAAGCGCATGGAATCATCCCATGGCGGGCAGGAAGGCTGGCGCGGCACGGACGGGCCGCTGCATGTGACGCGCGGCGTGCGAAAAAACCCCCTGTTTCACGCCTTCGTCGAGGCCGGCCGCCAGGCGGGCTACGAAGTGACCGACGATTATAACGGCGAGAAGCAGGAAGGCTTCGGGCCGATGGAGATGACCATCTGGAAGGGCTTGCGCTGGTCGGCCGCAAACGCCTATCTGAAGCCTGCCCTGAAGCGCCCCAACGCCTCCATGCAACGCGGCCTCGCCCGGCGCATTCTGTTTGAGGGCAAGCGTGCCGTCGGCGTGGAATACGAACGCGGCGGGCGGATCGAGACCGTGAGGGCGCGGCGCGAGGTCATCATCGCGGCCTCGTCTATCAATTCGCCCAAGCTGCTGAAACTGTCGGGCATCGGCCCGGCGGCGGAGTTGCGCGAGCATGGCATCGAGGTCGTAGCCGACCGGCCCGGCGTGGGCGAGAACCTGCAGGACCATCTGGAGTTATACCTGCAAATGGAGTGCACCCAGCCGATTACGCTCTACAAGCATCTGAACCTGTTCTCCAAGGCCATGATCGGCGCGCAATGGCTGTTCTTCCGGTCCGGCCTCGGCGCCACCAACCATTTCGAAAGCGCAGCCTTTATCCGCTCCAGGGCCGGGGTAAAATATCCCGATATCCAGTATCACTTCCTGCCCGTGGCGATTCGCTATGATGGCAAGTCGGCGGCCAAGGGCCACGGTTTCCAGGCCCATGTGGGGCCGATGCGCTCGCCCTCGCGCGGCTGGGTGCGGCTGCGCTCCGCCGACCCGAAAGACGCCCCGGCGATCCAGTTCAATTACATGTCGGATGAGAAGGACTGGGCCGATTTCCGCAATTGCATCCGCCTGACCCGCGAGATATTCGCCCAGGCCGCCTTCAAGCCCTTTGTTGGCCGCGAGATCGCCCCGGGGGCGCATGTGGAAAGCGACGAGGCGTTGAATGACTTTATCCGCGAGGCGGTGGAAAGCGCCTTTCATCCCTGCGGCACCTGCCGCATGGGCTCGGCCGATGACGCGCTGGCGGTCATCGATCCGGAATGCCGGGTGATCGGCGTGGAAGGCCTGCGCGTGGTTGACAGTTCGATCTTCCCGCGCATCAACAACGGCAATCTGAACGGCCCGTCCATCATGGTCGGTGAGAAGGCCAGCGACCTGATTCTCGGCCGCGACCCGCTGCCACCCTCGAACCAGGAACCCTGGATCAGCCCGCGCTGGGAAACCGCACAGCGCTAACAGCTTTTAGTTTTGGCGTTATCGCCCGCGCAGGGTCTGACTCTGCGCCACACCAAACCTATGCCTTTTTACATAGGATTCTGACAATCTATAGATACCTATAGATAAATATTATTTAAT
>CBFDDT010000202.1:0-6345 GCA_965603635.1 uncultured bacterium | reverse complement strand
AGGAAGCGCTCGACCTCGCCGCGCAGGCCTTCGGCCTGCTGGGCCAGTTCCTGGCTCGCGGTGAGCACCTGGTTGGCCGCGGTGCCGGTCTCGCCGGCCGCCCGCGACACGCTTTCGATGTTGCTGTTCACTTCCTGCGTGCCCCTGGCCGCCTGCTGAACGTTGCGCGCGATTTCCTGGGTGGAAACGCCCTGTTCCTCTACCGCCGAAGAGATCGTGGTGGCGATGTCGTTGACCTCGCCGATGATGCCGCGGATCTTCTCGATCGCGGTGACGGCTTCATTGGTCTCTTCCTGAACCGAACCGATCTGGCTCGAGATTTCCTCGGTCGCCTTGGCGGTCTGGTTGGCCAGGTTCTTGACTTCCTGAGCAACGACCGCAAAGCCCTTGCCGGCTTCACCGGCGCGCGCGGCCTCGATGGTGGCGTTAAGCGCCAGCAGGTTGGTCTGGCCGGCGATGTCGTTGATCAGGTTCACGACTTCACCGATCTTGCTGGCGGCGTCCGCCAGGCCCTTGACCGTCTTGTTGGTCGCGTCGGCCTCGTCCACCGCATTCCGGGCGATCTTGGCCGACTGCATGACCTGGCGGCCGATTTCGGCGATAGAGGCGGAAAGCTCCTCGGCCGTGGCAGCGACGGTCTGCACATTGGCGGTCGCCTGATCGGAAGCAGTCGCCACATTCGCTGACTGGCGGTTGGTCTCTTCCGCCGTCGCCGACATCTGCTGGGCAGTCGCCTGCATCTCGGTCGCCGACGCAGAAACGCCATCGACCACTTTCTTGATCTGCAGTTCGAAACGGCCGGCCATTTCGCTCATGGCCTGGCGTTTCTCCTCCTCGGCGCGTTTCTGGGTGGCGGCCTGTTCTTGCTCCAGTTTCGTCTTCTCGATGGCGTTGCCCTTGAAGACCAGTACCGCCAGCGCCATCCGGCCAATCTCGTCGCGCCGGCCCGCCGCCGGCACCTGGACCTCCATGTCACCTTCCGCAAGGCGCGCCATCGCCGCGGTCATTTCCTGAAGCGGCGCAACGACCCTGCGCGCCACGACGAGTATGGACAACAGGCCGACTGCCGCGCCGATGGCGAGAAAGACGGCAAGAACGGTCAGGCGGGCCGCCGCAGACTCGCTCAGTTCTTCCATATGCGCGGCATTGGCGTCGATCAGGGCCTCTTGAAGCCTATACAGGGCTTCGTTGGCCGCTTCGGCCGACAGCAGCCAGGATTGAACGTCGACCGGATAGCTCTGCGCGTAAATGCCGGCCGACAGCACCGACTTCCGGGCTTCCCCGAATGCGCCGATGAAGCTCGCCTCCACCTGCGTGGCGGCAACCCCGAGGGCTTCTGTTTCATTGGCCGAAATGGACTCGCGCAGGGCGCTCCAGGCCAGGTCGATCTGGCCGCGATATCCGAAAAGGTTCTGCAGTTCGCCCGGCGGCAGCGGCAAGTCGCCCGAGATATACCCCGTCAGGGTGGACTGTTCGCGCCCGGCATAGTCGATCGTGACGAGACTGAAATGCTTGAGCATCGAATAGGTCGCCGAGACGGCGTCGGCCTCGTTGGCCTCGCGCGAGGCGGCCTGGCGTAACGATTCGAAACGGTCGACAATTCCGCTTATGCCCTCCCACCATTGGCGGGTGAAGGCGAAGTCGGATTCTCCCGAGGAAATAATCTTGTCGGCCCGGCTGCGCAATTCCGCCAATTGTTCGATGTTTTCCAAGGTCTCCGCGATCATCCGGTCGCGACCCTCGAACGCGCGTTCCTCGGCGATGAAGTCCAGCGCCTTCCCGGCCAGTTGTCCGGTCTCGGCCCGGCGATCCCGAATGGTTGCCAGCCGGCCCTCGGAAACCGACCCCGGCGCGGCCAGGGCAGTGCGGATCAGGTCGCGCTCGCCGATCAGATGCGCGCTCGCCTGTAGAAGCATGTCGGCGTCGCGATTGCTGTCCTCTACCTCTTCGGCGATTTTCATCTGGCGCCAGGCTTCGTTGGCCGACATGCCGGCGATCCCGACAAGCAGAAGGCTCAGCGTTAGCAATACGCCGAACAGCAGGTTCCGTAGGGTCATGGATATCTCCGCTGGAATGATCGAATGCGCCCGGCGACCGCTGGGCGGCGTTGGTTTTTGCTATAGGGTTGAACCTATTCTTCCTCGACGGTGACGGTAACGGAAACAGGCCCGTCCTGTTCGAAGAACAGCGTCGCGGGGAAGCTTTCGCCGCTTTCGAACTGCTTCTTTAACCCGAAGAGTTCGATATGCGCGCCTTCCTCGGTCAGTTCCAGCGTTTGTCCGGGCTTTATCAGGAACGAGGTTACCTGTTCTTCCTGGCCTTCCAGCACTTCCTGTTCCGACTTGTTTTCCAGCTTGGCCTTGGCCGCGACCGGCGTGCGGACCGCGTAAAGGCGGTCGGGCCGGTCGCCGGTGTTGATGATGCGCATGAAAATATCGCCACGCTCGGCTTCCCCCTCCATCATCTCCGCCTCGACTTCCTCGACCTTGATGTGATCGGCATAAGCGGGCCCCGCCATCGCGACGGCGCTGCCGGCGACGATCAGAAATTTACGAAACATGGTTCGACTCCTTTAAATCGTATAAATATTATCCCCCCCGTTGGGGGGGGTCGAAAATCCTTCCAGAGCAACTTTTTATTGAAACATCGTCCCGCGGCGTGAAGCGATGAATAAGGTTTCCGGCACCGTTCGGTTCCGGCTATTCTATGGTAAGTAAACTAAGACTTAAGTATTAACTTAACGTAAACAAACGAATAGTCGCGGCGTTTTGAGCGGCCGATTGGCGAGCCGCCTTCATCCTTGCCTGTACGGGTGGGCGGGGCATGAATGTCCGCCCAAAAAAAAAGGCCGCCCCGAAGGGCGGCCCCGGCCTGGAGCAAACAACAGGCCGTTTTGTATTGTCGGGCGTCAGGCGGCGCGGACGTCGGCGAGGAATTTCTCGACCTCGCCACGCAGCCCCTCGGCCTGGGCCGCGAGCTGGCCGGCGGAATCCAGCACCTGGGTGGAGGCCGCGCCGGTGCTGGACGCGGCCTGGGTGACCCCACTGATGTTGGTGTTGACTTCCTGGGTGCCCTGGGCCGCTTGCTGGACGTTGCGTGCGATTTCCTGGGTGGACACGCTCTGTTCCTCGACGGCCGAGGCGATGGTGGTCGAGATGTCGCTGATCTCACTGATCACCTGCATGATATTGTCGATCGCCGTGACGGTGCCGCGGGTTTCTTCCTGGACCGAACTGATCTGGCTCGAGATCTCCTCGGTCGCCTTGGCGGTCTGGTTGGCCAGGTTCTTGACCTCCTGGGCCACGACCGCGAAGCCCTTGCCGGCCTCGCCGGCGCGCGCGGCCTCGATGGTGGCGTTGAGCGCCAGCAGGTTGGTCTGGCCGGCGATGTCGTTGATCAGCGTCACCACCTCGCCGATGCGGCTCGCGGCCTCGTCCAGCCCGCGCACCGCCTCGTTGGTCCTGGTCGCCTCTTCTACCGCGCCGGCGGCGATTTTGGCCGACTGATTGACCTGGCGTCCGATCTCGGCGATCGAGGCGGATAGCTCCTCCGAGGCCGTAGCCACGGTCTGCACGTTCGCCGAGGCCTGGTTGGAGGCGGTTGCGACCGCGCCGGCCTGCTGGTTGGTCTGCTCGGCGGTGGCCGACATGGTCTCCGCCGTCTGCTGCAGTTGAGTCGCCGCGGAGGCGACCGTCTGCAGCACCTCACGGGCCTTGGCGTCGAAACCATCGGTGAGACTGCCGATTTTATCGGCCCGTCGGTCCTTCGCCGCGTGCTCGGCTTCCTGCTCGCGGAGCATGGCCTCCTTGTCGATCAGGGCATCCCGGAAATTGGCGATGGAGTTCCGGATAGCCAGGAACTCCTGCCATGGCGCCGGTGGAAGCTCGATATCCAGATCGCCGTTGCTTAGAGCGTCGAGTGTCTCCGACGCCCGTGTTACGGGTTTTACGACAATGGCAAGGACAACGGCCCCGATCGCCAGGGTGCCGGCAAGAAGCGCCAGCAGCAACAATCCGACATACTGGACGGTATCCGCGTCCTCGGCGATGGCGCGAGTGCTGGACATGGCGGTGGCGGCCGCGTCCGCGGACAGGCTTTCGCGGATATCGGCCAGCAGGCTCAAGGCCTGGCCGTTCGCGGACTCGGCGTCAGCCCGGTGATCAAACATTTCCGAGCGGATTTTGAATATTACCGAAAACACGGCAAAACTCGCCGCCTGATCCGGCAGATACTCGTAATCACCCGTTGCGGGGAACTGGCTCACCTGACGCTCGATCAGTTTCACTGTCTTGTCAAATCGTTTCGCGGTCTCGGTAACCGATTTCCGGTCAGCCAGGGCCAGCGCCTCGAGCAGGAGGCTCTTGCCCGACCGCAAACTGGCCAGGAACACCTGGCTTGCTTCATTGATGCTCATGTTTTCTCGCAGGTCGTCGCCAAGCATCGCCATATCGTTGCTGAATTTGGCGGCCAGCGCCGATCTGTTGTGAGTGCCGCTGGCGCTCATGCCGTCCAGCATTTTATTAATGTTGTCCAGCGTGGACCCGACCCGATAGGACGTGTCGTCGGATATCGACGTGAGATTCTCGTCGATTTCGCCGATAATCTGGTCTGCCCGGTGAAGGTGGCCTCTGATGTCCGCCGCCAAACCGTTCACCCGGATCATCGAATCCGCGGTCTGGAAGATCGCCAACTCCGCCGCCTTGAGAGATCGGTGCAGGTTCGCGTCCGCGCCGCCGGCCAACTCGGCCACGACGGTTGCCGCCTGCTGCCGCGCATTAGCGCGATCGCGTTCATCGGTCGCGTACAGGACGATTTCAGCGTAGCGCGCCAACATTTCAGCCTTGAGCGCCTGCTGGTTCTGTTTGACGGTTTCGGGGATCGTTACGGCGGTCGTCTCGGCCGCCTGTTTCTTGATGTTGATCAGATAGGAACCCATGACTACGGCGATAATCAACAGTACCGCGACAAATACCGCGGTAAAAAACGCCATCATCCACGAAAGCCTGAACCGGCCGCCAGCGGCTTGATTCGTCACGCCAGCGGTTTGCGTTTGGATAAATTTTTCCATTGAGTAATTTCCATTATGCCAGGAGCGGTCTACCCGCCAACGACCGCTCCCTAGATTTCAACCCGATCAGTTCATGCCGGCCGATGTCTGTAGAATGATTTTGCCGGAAGTGCTGTGGTACCGGCCGTCGATATCGTTGAAGGCCGCCACCGCGATTTCGATTTTCCCGGATTTGGGAATGACGGCGTCATCCGGATTGCCGGTGTCCAGTTTGCGCGACATTTCCAGGTACCAACGCCCGTTACGCCAGACGCTTTTCGCCTCGACATCCGTAATGCTGCCCGTCGCGGAGAGATTGACCTCGTAGCGCGGCATGATTTCTTCGGCGCGCTCCGTGTATTTCACGGGCCGGTACAGCCGGTCGCCCGCATCGCTGGGACGCGCGATATAGATCGTCTCGCCCTGGTCGCCCCTGAACTCCTTGGCTTTAGGGAAGGCGGTCCGCGAAACCCGCCACATCTTGTCATGGGCAACGCCCGCTGGATCGGAGCGCGACGCTTTCCAGTGCCAGACGTCCGCGGTGAATTCGGCGCCGCTCAGCTTGCTTTCGGAGAAATCGCCGGCCATGGCCAGGGTGACGGCAAACCGGTCTTCGAGTTGCTTCGTCCGTTGATAGGCCTGGGCGGCCTCGTCCCATTGATACGGCTTGTGCAGGCGGCTTTCGGTCGTATCGTTCCAGAGCGCCATAACGTAGATCCTGTCACCCCGGATCGCGGCTTTTAGCTCGACGGAATCCACACCGCCATTGCCGGTTAGTGGGACGGTTATCCCATCGACGGCATTCCATTCGCCAAGGTCGCCATCGACCGTGATCGCTGGCCCCGCCGATTGCGTTGCAAGTATTTGGGGTTCTTCGGCCGTCGCAGGTTTCACGCCAGGCGGCGCGAATGACAGAACGGCAATACCAATGACATAAAGGGGAATGAATCCGGGAAATTTCCCCGGGCTGGTTTTTCGAAGCATTTTTTGTCTCCTGTTTACAGGAGCCCGATTTGGGCCAGAGACTAGCCCTTCTTACCGCTGACTATTATTGCACGCGCGGATTCCTAAGGAGTTGACATCCAGAACGCCCACGCCTGTTTCGGATAGATCAGACGTATACTTACACTTATAACACGGAAGAGTTAATCAACGGTTAAGGCATGTGCTCGTGGCCCGCCTTGCGCGACGCTCCGACCGGCCGGGAAATTTGCGCAAAAAAATGGGCCGCCCCGAAGGGCGACCCCGGCCTGGAGCAAACAACAGGCCGTTTTGTATTGTCGGGCGTCAGGCGGCGC
>CBFDDT010000201.1:0-6442 GCA_965603635.1 uncultured bacterium | reverse complement strand
AGGGTTGGCGCTTGCCGGCCGACCGCGGTGTTGCGTCCCTTGGCCGATGCGTGGGCATCGCCCCGCAGGCCGCGCTTTGCGTTCAACTCGGCAAACGCCAATGAAAACAGCAACATATTTCGGGCCAGACTCTTAGGTCAGCGGTTCCTGAAAACCGGCTTCCGCTTCTCGGCGAAGGCGGCCATTCCTTCCTTCTGATCCTCGGTCGCGAAGGTCGAATGGAACAGGCGGCGCTCGAAGCGCACACCCTCGGCTAGCGTGGTCTCGAAGGCCCGATTAACCGCCTCCTTTGCCATGATGACACTGGGACGCGACATCGACGCAATCTTCGCCGCCGTCTTCATGGCCTCCTCGACCAGGCCATCGGCCGGCACAATCCGGCTGACCAGCCCGGCGCGCTCTGCCTCTTCGGCATCCATCATGCGGCCGGTCAGGATCATGTCCATGGATTTGGCTTTGCCGACCGCACGGGTCAATCGCTGGGTGCCGCCGGCGCCGGGGATGGTCCCGATGGTGATTTCGGGCTGACCAAACTTCGCGGTGTCGGCCGCCAGGATAAAGTCGCACATCATCGCCATCTCGCAGCCACCGCCCAGCGCGTAGCCGGCCACCGCCGCAATTACCGGCTTGCGGCAAGTCGTCACACGTTCCCAGCCGGTGGTGATGAAGTCCGCCAGATAGGCATCCATGTAGGACTGGGACTGCATCTCCTTGATATCCGCGCCAGCGGCGAAGGCCTTTTCCGAACCGGTCAACACGACGCAGCCGATGGCGTCGTCCGCCTCCATGTCGTCCAGCGCTTGGCCAAGTTCGGCGACCAGCGCATTGCACAGCGCGTTCAGCGCCTGCGGACGGTTCAGGGTGATGAGGCCGACGGCCTCGCGTTTTTCCACGATGATATTTTCGAAAGACATCGTTCCGTATGTTCCTTGGCGTTGGTTGTTTGGGTATCAGCCGCCGGATGTTGCGGGGGCCACCGTGAAGCGCACGGTGATCTCGCCATCCGGCCCGAAGAAATCGATCTTCAGCGATTCCGATTCGCGCAGGAAGGCATTGCCGGCGCCGGCCTGCCAGCCAAGCTGAGGCAAAGTAGCGCGGTAAAAGTCGAGTACCGATTGGCGGTCGGTGGCGCCGATGGCATAGGCCTCGACGATGCGCCCCGAAGGCGCGTCGAATTCAATGCCCGCATCGGCCACCGGGGCAAGGGCCGGCATTACCGGCACGTCCTCCAGCAGCTCGAAAAATCCTTGAGCGTCAGCCGGCGGAACCGTCGCCAGCAGCGCCAGGAACATAATTGTTATGACCGCAATCCGTCGCATGGCCCTGCTATAGCATCATCATACCGCAATGCACATTATCTTTGATGCAGTGCACAGTAGAAAGTGGAACGGCCGGACTGAACGATGCGCCGGATCACGCCATCACAGCCCTCGCCGCCGCAAGGCTCGCCCTCGCGGCCATAGGCGCGCCATTCATGCTGGAAATAGCCGAGTTCGCCGCTGGCCTGGACATAGTCCCGGAGGCTGGATCCACCGGCCGCGATCGCCGCCTCCAGCACCCGCCGGATTGCGGGGACCAGCCGGGCCGCCCGCGCGCCGGGGATCGTATGGGCGCCGCGCCGGGGCGATATGCCCGCATGCCACAGCGCCTCGCAGACATATATATTGCCCAGCCCGGCAACCACGCGCTGATCCAGCAGCGCGGACTTGATTGGTGTGCGACGACCGGCCAGCGCTGACGACAACGCAGCTTCGTTGAATTCGTTGCCCAAAGGTTCGGGCCCCAGCCCGGCCAGCATCGGATAGTCGCCCAGCGCGTCGCCGGCCACCAGATCGATCATTCGGAAACGCCGTGCATCGTTGAAGCGAGCCGTCACGCCGGCGTCGGTCAGGAATTCCACATGGTCATGCTTGTCCGCCGGCGGCGGCGCGCCTTCATGGATCGTTATCCGCCCCGACATGCCGAGATGGATTATCAGCACCTCGCCATTATCCAGTTCCATCAGAATGTATTTTGCGCGCCGCCCGATATGGGCGACCCGCCGCCCGCGCAGCCGTTCGGGCATGCGTTCGGGAAGAGGAAAGCGCAGGTTGGGGCGGCGCTGCACCACATCGGCCAGCAGATAACCTTCAAGAACGGGCTGCAGTCCGCGCCGGACGGTTTCGACTTCGGGCAATTCAGGCATGCTCCGTTCTAGCAAAGGCGGCGCTGCTGCGCTATCGTCGCCGCCATGCGAGACAAGGATAAAGACGGAATGGAAGAGGTCGCCGATTTCGGCTTCCGGGAAGTACGCGCCGAGGACAAGTCCAGACTGGTCCGCGGCGTGTTCGACAGCGTGGCCGGCAGCTACGATCTGATGAACGACCTGATGTCGCTGGGCATCCATCGCGCCTGGAAGGCGGAGTTCATCGGCTGGCTGGCGCCACGCGCCGATATGCATCTGCTGGACGTGGCCGGCGGCACCGGTGACATCGCCTTCCGCTTCCTGGAAAAAGGCGGCGGCAAGGTCACCGTCTGCGATTTGACCGAGGAGATGGTTCTGGTCGGCCGCGACCGCGCCATCGACCGGGGCATTTTGGGCGGCATCGACTGGACGGTCGGCAATGCCGAGGCCTTGCCCATGCCCGACAACAGCGTCGACGCCTATACCATCGCCTTCGGCCTGCGTAACGTGACCCATATCGACAAGGCGCTGGCAGAGGCGCGGCGCGTCCTGAAACCCGGCGGGCGGTTCCTCTGCCTGGAATTCAGCCATCTGGCCTGGTCCTGGCTGGAGCCACTTTATGACCGTTATTCCTTCTCGGTGCTGCCGGCGCTGGGCCAATGGGTAGTGGGTGATCGCGAGTCCTATGAATATCTCGCCGAAAGCATTCGCCGTTTCCCGCCACAGCAGGAACTTGTCGATCTCATGGAGGCGGCCGGCCTCGAGCAGGTTAAATACCGGAACCTTTCAGGCGGGATCGCTGCTATCCATTCCGCCTGGCGAATCTGACGGGCCAGCGCCAATATGCTGAAGGCTATCGCAAATTTGTTCCGGCTGTTCCTGATCGCGCGCACGCTGGCGCGCCACGACGCATTGTTCCCGTTGGAGAAGCTGGGCGTGGCGCCCGCGGTAATGACGCTGGTCAGGCTGATCTCGCGCCGCCGCGCACCCGGCCGGCCGGGCGAACGGCTGGCCGCCGCCTGCGAGGCGCTGGGCCCCACCTTCATCAAGCTGGGCCAGGCCCTTTCGGTCCGGTCCGACCTGGTGGGCGAGGAGGTGGCCAGCGACCTGTCGTCCCTGCAGGACAAGCTGCCGCCGTTCCCGTCGGACCAAGCCATTAAGATCGTCGAGGCGGAACTGGGTCGGACCATCGACGAATTATTCAATCATTTCGAAAGCGAGCCGATAGCGGCGGCGTCTATCGCCCAGGTCCATTTCGCGACCACCACCGATGGCGAAGAGGTGGCGGTCAAGGTGCTGCGCCCGGACGTCGAGGCTATTTTCGCCAGCGACCTGGGCCTTATGTACTGGGTGGCGCGGATGGTGGAGCGCGCGCGGCCCGATCTGCGCCGGCTGAAACCGGTGGAAGTGGTCGCCACCTTCGAGGAAACAATCTGGCTGGAAATGGACCTGCGGATGGAGGCCGCCGCCGCCGTGGAACTGGCCGAGAACTTCGCCGGCGACCGGGATTTTCATGTGCCGAAGGTGAATTGGCAACGCACTGGCCGCCGGGTGCTGACGACCGAACGCATCAACGGTATTTCCATCGACGAGGTCGATGCGCTGGTGGATGCGGGGCTGGACCCGCGCGACATCATCGAGAAATCGGCCCAGGTTTTTTTCTATCAGGTTTTCCGGGACGGTTTCTTCCATGCCGACATGCATCCCGGCAACATGTTCATCGGCCGCGACGGCGCGTTGATGCCGGTGGATTTCGGCATCATGGGACGGCTGGACCGCAAGACCCGCAATTACCTGGCCGACATGCTTCTGGCCTTCCTGCAACGGGATTACCGGCGCGTGGCGGATGTACATTTCCAGGCCGGCTATGTACCGGCGCACAAGTCCCGCGATGCCTTCACCCAGGCCTGCCGTTCGATCGGCGAGCCGATCCTCGACCTGCCGCTGGATCAGATTTCGCTGGCCCGATTGCTGGCCCAGCTATTCCAGGTGACCGAGCAATTCGAAATGGAAACCCAGCCCCAGTTGCTATTGTTGCAGAAGACCATGCTGGTCGCCGAGGGCGTCAGCCGCAAACTGGACACGGCCGTCAATATGTGGATTCTGGCCCAGCCGTTGATCGAGGAATGGATGTGGGAGAACCGGGGACCGCAGGCGCGGATTCGCGACGCGGCGGAAACCGCGATGACTCAATTGGAACGACTTCCGGTCTTACTGGATCGCATCGATCTGGCCGGCAAGATGATCGAGGAAGGCGGTATTCGCCTGCATCCCGAAACCGAGGCGGCGCTGCGAAGCCGTGATAACAGCCTATGGCCCGCGGCAATCGTCGCCGCGGCCACCGCGCTGGTCACGGTGGTAGTCGTTCTGGCACTGGCTGGATAGCGAAAATCCGTACAAATCAAGGATCGATTCACAATCGAACGGAATTTAACTCAAATTTTAGTTAAACTTGCTCAACCAGCATTCGATAAAGGAACGGGTTGCCGCGATCCAGCATGCGGGTTATGTATTTATCACAGTAGCGGCCTGTAGATTTAACCAACGCCGGAGCACCCGAACCCGTGCTTTCGAACAAGCGCATACTGCTGATCGTCGCGGGCGGCATCGCCGCCTACAAGACGCTTGAGCTGATCCGCCGCCTGCGGGAGCGGGGCGCGTCGGTGCGCTGTATCCTGACCAGGGGCGGCGCGCAATTCGTGACCCCGCTTAGTCTGGCGGCGTTGAGCGGCGACAGGGTCTATGACGATCTGTTCTCGCTGACCGACGAAGCCGCGATGGGGCATATCGAACTGTCCCGCGATGCCGACCTGCTGGTAGTGGCGCCGGCCACCGCCGACCTTCTGGCGAAGATGGCCGCCGGCCTGGCGGATGATCTTGCGACGACCGCGCTGCTGGCGACCGACAAGCCGGTGCTGGTGGCGCCGTCGATGAATGTGCGCATGTGGGAACATGCCGCCACCCGCGCCAATATCGAAACCCTGGCGTCACGCGGCGTGCTGCGTGTCGGCCCTGGCGCCGGCGACATGGCCTGCGGCGAATTCGGCGAGGGCCGCATGGCCGAGCCGGACGAAATCCTCGGCGCTATCGAGACCTTTTTCCGCGGCAATGCGCCCGCGGTTACGCCGTCCGGTGGCGCCCCTGCAAGGAACCGCCCGCTGGAAGGCCGCAAGGCGCTGGTTACCAGCGGCCCGACCCATGAGGCGATCGACCCGGTGCGTTATATCGCCAACCGGTCGTCGGGCAAGCAGGGCCACGCCATCGCCCGCGCCCTGGCCGATCTTGGCGCACAGACGACACTGGTCAGCGGGCCGACCGGCCTGGCGGACCCGGCGGGCATATCGGTGATCCATGTGGAAAGCGCCCGCGAAATGCTGGCCGCCTGCCAGCAGTCCCTGCCGGTGGATGTGGCGGTCTGCGCCGCGGCGGTGTCGGACTGGCGCACGGCCGAAGAGGCCGGGCAGAAGATGAAAAAGAACGGCGGTGGGCCGCCCGCGCTGGCACTGACCGAGAACCCCGACATTCTGAGGACATTGGGTGAAGCCGGCAATCTGCGCCCCGGTTTGCTGATCGGATTTGCCGCCGAGACCGAAAAGGTCGTCGAACATGCGAAGGCTAAACTTGAAAAAAAAGGCGCGGACTGGATTCTGGCCAACGATGTCTCGCCGGCCACCGGCACTTTCGGCGGCGATGCCAATGTCATCCACCTGATCGATGGCGACGGGGTCGAGAACTGGCCCCGGATGTCGAAGGAAGAAGTCGCGCGGCGCCTTGTTGAACGAATTGCTGAGAATTTTGTGGCAAAGGCTTGAGTTGCATAATGAATAACGTAAATGTTTCCGTAACACGGCTGCCCCATGGCGCCGATTTGCCGCTACCCGGCTACGCCACGGCCGACAGCGCGGGGCTGGATCTGCTGGCGGCGATCGACGCAGATCTGGCTCTGGCGCCGGGCGCGCGTGCACTGGTTCCCACCGGATTGGTCATCGCACTGCCGCCGGGCCATGAGGCGCAGGTCCGCCCCCGTTCCGGGCTGGCGCTGAAAAACGGCATTACGGTGCTTAACAGCCCGGGCACCATCGACGCCGACTACCGGGGCGAGGTGAAGGTTATCCTGGCCAATCTGGGCGACGAGGATTTCACAGTCTCGCGCGGCATGCGAATCGCGCAGATGGTGGTGGCGCCGGTCACGCGGCTGGGTTGGAACGAGGTCGGATCGGAAGCCGAACTGCCGTCTTCCGAACGGGGCGCCGGCGGCTTTGGCTCCACGGGAACCGG
>CBFDDT010000200.1:0-6442 GCA_965603635.1 uncultured bacterium | reverse complement strand
TCATGACTAACGCTTCACTAACTAACTGGTGGACACTCACTATTTGATCCATAGAGACATAAAGCAGGCGTCTGCGTTCAACCGCGATATGGGTGTTTGCCTCCAGAATCAAGGGCAAAATCAACTCCAGGAACACTGCTTTCCGCCGCTTTGCATTCACCATTTCCGCCAGACCACTGGGCAGGGCCACAAGGCGCAACCTTGGCACAGGCTTGTTGAACTTGCGAACCAGATCCAGGCTGTAGCCCGCATCGCGGAAGGCCTTTTCCAGCTCCGCGACGGTCGGCGCCACCATGAACGAGATTTTCGGGCTGGCGGCGATCGCGGCATGATATGTCGGCGGCGATGGCTCAAAGCGGACAACCGGGACGGACGCGGCCAGTCCCGTCGACATTTCGACGGCAATCATCAGAACAAGGCCGGCGATACCGGCAATCGCGCCCAGCCAGATGCTGTTCGCGGTCCGGCGCGGTTCAATTCGATCAGGCGATACCTCCACCGCCGTGTCCCCCGTCGAGTCGACCATGGCCGACCCTGTATTTTTTTATGCCCTATACGGCGCGAACTTCCGTTACTTCCGGAACATAGTGCCGCAACATATTTTCGATGCCGCTTTTCAGGGTCATCGTCGCGCTCGGACAACTACCGCAGGCGCCTCGCATATGCAACAGGACAACGCCCTGCTGGAACCCGTGAAAAACGATATCGCCGCCGTCCTGCGCGACGACCGGGCGAACGCGGGTCTCCAGAAGCTCCTTGATCTGGGACACCACCTCCGCGTCTTCCTCGTTGTAGTCTTCTTCTTCCTCGCTGGACGCACCTTCGGTCATAACCGCGTTGCCGGCCGTGAAGTGTTCCATGATCACGCCCAGGATTGCGGGCTTCAGCAAGGGCCACTCGGCATCGTCGCTCTTGGTAACCGAAATGAAATCGGCGCCAAGAAATACGCCCGACACGTCATCGACGCGAAATAGCCGTTCGGCCAGCGGCGATTTGCCCGCGGCATCGCCGGCCGATCGGAAATCCACCGTGCCGTCCGCCAGCACGGCTTGTCCCGGTATAAACTTCAGCGTGGCCGGATTCGGTGTCTGCTCGGTCTGAATAAACATCTTAACTAATCTCCCGCCGGAAAGGCATGTAGGTCTGGATGGAGAAGATTGTTCCTGTTCGCTCCAAAATCAACCCTTTGCGTAATGTACCTTTTAGCGATTCCTGAATTCAGGTTATCGCGATGACCTCTTCGTCACTCAGCGATCCGGGCACGATCGTTACAGGCACGCGCAATCTTGCGCCGCCCTTGCCGACCAGATGGCTGATCAGCGGGCCCGGGCCCGACGATTCGGTGCTGGCCGCCAGAACGAGAACCGATATTGATTCTTCCTCACCCAGAAGCTTCTCAAGCTCTTCGCCGATGTCACCCTCGCGCATATGAACGACCGGGTAGTTACCCGACCATTCCTTGACCTCCGCCGACAGCTTCTGCATCAGGCCCTCGGCTTCCTCGCGCGCTTCCTCGCGCATCAGGTCGCCAACCGCCATCCAGTGCTGAAATTCCGCCGGTTGCTGCACATAAAGCAACGCAACACGGCCGCCGGTGCGCATCGCTCGACGGGACGCGAAGTGAAGCGCAACCTGCATTTCCTCGGAATCGTCCACGACGACGAGGAAGGTACGGTCCGCCTCGATTGCAACTTGTTTGCCCTGGCTCTTGTCGGTCATCCGATATCCTCCGGGGACCGTCTGGCGGCCCGAATCATCTGTATCATGCCTGTTAAAGTGTTATCGGGCAATCTTCGCCCGCACAGAGTTCACCCTGCGAGAATTTGTCGCGCCGCTTTATGCAGTTCCGGGCTGGCCGCCGCCACCACCTTGCCGCCCGATTTCAGGCCCAGCGGTCCGCCTTGCCAGTCGGTAATTGCCCCGCCGGCCCCTTCGATGATGGGCACATGGGCGCAATAATCGTAAGGGGCCATTTCGCCCTCGACGACCAGATCGATATGGCCGGATGCAAGCGCGGCGTACTGATAGCATTCGCCCCCGTAATGCACGAACTTCACGGTGTCGCGCAGCCGGCCATAGGCAGCGCGTTCCGCCTCGACCGCGTCGAACATATGCGGCGAGGTCGACCACAGCACCGCGTCGCTCAAGGTTCCGCGCGGCGCCGTGCGCACCGCCACGCCATTCAACAGGGTTGGGCGACCCGCCGCGCCGACCCACCGCTCGCCGGTTACCGGCTGGTCCATGATTCCCAATATCGGTTTGCCGCCCTGCATCAGCGCGATCAGCGTACCGAAGACAGGCACGCCGCTCAGGAAGGCCTTGGTGCCGTCCACCGGGTCCAGCACCCATACAAATTCCGCATCGGCGCGATCGGAGCCATGTTCCTCGCCGACCACCCCATGGTCCGGGAAGGTATCGGCGATGATCTCGCGCATCCGTGTTTCGGCCTCGCGGTCGGCAATGGTGACCGGGCTCTCGTCCGCCTTGTCGATGATGCCCAGCGGCTGGCGATAATAGCGCAGCAGCACTTCGCGGGCGGCATCGGCCAGCCGCTCGCCGAGGGCGAGGAACACGTCGGGACAGGGATCAGTCATGTTATATGAATCAGGGCAGCGGTTTGGGGTTGTCGCTGAGGCTGCGCAGGAAGGCAATCAAATTGGCCCTGTCTTCCGGGCTTTTGAGGCCAGAGAAGCTCATCTTGGTGCCGGGTGCGAATGTCTTCGGTTTGGTCAGAAAGGCGTCCAGATTGTCGTAGGTCCATTCGCCACCCATGTCGGTCAGCGCGCCGGAATATTTGTACCCCTCGCCGCCGGCAATGGCGTTGCCGACGATATCCCACAGGTTCGGACCGACCTTGTTTTTGCCGTCCTTGTCGAAGCCGTGGCAGGCTTTGCATTTTTTCGAAAGTTTCGCGCCCGCGGCCACATCGGCGGCTGCCAGCAGCGCGGCAACACCCTCGTCGCCAATTGCCGGGGCCTCCGGCGCGGGAGTTTCCGGCGCGGCGGGCTCGGCCGTTACGACTGGTGTCTCCGGTTCGGCGGGCTGTTCTTCCGGCGCCGCCGCTGCCTCTGGCGCCGCCTCTTCCACGGCGATCAGCGGGTAGGCGGCTTTTTCGATCTCACCGGGGCGATAAACGATCATGCTCCCGAAATAAGCGACCGCCGCGACCGCGATGCCCACAAACAGGCCGAGGACGGCATAGGTTTTAAGGGATGAATTGTTCGACATGGTCTATGATTCCTGTTTCATCTTCTCCCGATGGCCAGCGCGGTATATTCTCTGCATCGTTGGAAATCAACATTAGTCCGCTACAAAGCGAAGTTTCGTCGCAGGCAACATCCCGAAAAGGCGCCAATGAGTCTACCCAAGAATCCCGTCGTGGTCATCCCGGCCCGCCTCGCCGCCACCAGGCTTCCCGACAAGCCGCTGGCCGATATTAATGGCGAGCCGATGATCGTGCATGTCTGGCGCCGCGCCATGGAGGCCGATATCGGTCCGGTCATCGTGGCCGCCGCCGAATCGATCGTGGCCGACGCCGTGCGCGCCGCCGGTGGTCAGGCCGTGCTGACCGACCCGGACCTGCCATCCGGTTCCGACCGGATTCACCGCGCGCTGGAAGAGGCCGACCCCGATGGCCGCCATGATGCCGTGATTAATTTGCAAGGCGATCTGCCGACCATCGATCCCGCCTCGGTGCGCGCCTCGCTGGCGCCGCTGGCCGACGGCGCGGTCGATATCGCGACCCTGGCCGCCATCATCACCCGTGACGAGGAACGAGTCAGCCCCAACGTGGTCAAGGCGGTGGTTGGGCTGGACGAGGGGCAGGTGATCGGCCGGGCGCTCTATTTCACCCGCGTCACCGCGCCCTGGGGCGACGGACCGCTCTATCACCATATCGGGCTTTACGCCTACCGCCGCGCGGCGCTGACCCGTTTCGTCTCGCTGCCGCCCGGGGTGCTGGAACGCCGCGAGAAGCTGGAACAACTGCGCGCGCTCGAGGCCGGAATGCGCATCGACGTGGCGCTCGTTGACACGGTGCCGCTGGGTGTCGATACTCCCGCCGACCTTGACCGCGCCCGCGCTATGCTGGCGCCCCGCTGACGGATAAATCCCGCATGAGAAACACGGCATGAGCAAAGACACGGACCCGGCGAATCTGATCGCCTTTCAAGGCCATTACGGCGCCTATTCCGACATGGCCTGCCGGGCGAAGTTTCCCGATCTCATCACCTTGCCCTGCCCATCTTTTGAGGATGTCTTTGCCACCGTGCGCGAGGGCCGCGCCGGGTGCGCGATGATTCCGATCGAGAATTCGGTGGCCGGCCGCGTCGCCGACATCCATCATCTGTTGCCTGAATCCGGCCTGCATATCGTCGGCGAGCATTTTCAGCGCGTGAACCACAAGCTGCTGGCGCGTAAGGGCGCGCAAATCGATGGTTTGAAGCGGGTGCTCAGCCACGAACAGGCGCTTTCCCAATGCCGGAATTTCCTGCGCGAACATGGGCTGAACCCGCATGTCTATGCCGATACGGCGGGCGCGGCCGAGTTCGTGGCCGAACAGGGCGACGCCACCCAGGCCGCCATTGCCTCGCGCCTGGCCGGCGATATCTATGGGCTTGAAGTCCTTGCCGACGATATCGAGGATGCGGTTCATAACACCACCCGCTTCGTGATCATGACCAAGGACCCGGTCGATCCGCCGTCGGACGACGGGCCGGTCATCACCTCCTTCGTGTTCCAGGTGCGCAACGTTCCGGCGGCGCTCTACAAGGCGATGGGTGGTTTCGCCACTAACGGCGTCAACATGACCAAGCTGGAGTCCTACATGGTCGGCGGCACATTCAACGCGACCCAGTTCTATGCCGACATCGAGGGCCACCCCGACCACACACCGGTGCGCCTCGCCATGGAAGAGCTCGGCTTTTTCAGCCGCATGGTGAAAGTCCTCGGCGTCTACCCGGCCGATCCCGCCCGCTACGACAAGCGTTGATCCGTTAGGGAGTCCCATGCCCGTCTCCTTCAGCGAAGTCGTAAAGGTCTTCGATATCGACCCCATTGAGACCGGCGAGGAACCGGTCGAACTGCGCGTCGAAATTCTGCATGAAGAGGGCGCAACGCCGTCCTATTCGGCCCGCATCTGGCGCCGCGCCGCGATTCTGTTGCGGCCCGTGGAGGCGGAGGAGGGGGAAGTCCAGGAATACCGTATCCTCATCGAGGACGAAACCATCGGCGGCGAGGTCTTCGAGGGCGATACGATAGAGGAAATCCTCGACCAGATCCGCCACCGCATCCGCGCCGCCTGGTACATCCCGCGCTGAGTGTGGGCGTTACCCTTCCCCGTCCAGCCAGTCCCTGATCAGCCGATAGGAAATCGAATCCCGGCGCGGCAGGTGGAAGGTTTCGTCCTCGGGGGAATTCAACAATTCGTCGCGGTGGCACCAGCGGGCCGATTCCAGCTCATCGGTGTCGATGTTCAACTCCATGCTCTTTGCCCGGGCGGAAAAACCCAGCATGATCGAGGACGGGAAGGGCCAGGGCTGCGAGGAATGATAGGTAACGTCGTCGATTTCGACACCGGCCTCCTCCATCGTCTCGCGCGCCACCGCGTCCTCCAGGCTCTCGCCCGGCTCCACAAAGCCGGCCAGCACCGAATGCATGCCCGGCTTCCAGACCGCCTGCCGCCCCAGCAGCGTATAATCGCCGTGATGGATCAGCATGATGACCGCGGGATCGGTGCGCGGGAAGGCCGGCACGGCGCATGTCGCGTTGGTGCAGAATCGCACATGGCCCGCCTGGCGCGGCTCGGTCGGGTGGCCGCAGCGCCCGCAATACAGATGCGCCAGATGCCAGTGCATCATGCCCCGCGCATAGGCCATCAGCGCCCCGTCGCCATGGCCCATCAGCGGTCCGACCGTGCGCAAATCCTCGAATTGCCCGATTTCGCCCAGCGTTTCCTCGTCGCGGTGGGACAAATCGAGCGCGAAATGCGCGACGCCCTCCACCAGCCCCAGCAGCGCCACCGCCCGAGCTTCCGCCAGCAGCGCCGCGTCGGGCGCCAGCAGATGCGGCGTCGGCTCGCCGGTCAGGTCCACGAGGTTGCGCGAGCGCCAGACAGCCGCAATCCGCGTCGCCGGATCGCCCAGCCGTTCCGCGACCCAGCCCGAATCCTCCCGCAGCTTGGCCGCCCGATCAATCCCGCCAGAGGCGTATATGTTTGGGTTTTTCATCGGCCGGATACTGGAGCATCGCAGCGATTCAGGCAATTGTTTGCCGAAGTTCCGTCGAATCATACCAATTGGGGGCTTGCCCTTTTCCCCTCCATCCCTGATATAGTGCCTTCGGAAGGCTGGCGCATGGGCGGGTCCCTCGCCAACCCGGTCAGATCCGGAAGGAAGCAGCCGTAACGAGTTTCGACTCGGGTCATGTGTCCGGTCTTCCACTT
>CBFDDT010000199.1:0-6450 GCA_965603635.1 uncultured bacterium | reverse complement strand
GGCGAGGTTGCGCCGCCCTACCGTGTGCCCGCCAGTGGAATCCCCGTGGCTTCCGAGGCCGCGATGGTGATGGTTTTCAAGTCTTCGGGTTCCAGGTTATGCACGTTGGTCTTGCCGGTGCAGCGGGCCATGATCGAGGTTTCGCTCGCCATGCTCTGGATCAGGTATTCCGCGCCGGTTATACGCTCCTCCAGCGTGCGGTCGCCGGCGTAGGAAATCACGCCATCCGAAACCGTGCCACCAGCCGCGATCGCCATGGACACGCCGACCGCAGCACCCACGCTGCCCAGCGCCAGCGCCTTGGCGACGTCGGTGCCGGATCGTACGCCGCCGTACCAGATGAGGTCGATCTCTTCCTCCCGGTTCATCCCGCGCAGGACACGGATTGCGTCGCGCAGCACGGTCATGTCCGGTGGGCCGGTCAGTTCAGAACCGCGTGTGCCGTCCAGCACCATCAGTTCCATATCGTTCTCCAGCGCGAAGAGGATCGCCGCTTCAAGCGCCGGCCTCTGTACCGACAGGCCGACGAGTTGCGCGGCGTTCGCCCGTTTGGGCTCGAAGGCCGTGAAGTCGTCGCCGATTTCGTATATCGCGGCGGCGGCATTCGCATCGGGCTCCTCGCCCGGTTTCAACAGTTGCAGCCAGGGCAGGTCGCCGTCCGGTTTGACCCGTCCCAGCCAGCCGCAGCCGTTATTCTCCGCGCCCTTGGCCACCGCCATGCGGATCTCGTCCGGGGCGTCGTCCAGGCCGGTCACCAGGTAGGGGTTCCGCAGATCGATCCCGCCACCCAGTTTACTGTCGGTGCGGCAGGCCTCGCGATAGGGGTCGATCACCAGGCGCGACAGGTTGGCCGGCAGGAAGACGAGGTCGTCGAAACTGGCCGGCTGTTCCGGGGTAATCAGGATTTCGCGGGGTTTAAGGCGTTTCTGCAGCATGGCGGTTTGCGACTTCGCGTCTTCGGGCTGCATGCGCGCCATCAGGAAGATATCCTCGCGGTTCTTCACCGAATAATCCGCGGCGCCGGTTTCCGCATCGCAGCGGAAGCAGCGCGCGGCCTCGGCGATGGCGGTGTCCTTGTTGTATTCCGTTTCGATCTCGGGGAATTCGGCCGGCTTGTCGCCAAGCCCATGGAATTCCTGCTCCTGGCGGGGATGTTTCTCCCACATGATGTCCTGCGCCACATCGATCCGCCGGGTGCGGTAGGGTGTGTGGTAGGGCAGGGGGGCCTCGTTCCCTTCAAGATGCTGCTTGATGTAATAGGCCGCCTTGTGGCCGTGATGCATGGCCATGACGATGGTCGAGCCGCCGAAGGCGCCGTCGCCCGCGCCGAAAACCTGGGGGTCTCCGGTGCGCATGGATTCGAAGTCGGTGTCCACGCGGTCGGTCTTGATCAGGCCGCTCTCGCGCAGCTCGTCGCAGGCGCTGGTCTGGCCGACGGCGGCGATGATCATGCCGCAATTGATGTCGTATTCGGAACCCGGAACGGTGCGGAAGGCGCGCCGTCCGTCCTCTTCCGGCTCGCCAAGTTCGGTCTTCACGCAGCGCAGCGCCAGGCCGCCGTTCTTCTCGACGATCTCCACCGGCTGGGCGTGGTAGACGAATTCGATGTCTTCCTTGATGGCGCCTTCCAGTTCATCCTTGCGGGCCGGGATTTCACCCGGGCCGCGGCGGTAGACGACCTTGACGTTCTTGCAGCCCGGCATGCGCGCGGCCACCCGGCAGGCATCCATCGCCACGTCGCCGCCGCCGATGACCAGCACGGTCTCGGGCAGGGTCGGGCGGTCGCCGCTGGAATTGATGCGGCGTAGGAAACCAACGCCGTCCTCGACAAGCTTGTGGTCCTCGCCGGGCACACCCATGGGTTTGCCCCAGGCTGCGCCGATGGCCAGCAGCACCGCTTCATGGCGCTGCTTCAATTCGTCCAGGCTGACCTGTTCGCCAAGGGCGGTGTTGGTATGGATCGTGATGCCGGGGCAGCGCTTAAGGATACGGTCGATATCCTCGTCCAGGATGCGCTCGGGCAGGCGGAAGCCGGGAATGCCCCATTGCATGACGCCGCCGGCGCGCTCGAATTTCTCGTAGACATCGACCTTGTAGCCGGCCATCGCCAGATCCTGCGCGGCGGTCAACCCGGCCGGGCCGCTGCCGACGATGCCGACGCTCTTGTCTTGCGTGACCTTTACGGGATCCAGATGAATATCGGTTCCCAGCTCGTCCATGACGTAGCGCTTGAGATTGCGGATCGCCAGCGGGCCGTCGCTGTCGGTACGGCGGCAGGCCGGCTCGCAGGGCGCGTCGCAGACCCGCCCGCAGACCGAACTGAACGGGTTGGTCGCGGTGATCGCCTCGAAGGCCTCAAGCTGTTTGCCTTCCCAGATCAGACCGATATAGGACGGCGCGTCGGTGCCGATCGGGCAGGCGATCTGGCAGGGCGCCGGGACGAAATGCAAATCGTCGGTGTCGTCGCGCATGTCGAGCGGGCTCCAGCCCGACCCCAGCGGAGTTCCGGCAAGTCTCTTATCAGTCATTTCAGCTCGCCTTGAGTTGAAGGTTGGGATCCCGGTATTCCGGCGCATATTCCAGGCCGGTAATTTTTGCGGCCTCCGGCGTGGTCGCCACCAGATCGTCGCGGCAAAGCTGCTTCACGTCCGAATAGCCCAGCCCGTCGGTGATCGCGGCAAGTTGCCAGCGCATGGCCTCCAGGAAATGGTGAATATGCACGGCCTCGACCGGCGTGTTGTAGCGGCGTTCATGCTCGGGGTCCTGGGTCGCGATGCCGACCACGCAGTTGCCGATATGGCACTGCATGCAGGCGATGCAGCCGCCGGCGATGATCGCCGAGGTGCCGACCGCCACCGCGTCCGCGCCCAGCGCCAGCGCCTTGGCGGCGTCCACGCCGTCCTTGATGCCGCCCATCAGCACGATGGGCAACTGGCCGGTGGCGTCGATTTCGGCCAGCGCGTCCAGCGCTTCCTGGATCGCGGACAGCGTCGGGATGCCGACATGCTCCAGAACTTCGGCGCCGGCGGCGCCGGTGGAACCCTGCAACCCGTCCAGCTCGACATAGTCGAACGTGTCCTTCATCGCGATCTTGATGTCGTCGCGCACGCGGCCCGCGCCCAGCTTGATGGAAACCGGAATACGGTGGCCGGTGGCCTCGCGGAATTCCTCGACCTTGATGACAAGGTCGTCGGCGCCCAGCACATCCGGGTGCCGCGAGGGCGAGCGCAAATCGATGCCTTCGGGAATGCCGCGGATGGTGGCCAGCTCCTTGGTCACCTTCTTGGCCATCAACTGGCCGCCGAGGCCCGGCTTGGCGCCCTGGGAGATGTAAATTTCCAGCCCGTTGGCGCGCTGCATGTCATGGATATTCCAGCCCAGCCGCCCGGCGAGGCATTGGAAAATCAGCTGGTCGGCCTCCTCGCGCTGCTGGTCCATCATGCCGCCCTCGCCGGTATTCTCGGCGATGCCGGACATGCGCGACGCAATGGCCAGCGATAGCTTTGCCGATCGGCTCAGCGCGCCGAAGCTCATCGGCGCGATCATCACCGGCATCGACAGGTCCAGCGGCTTGGCGCCGTGCTTGTCGCCCAGCAACGTGCGCATTTGAATCCGTTTCAGGAGTTCCGGATCGCGGCCCGCCTGCGACAAATCCTTTTTGAAGGCGATGTCGGTTAAATGCGGCAGCGGCCGCGCGGCGCCATAACCGCGGATGCGATAGCGGCCCATCTGCGACTTGACGTAGATGTCTTCCTGGACCTTCTCGTTCCAGTAATCGGTGGTGCCGGAGAAGGTGAAGAAGGGGATGTTGCGGCGTGGCGGCTCGGGGTTCTTGTAGCGCAGCTTGGTGCCGGCATTGACGATCTTCTTGAAGGTGCCGTTGAATTCCAGGCCGTATTTGTCGAGGAATTCCCTGATACCCTTCAAGTCCTCTTCGGTCGGTTCCACTTGCGCGGCGTCGGAACCCAGCGACTGCACCTCGCCGCCAACGAATATATCGCCGGCCGCCATGTCCTCGCCGACCTTTTCGCCGGAATTGCCCAGGATGATAATGCGGCCGCCATACATCATGTAGCCGGCCATGAAGTTGGCATTGCCGGCGCAGCACAGCGTGCCGGCCTTCATCACCTGGCCGGCGCGCGAGCCGATATTGCCCTTCACCACGACCTCGGCGCCACGAATCGCGACGCCGGCGATGGCGCCGGCATTGCCGCCGACAACGACCGAGCCCTTGTACATATTGTCCGCCAGTCCCCAGCCGACATTGCTGTCGATCTCGAAACTGGGGCCATCGGTCAGCCCGGCGCAGAAATAGCCGGCCGAGCCGCGCACGCGCACAGTGATGTCCTGGGTCAGCCCGACGCCGATATGATGGCGCGCGTCGGGGTTCAGGACTTCGACATCCTCACCCTTTTCGCCGCACTGGCGGATAAGTTCGTTGGCGGCTGTTATTGATTGTTTGGATAAGTCGATCGTGACCACGTGTTATACGTCCCTGGCGCCGGTTCCATTGTGTTCAGGGCCTTTCCGGGGAAAAGCCGGTTCAGCGACACCTCTTCCGAGGCGACCGCGATCATATCGTCGGTCTCGTAGAGCACCATCGGCTTCACGGCCAGCCGGTCCTTGGCGTAGCCGATCTCGTCCTTGGTGGAGACCAGAAAGGAGAATGTGCCGTCCAGATCGTCGATGGAATCGCGAAGCGCGTCCTTCAGCGCGACCCCATGGGACATCTTTTCGGCCAGATAGACGGCGATCAGTTCGCTGTCGTTGTCGGTGCGGAATTCGAAGCCCTTGCGTTCCAGCCGGCGGCGCATCTTCCAGTAATTGGTGATCTGTCCGTTGTGGACGATGGCGACGTCGGAAAAGCCGGTGGCCCAGAAGGGATGGGCTGCCTCGGGTTTGACGTCCGATTCGGTGGCCAGGCGCACATGGCCCAGCCCGTGCGTGCCTGTGTAGCGCGCCACATGGTAGATGTCGTCGACGTCATGGGCGCCGCCGATGTCCTTGATGATCTCCAGGCTGGAGCCGATGGAAATTACCGTCGCGCCATGTTCCAGCGCGTAGGCGAATTTTTGCAGGTCGCCGGTGAAGTTCACCCGCACGCGGTAATTGCCGCCCTCGGTCTCTTCGTCGAGGATATCGCAATTATAGTCGCCGAGGATTTTTTTGATCGCGTTAATGCTGGTTTTGCCGCCATCGTCGGTCGAGACCATGAAGCGCAGCAGCAGTTCGCCGTCATGGCCGTCGCCATAAAGCGCGAAGCCGGTCGAGTCCGGGCCGCGATGCTGACAGCCATCGAGCATGTTGATCAGGTCGCGGCCGGTGTCGCCGCCACCGGGCGTCTTGTACATGATACCAGCGATGCCACACATGGTTCAGTTCCTTTCTGGAAATCCTGTCTCCGCCCCATGCCTGCCGACATTTCCGGAAACGTCATTTCTGACCTTTATATATTATAAACAGCGGGGGCAGGGAATCAACAGCGGGAAATTAATTTTCATGCCACGAAAGAGAGATTTTTAAGCGATGACCCAGAAACCGGGTTGCTTCGCGTATGATTGTTTAATTATAACAATAAAATACGGAAATAAATCACACTAAAATAAAAGTATAACATCTTATATACCACATTAAAATGTATATTTTGCTTGAAATCCCCCTCTATATTGCGTAAATAAGATCCAGGCGTTCGCAAGAGTGGCGGGCGAAGTATTTTCAAAGGAATTCAAGCTATGACGGATACGGCTGCATGGACGGAGAAGAGGCTAATCGAAATCGACGCCACGACTTTGTGTCGCTGGCTGTCGTCCGACATGGCCGTGCTGGTGGATGTGCGCGAGGAATGGGAATTCGCGCAAGACCGCATTCCCGGCGCCATCAACCTTCCGCTGTCGAAGTTCGATATCCGCAAGTTGCCGGCCGACGACGGACGCCGGCTTGTGCTTACCTGCGCGGTCGGCCGCCGCTCGGCGCAGGCCGCCGGCATAATGCTGTCCACGGATTACGACAAGGCCACTCATCTGCGCGGCGGCATGCTGGCCTGGGACGACGCTGAATTCGAAACCGTATCGGGCGAGTCGAAGAAAGAATCCGGGTCCGGAGAAATCGCCGCGCTGCCCTGCGCGTCAGCCGGATAACACCGCTTTCAGGTCGTTGGCCGTCACGATCTCGGCCAGGCTGGCCATGTTGGCGAGCGCCGCTTCGTGGCGCTCCGGGGCGCCGCTGGCGCAACAATCCTTGAGCACGATCAGCCGATAACCCCGGTCGGCGGCATCGCGCGCCGTGCCCTCGACGACCCAATGGGTAACTATGCCGGCCAGTATCAGCGTCGTTATTCCCTGGCCCTGCAGCAGTGCGGGCAAATCGGTTCCCGCGAAGGAACTGATGCCTCGCTTGAGGATGACGGTCTCGCCGTTGGCCGGCACGACCTTCTGGCACGATGGCGAAGCC